>CAYZJQ010000100.1:0-9307 GCA_964478805.1 uncultured Halobacteriales archaeon | reverse complement strand
GCCGAGCGTAGAGTCGCCGCAGACGCCGAGATCACGGCATCACGGCGACGGGACCGGCCTGTACACACCCGGTTCCCCTGTTCCCACCCACCCGAGCCGTCGGCTCGGGAGAAGCCGTGCGCCTACTTGAGCCTCCGCGCTCGAGTGAGAGTATGCCCCCGACACACGTACTTGTCCCGCTGGACGGGTCACCGTTGGCAGACGACGCCCTCGAACACGCGCTTGAGACCTTCGACTGTCAGGTGACGGTACTAAACGTCGTGACGCCGCTCGATAGTTCGATGAGCGAGGGCGGCGTCATCGGTGCCGACCCCGACCGCGAGGCGGCAGCCCGCGAGCGTGCCGACCGCGTCGTCGAGAGGGCGCGCGAGCGGGCCGCGGCGGCGGGCCGGACCATCGGAGCCACTGTCGAGACGGGCGACCCCGCCGACACCATCGTCGATTGCGTCGAGCATTACGACGTCGACCACGTCGTGATGGGCGGCCACGGCGGCCCGCGCGGCGGCATCGCGCGCCGGCTGCTCGGCACCGTCGCCACGAAGGTCGTTGGTGAGGTGCCGGTGACGGTGACCGTCGTCCGCTAGTCTTACCCGCCCAGCACCGTCGCAAACGCTCGGTAAAGACCGAATCCGATGACGACAGAGGTACCGAGCGTGAGTAGCCAGAACCCGACCGTGACGCCGATCTTCCGGCGAGAGACGCCTGCGGAGCCGCCGGCGAGGCCGCCCCCGATGACGCCGGAGATAATGATGTTGTTGAACGAGATGGGGATGCCGAGCGCGATGGCGAGTTGTGCGATAATGAACCCGGGGACGAGCGCGGCGATGGAGCGGCGGACGCCGAGTTGTGCGTATTCGCGGGAGGTCGCCTGGAGCAAGCGCGGCGCGCCCATCCATGCACCGCCGAGGATGCCCACTGCGCCGAGCGCGAGGAGCGCGAGGGCCGGCAGCCCGAGTTCCGCACGGTACAAATTCTCGAGTGGCCCGGTTGCGAGTCCGACTTGGCTCCCACCACTCGAGAAAGCCACAACACTCCCGAGCAGGACAAGGAACGTCCGGACGCCGCCCTCGACGGAGGCCTGCGTGCGCCGGCGGATGAACACGAAGCTCCCGGCGGCGGCGGCAAGCGTCGCGGCGACGGCGACGACGCTGACCCCGGCGACGGTGGGCGCGCCGACCAGTTCCGCGACGAAGGCCGCGACCGATCCCTGGTCGCCGGTCGCGGCGGGAATGACACTGAGGCGGACGTTGGCGACAATCCCGCCAACGACGGCCGCGAGCAGGGGGACCCCGACCGTCTCAGGCACGTCGTCACGGCGCAACAGCGTCGCTGTGAGATACGCCAGTCCGCCGGAGACGGGCGGAACGAGCGCCCAAAACAGCGCGATGCGCTGGTAGGTCTCGATTGCGGGCGCGCCGCCGAGCGACAGTCCGACGCCGACCATCGCGCCGGTGGTGGCGAAGGCGGCGGGGACAGGATAGCCGGTGTAGACGCCGAAGGCCATGAACAGGGTCGCGGTCAGCAGGCCGGCCGTCGCCGCCAACGACGTGAACGCGACGCCATCAATGAGGCCCGCGCCGACCGTTTCCGAGATGCTGCCGCCCTGAGTGAGCGCGCCGAGCGCCGCGAGGATACCGATGAGGAAGGCGGCGCGCATCGTCGAGATGGCGTTGGCGCCGATGGCGGGCGCGAACGGCGGTGAGTTACTGTTCGCGCCGAGCGCCCACGCGGTTGCGAGGCTGGTGAGCGTTGCGAGCACGACGAGCCCCCAGAAAACAACGGCGGTCATCGGCCAGGTCGCCGGCGGTGACGGCCGAGAGATGGACCACCCCGTCGACGGCCGCGGAACGTGGCGACGCGGTCGTCCACACCGCGGAGAGAGAGGCCGAGCCGCGCGTAGGTCATTCGACGCTCTTCGCCACCCCAGTGTAAAAGCGTTCGTGCCCGACGGCGTGCGAGCGTCTGACGAACGTTTATAATCCTACACGCTCCAACCAGCTAGCACGATGGGCAACAAGAACAAGACCATCTCCTTCCGGGTCAACGAGGACTCGTTCGAGACCCTCCGGGAGATCGCGGAGGAGCGCGACATCTCCCTCTCGGCGGTCTTCCGCGATTATGTCGAGACGCTCGTTGCCCACGACGGTAAGGTCCAAGTCGTCCCCGAACACGAGATCAACGGCTCCGGCTCCTCATCCTCTTCGGGCACTGAGTCGTTCCCGCCGAAGGTCGAGGTGCCAAAGAGCTTTGTCCGCGAGCACGAGCGACTCGAACTGGAGGCCGAACACCTCCGCGAGCAGCTCGATGAGTACAAACGGTACGTGACGAAGCTCTCCCAGCAGGTCGAAGACGACGACAACGAGGATGTCATCCAGCTTGAGGACCTCGACGGGGAGAGCGACGAGGAGGAGCCGTCGTTTCGGCTCGGCTGAGACGCTCGTTCTGTTCTCGGCCGCTGAGGTAACTAGCGCGGCAGGTGCCCACGATTACCCGGAGAGCATCCGCTTTCGCTCGCGCGCCTCCCGCGCCGCGTCCTCGTGCCCGTCTACGTCGGCGAGCTCCTCGACCGCCTCCAGCGCGCGAACGGCGTCGTCGAGAAACGAGAGCACGTCGCCCGGGTACGCGTACAGCATGTAGTCGTCGCCCATCACGTCGACAATGGCGTCGGGACCGAGCCCCTGCTCGCGGAGGCCGAGCAGATAGCGGACGAACTTCCGCTCAGGGTGGCCGCAGTGGGGATTCGATTGGCAGTCGCAATCGAGGAAGTCCGTCGCGAAGTCGAGGACGCGCTCCTGCGTGGCATCGTCGAGGTCCGCGAGTTGCTCTCCCTGAAACAGGAGGTCGAGCGTCGCTCCCGAGAACGCCCCCTTTGGAATAGAGGTATCTAGCTGCGAGGCGATTTGCCGGTGGTTTTTCAGGTAGATTTTGTCCGTAATAGCCACGCTTGTCAGGAGAAGGCGGGGGATGGTCGAAAGCGTTGCGCTCCTCAGCGCCACGCGCTGCCGTCGTGCGGGCGTTTATTGTCCCGCGGCCGGAGTAGGTGTCAATGGCAAGCCGAGAGCAGGACCCAGCCGGCGACCCGGCCGCAGGGTACGACTACGCCGGTGGCGACGTCGAGCGACCGGAGCTGGTCGCCGACCTCGAACGGCTGGTGGACGGCGACGTGCGGTTCGACGACTACTCGCGGCAGCTGTACGCGACCGACGCCAGTGCGTATGAACAACTCCCGGTCGGCGTCGTCTTCCCACGCTCGACCACAGACGTGGCCGCCGTCGTCGAATACTGTGCCGGCGAGGAGATTCCGGTGCTCCCGCGCGGCGGCGGTACCTCGCTCGCGGGGCAGTCGGTCAACGAGGCCGTCGTCCTCGATTTCACGCGCTATATGGACGGTATCCACCGGATCGATCCCGAGGCGAAACGGGCAACTGCGGCCCCAGGCGTCACCATCGGCAAGCTAAACGAGGCCGCGGGTGCACATAACCTGAAGTTTGGTCCCGACCCGGCGTGGGGCGACAAGAGCGTCCTCGGCGGTGCCATCGGCAACAACTCCACCGGCTCACACTCGCTCGTCTACGGGAAGACCGACTACTATCTTGAGGAGGTCGAAGCCGTTCTCGCGGACGGTACGGTCACCCAGTTCGGCGAGGTCGCGGTCGACGACCTCCGAGAGACGGCCGATCCCGATGCCGACGCGCTGCTCCCTCGTATTCATGCTGCCGTTGTGCGCGTTATTGACGAAGAGGCCGCCGAGGTGGACGCCCGCTACCCGGATCTCAAGC
Source organism: uncultured Halobacteriales archaeon (assembly GCA_964478805.1). GTDB lineage: Archaea > Halobacteriota > Halobacteria > Halobacteriales > Haloarculaceae > Halosegnis. The sequence continues at coordinate 5,528 of CAYZJQ010000100.1, read as the reverse complement.
GGAACGTCTCGGGCTACAACCTCGACGCTCTCCTTGAGGACTACCGCGGGACGCGCCCGCTCCCGGATGGGACTGGGACTGATCCCGAGAGCGAGGCCGGGACGGTGAACCTTGCGCGCCTGCTCGCCGGCAGCGAGGGGACGCTCGCCGTGATCACCGAGGCGACCATCTCGCTGGAGTCCGTCCCGGAGACGAAGGCCGTCGCGCTCCTGACGTACGACTCGCTGCTCGACGCGATGGAGGACGTCGCACCCATCCTCGAGCACGATCCCTGTGCCGTCGAGGTGATGGACGACACCCTGCTCGGGCTGGCGCGCGACACCCCCGAGTTCGCGGGCGTGGTCGGGCTGCTCCCCGACGGGACAGACTCGGTGCTTCTGGTGGAATTCTACGCTGAGGACGACGCCCACGGTCGCCGGCAGGTCGCCAATCTGGCCGCCGACCGAACATCAAGTGAGGAGACCGAGGCCGACCCGACGGACGACCGCGTCCGGACCGAGAAGCGGCGGGCCGCCACTAGCGCGATGGAAGCCCACGATGCCGACACCCGTGCGAAGTTCTGGAAGATGCGCAAGGCCGGTCTTCCTATCCTCCTCTCGCGGACCTCTGACGCTAAGCACATCTCTTTTATTGAGGACTGTGCCGTCCCTGCCGAGCGACTCCCCGAGTATGTCGCCGACTTTCAGCAGGTGCTTGCCGACCACGACACCTTCGCCTCGTTTTATGCTCACGCCGGCCCGGGCGTGCTCCATGTCCGCCCGCTTGTGAATACGAAGACACTCGACGGCGTCGAGCAGATGGAAGGTATCGCCGACGCCGTAACCGACCTCGTCGTTGAGTACGGCGGCTCCGTGTCCGGAGAACATGGCGACGGTCGTGCGCGCACCCAATGGAACCGAAAGCTGTACGGCGAGCGGCTCTGGGGTGTTTTCCGGGAGCTGAAGACCGCGTTCGACCCCGATTGGCTGCTCAATCCCGGTACCGTCTGTGGCGACCACGAGATGACCGAGAACCTCCGCTTTGCGCCGAGCTACGAGTTCGACGCCCGCTTCGACCCCGCGCTTGAGTGGGCCAACGAGAACGGCTTCGAGGGAATGGTGGAGCTGTGTCACGGCTGCGGCGGCTGTCGCGGGGACCAGTCCACGACCGGCGGCGTGATGTGTCCGACCTACCGCGCCGCCGACGAGGAGATCCAGTCCACCAGAGGCCGGGCGAACATGCTCCGGGCCGCGATGTCGGGTGACCTTGACGAGGACGAGCTGCTCGACCCAGAGTTCGGAACCGAGGTGCTCGACCTCTGCGTCGGCTGCAAGGGCTGCAAGGTGGACTGCCCATCCGGCGTTGATCTCGCCAAGCTCAAGGCCGAAATCCAGCACGCTGATCATCAGGCGAACGGCGCCGACCTCCGCGACCGCATGTTCGCAAACATCGACACCCTCTCGCGGGTGGGGAGCGCGTTCGCGCCGTTATCGAACCTCGCGACCGCGGTCCCCGGCGCCCGCACGGTTATGGAACGGACGCTCGGCATCGCCGCCGACCGCGACCTTCCGACGTTCGCCCCGAAGAGCTTCACCGAGTGGTTCACCGCGCGGGGGACGACGGTCGGCCCGACCGAAGCCGAGCGGACGGCCGTCCTCTTTCCGGACACTTACACCAACTACAACCACCCTGCGGCAGGGAAGGCCGCCGTCCGGGTGCTTGAGGCCGCCGGCGTCCGTGTCGAACTCGCCGATGTCCGCGACTCGGGCCGGGCGGCTCATTCGCTTGGTTTCCTCGACAAGGCGCGGGCGGAGGTCGTCGAGAACAGCCGTGCCCTCGCCCCCCACGTCGCGTCGGGGAAAGACGTCGTCCTCATCGAGCCCTCCGACGCCGTGATGTTCCAGTCAGATGCGCTCGACCTGGTGCCCTCGGGTCATAAGGCACGCATGGCCACCGAGACCGTCGCGGCCAACAGCTACGGCCTCTGTGAGTATCTCGACGCGTTTCAGCTCGACAACGGGATCGAGTGGGCCGGCAATGAACACGTGACATACCACGGCCACTGTCACCAGAAAGCCGAAAAGAAGGACCACCATGCGGTTGGCGTTCTGCGTCGCGCCGGCTACGCCGTGGACCCGCTTGACTCCACTTGCTGTGGGATGGCTGGCTCCTTTGGGTATGAAGCGGAACACCACTCAATGAGCATGGCCGTCGGCGAGATCCTCTTCGAACAGGTCACCGACAGCCCCGGCGACCGGGTCGTCGCTCCCGGCGCCTCCTGCCGGTCGCAGTTGGCCGAGATCGACGCCGAGCCGACTCACCCAGCCGAGGCGCTCGCGGACGCGCTGGCGGAGTAGGGGCGGGGGGCGTTCCGTAAGGTATTCAAATACCGATAGGCTACGAAGAGATGTGTCCGGGTTGGGGTAGTGGACTATCCTTCAGCCTTGTGGAGGCTGAGACGCGGGTTCGATTCTCGCACCTGGACTGACACTTTTCGTCTGTTCTTTCACGCCTGTAGAGTGCCACTATGGCTACTTCACCGATATAATATAACAAACCTGCCACAACTGACCTTTTATACCGATTGCGAAGGCTCCTGGGCTATGGCCGGATATCCGACGTGCGGAGCCCCTCGCGATTCGCGGTAGAAACTCCGCGTCTACCACCAGTCAGCCCACGGCGAGTCGCTCCCGAACCGCGAGTATGAACGGTGTGGCGAGCGATTCTACTGCGGACATCCCCGAAAGTATTGCTCCGAGGCGTGTCGGGAGGAGTGCCGAAACCTCGACCACACCGGAGCGAACAATCCCAACTATAGCGGCGCAAAGGAGACGACCGAGTGTGAGCAGTGTGGCGACGCGTTCGAGTACTACCCCTCGGAGAAGGCTGGTCGGCTCTGTCCCGCTTGCGTCGCCGCGACGGAGTGGCGGGACCCACCCGCGCTCGCGGGAGCGGCAAACCCGAACTACGCTGGCGGGAAGCGCACGCTCTCCTGTGATGTCTGCGGGTGTCGTTTCGAACGGTATCCGAGCAACGTCGGTGACGGGGCGACGTTGTGTAGCAACGAGTGTCGCGCAGCGTGGCTGTCAAATGAGTACAGCGGTGAGGGACACCCGAACTGGAGTGGCGGCCCAACCGGTGCGTATGGACCCGGCAGACAACAGGTGCGCGAGCGAGCGCTCGAACGCGACGACTACGCGTGTGTCCTGTGCGGGGCCGACAGGGACGACCTCGACCGGGACCCGGACGTTCACCACATCGTCCCGGTCCGGCGATTTCTCGAACCCCCGGTGACGACGGTCGCCGACGCGCACACCCTCGACAACGTCGTCTGTCTGTGCCCGGCTTGTCACCGACGGGCGGAACACGACGCCGCGAGCACAGCAGAGCTCCGTCACCGAGCTGGCGTCGGCCACAATCCGCATATAGGCTCGACGTGAACCATTGCCGATGACCGACCTCGGGGGCCGCGACGAACCAAAGCGGGGCGACGACGACCACGGCGAACTCCTCTCGGAACTCGAGGGACACGACCTGTCGCTCGCGACCGATCTTGAGGCGGCGAGCGACGCCGACGTGTTCGCCGTCGACCCTGAGGCCGACCCCGACGCGACCTTCCCGCAGTCGGTGGCGAGCGGCGGGCCGACCCCGACCGGCGTCATCCTCTGGACGCGGGTGGGCCCCGACCACTTCGACCCCGACGTGCCACTCGGGGTGCAGGTCGCTCGTGACGCCGACTTCGAGGACATCGTGTACGACGGCGTCGTCACGGACGCAGCCTCCATCGCCGCCCACGACCACACGGTGAAGGTCGACCTCGACGGCCACCTCGCGTCGGACACCGAGTACCGCTACCGGTTCGTCTACAACGGCACCGCCTCGCGGGTGGGCACCTGCCGGACGCTCCCCCGCGAGGACGCAAGTCCTGACTCTGTCTCCTTCGCCGTACTCGCGTGTCAGAACTTCCTCAACGGCTACTACCCCGCGCTGGGCTACGTCGCCGACGAGGACGTCGACTTCATCATCCACGTCGGCGATTTCATCTACGAGTCCGACGCTGGCGACTTCAAGGGGTTCGGCTCGTACGAGTACGACGGCCGCGAGCTCTCCTTCCCCAGCGGTCGCGACCGGGTGTGGGGGCTCGACGACTACCGCTACCTCTACCGGCAGTACCGATCCGACCGGTTCCTCCAGCGGGCCTTAGAAGAGCACACGCTCATCGCTGGGTGGGACGACCACGAGATGGTCAACGACGTGTACTGGGACTCACGGACGGACGCCCCAGCGGGCGACCACCCGAAGAGCGACGATCCCGAGTTCATGCGCGAGCTTATCGCCGATGCGATGCATGCCTGGTGGGAGCATATGCCTGCCCGCGTGGAGTACGACCCGAACGGTGACTGCTTACAGGACCGGTTTCGCCTGTGGCGGTCGTTCGCCTTCGGCGACCTCGTCAACCTCGCGATGACCGACGAGCGGCTGTTCCGCGATCCGCCTCGCGAGGTCATCCCCACCGTCGACGAGGTGGGGCCACACCGCGAGCCGCCAGGCCGAACGATGCTTGGCACCGAACAGCGCGAGTGGCTGCTCGACACCCTCACGTCCTCGACAGCGATCTGGACCGTCTGGGCCGACGAGGTGCTCACCGTCCCGTTTCGACTGGGCTCGGGGCCACTCTCCGTCTATCCGGTCCAGGGCGGCTGGGACGGTTACACCCGCGAGCGCCAGCAGATCAGCGAGCGGCTCGCCGAGGCGGAGGTTGACAACTTCGTTACGCTCACCGGCGATATGCACTGTTACATCGCAGCGTACAAACGCTCTGCATATCCGGGGCGCGTGTCGGGCGGGGCGGGCGTCGCCACCGGCGAGCGGCTGGGGGTTGAGTTCATGACGCCCGCGACAACGTCGCTGAACGTCGCTGAAGCGCTCCACTTGACGCGGGGGTGGCGCAAGCGGCTCACCGAACCGTTGCTGTCGTGGCTGATTCCCGCGATGAACCCCCACATCGAGTTCTTTGACTCGCACAACTGGGGCTACTCGACGGTGGAGTTCACGCGCGATTCGTGCACCTATGTCGGCTATGCGGTCGACAAAACTGTCAATGCGGCCGACGCCGACCGCGAAGTCGTCATCGCATACCGCGTCCCTGAGGGTCACGTCACTCTTGAGGACGTGACCGAGGAGTACGCCGACTGACCCTCCTCGCTCCCGTCAGGCTCCGGCTGAGGGCTACGCGAACCCGGGCAGGTCGGCGCCGTAGCCACGCTCGCGGGCCTCGCCCAGTAGCTCCGTGACCACCTCATGCTTCGCGGCGGTGTACTCGCTCGCACCTTCTGGGTGTTCGGCGTGGGCCTCCCGCTTGACCGCCTCGTACCGCCGGCGGGCCGCCGGCGTCTCGCGGAGGTAGTCGCGGAACAGGAGCTGGTTGCGGACCCGCTCGTCGCCGCGGCGGTGGAGCTTGCAGAACACGGCGTGGTCCTCGCCCCACCGCGTCACCACCGCACACCCCTCGCTCTCGTGGTCGAGGTCGTACGCCCCGACGGACAGCG
>CAYZJQ010000099.1:2724-9316 GCA_964478805.1 uncultured Halobacteriales archaeon | reverse complement strand
GATTCTGATTCTCAGAGGCCGGCGTTAGTCGTCGCCGCGGGGGTCCACTACGACGACCTCGCCGTCTTCTACGTCCACGTTGATGAGCGTCTTCGCGGCATAGCCCGTGTCGTTGAGTCGGTTCTCGCCGCCCACCTTCTTGATGACCGCGACGACGTCGACGATCTCGGCGCCGATATCGTCGAGTGCATCGACAATGGCCGAGAGCGTTCCGCCGGTCGAGAGCACATCGTCGAGTACCAGCACACGGTCGCCAGCCTCCACGTCGTTGATGTACATCTGCGACTCTGCGTACCCCGTTTGCTGGAACAGTGGAGTCTCCCCTTTCAGCCCATATTCACGTTTCCGGATGACAACGAGCGGAATATCCGTCATCAGCGAAACAGCGGTGGAGATGTGGATACCCATCGCCGCCGGCGTGACGATCTTATCAACGTCCTCAAGGTTCGCCTTGCGAATAATTTTGATCACGATCTCGCGCAGCAGCGACGGCTCCAACATCGGGACCCCGTCGGAGATGGGGTGGACGAAGTAATGATAGCCGTCCTTCTCGATGATGGGTGCGTCGTGGAGAGATCGTTCCAGTTGGTCCATGCTGCCGGTGCGGCAGGCGGGGGGTAAAACCTGACGACTCCCCCGACGACCGGGGCCGGCTGTAACCGATAAAAAGCGGCGCACCCACGAGCAATGACTTGGAGGTCGTCTCTATCGTCATGTGAACAGGTTCTCCTCTGCTCACCCTTCCTGCTCAGTTGTTCGCCGAGGGTATGTCGGTTGAACTTAATAACCGACACACACCCCTGTCTGGGAGGTGGTCGCCGTGGCCGTTTTCGTTTCGTTCGAGTCCAGTGGTCATCGTGGTTGCCCAGACCGCACAAGGATGAACGTTGAGTTCAGCGGGGTCCGCCCGTGCAAACTCGATATAATCAACACTGGCCACGCCACTGACAGTAGCGGTGGTGAGGATGATCGCGACTGACAACATGAACGGGGGCAACCGGTTAGCCGCAATACTTCGCTCGGATTGCAGGCGGATTTCGATTCATATACCGAGCGTCCCGTACTTCCCGCAGGCGGTCCCCCCGGCCGCCCGGGACGCTCGGATTTAGTCTATTGCAGCTATTTATATACTAACTCCGAGTGTTTTCACGATGTGAAAACACCGGCTGTCCCACGCCCGTTGGGCATCGCACGGTGAGTTTGCGACCGAGAATTCCTGGTCCTCCACGTGGAAATATACAACCAAACTCCGTTATCCTTGTTATTTCTCAAACGCGGTCGGGATTCTTCCGACGTCAGGCGGAGAAGCATGTCAACGAGGAAATTCTCTCTCTCTGTGCGATAGCCGCCACAATCGCGCACATTGAGAGTCTGTTCTGGCTGTTCCCTGCTACTGCTGTCGTCGGTAGCCTCTGTACTACACCGTCCGATACACACATGATCAGCGGTTGTGCTCAGCAGACGGGTATCGGGTTTGCAAGCGGTGCGCAGTGGCCAGGCGGCACCAGTGAGGATGTCGACGATCCGACGCAGGATTAATCAAGCGCGATGGCCAGCTTCTCCGCGACTCGCAGCCCCAGCCCGGTTTTTTCGCCAGCGTACTCTTCGACGGACTCCGCCCCCACGAACAGCGCCCGCGTCTCATCACCAGTCAGGGCCTCCGCTCGGTTCGCGACGACGAAGGCGAGGCCGGCCCGTTCGCGCTGTTCGCGCGCTCGTGTGACGAGAGTTTCATCGTCGCCGTCCGTCTCAAGTTTGAACCCAACAATGGTTAATTCAGGGGCAGCCTCACGCACCGTATCGAGTAGTTTAGGCGTCGGTCGGAGGGTAAGCGTCCGCTCCTCACCTGACCGAATCTTTCGCGGTGCCGTGTCGACGGTATAATCAGAGATTGCCGCCGCAGAGACGAGTGCGTCCGCGTCGGCTGCCGCTTTGACCGCTGCCTCGGTCATTTCGGCCGCTGACTCGACCTGTCTTACCTGTGCGTACGGGACGTCTGGGCCATCGTGAAGCAGCGTTACCTCCGCCCCATGGGCGTAACAAGCCCGCGCGATCGCCCGCCCCGTTCGTCCAGAGGCCCGGTTTGTCAGCGTCCGCACCGGGTCGACGGCCTCACTCGTCGCACCGCTGGTGACAATGACCTGCTTGCCGCTGAGCGGTGACGGGTCGACCACACGGGCCGTCTCGGTCACCGTGGCTGCCTCGGTCGCGATCTTGGCCTTTCCCTCCTCGACACGGGGATCAACGAAGGTGACGCCCCATGACTCTAGTGTGTCGAGCGCCCCAAGCACGCCCGGGTGGTCGTACATCGGTTCATGCATCGCCGGCGCAACGACCATCGGGACGCCCTGCCCGAGTGCGACGGTCGCGCAGGTGGTGACCGGGGTGTCGTCGACAGCGGCGGCGATCTTTCCGACCGTGTTCGCGGTAGCCGGCGCGACGAGAAAGACATCGGCCCATCCGTCAGCCCCGAACAGCTCCACATGTTCAACCGCGCCGGTGATCTCCGTAACGACGTCCTGTTCGGTGGCGAACTCCAGCGCCCACGGATGGACGATGCCACGCGCGCTGTCAGACATGACCGCGCGCACCGCGGCACCTTCCCGCCGGAGCTCGTGGGCTAGCTCGACGGTTTTCACCGCGGCGATTGACCCTGAAACGCCGAGCACGACGTTCGTGTCCGCAAGAAGACTCATGTTTGGTGTCGGACGGCGGCGCTAATCAACGATTCGGCGTCGTGAAGCCGGGGGCCCGGAACGCTTAGGGAACGGTCGGCCGAGAGTTGAGTGTGGACGCAGTCGAACTCACGACGCTCGTATACGCGCCGCGCGACGAGGTGTTTGCGTTTCTCCGTGACTTTCCCGGCTACGCGCGATACTCAAAGTACCTCGAGTCGGTAAAGGGGTTCGGCGACGGGGAGGAAGGAACGGAGTACGAGCTCCGGTTCGCGTGGTGGAAGCTCTCGTATACAGCGCGCTCGCGAGTGACTGGGTTCGACCCGCCCGAACGCATCGACTGGGAGCTGACGAAAGATATCGATGCCCGTGGCTACTGGCTGGTCGAGGAGGCAGACGCGCCCGAGGGCCAGACTGCCGCCTCGCGTGTAACGTTCCGGGCCGAGTTCGCCCCCGAATCAGCGGACACCGACGCTATCTCGTTGCCAAGCCTCGTCTCGTGGAGCTGGGTCATCGAAAAGGCGAAACCGAAGATTCAATCAGAGGCCGAGCGGGTCGTGCGGCGTGCGGTCGCGGATATCGAAGGACGCCGGCGCGACATCGAACTCACAATAACGACGCGCCCCGACTCCGTGTAACCGCTCAGGACTCCTCGTAGTCGCCGCCAAAGCGCATCAGGAAGTATGCCAGCCCGAGCGTTGAGGCCATCCCGATAGTTGCTGCGATGCCGAGCGTTTTGGCACTGTCCGGGATTTCTGGCGGCCCCGAAGCCGGCGCTGGCGTAGAGATCGACTCGACAACCTCTATCGTCCCGACCATCCCTGCCGACGCGTGTGGTGTACAGACGTATTCATACGTGCCCAGTGTCTCGAAGGTGTGGCTGTACTCATAGCCGGTGTCGAACAACTGCGAGGCGTCGCCGGTGCCATCCCAATCAGCGCCTTCCGGCTGTGAGTCCGGAACGACGTTGTGACCATCGGAGTCCCAGACGAAGTTGACCGTCGTCCCCGGAGTCACTTGCAGATCCTCCGGCTCGTAGACCAGATTCCCACCAGGACCGACGATGACCTCTTCGGAGCCTCCGCCACCGCCGCCCGGTGTCGCCGTCTCTTCACTCCCCGGCGTCGCGGTTTCGTTACTAGCCGTGGTGGCCGTTGTGTTGCCGTCCGGGGTTGTGGTCGGCGTCTCCTCCTGTGCGGCCGCGGCGCCGACGACCCCGCTCGCGGCACCTGCGCCGGCGGCGACACGCAGGAAGCCGCGTCTGCTGACGGCGCTGTCGTCGCTGTCCATAATTTGGGTTGGCAACCGCCGCCCCTGAAGCTTCCGCTTCGGCACTTGCTCAGCTACAGCGTGTAATCTATCTCCGGCTCTTCCGTCTCAAGAAATGCGACAAGGAGGTTGACGACGGCTGCTAGGTCTGCGTGGTGGATGCTTTCAGTCACTGTGTGGAGATACCGCGTCGGGATCGAAATCGCCCCGGCCGGTGTCGCGCCGCCGGCAAATTGGAGTCCTGCGGTGTCCGTCCCGCCTGCCGGGAGGACCTCCAACTGGTGAGTGATATCGCGCTGCTCAGCGAGCTTCCGGAGCCGACGGTGGAGCTTCGGATTGGCGATGGCAGAGGAATCTTTGAGCTTGATACCAGCTCCATCGCCTAATCGGGTAACCTGGTCGCCGGCCTCGAACCCGGGCACGTCGTTGGCGACTGTAGTGTCGAGCCCCAGTGCCACATCCGCCGCAACGTCAACGCCGAGCGCCTTCGCTCCGCGAAGCCCGACCTCCTCTTGAACAGTCGCCGCGAGGTGGACCGTAGCCGCCGGTTCCTCGAGCCGGCGTGCTGCCTCGATAAGCGCGAACACTGATGCCCGGTTGTCGAGGGCCTTGCCGGTGATATGATCGCCGACCAACTCCGTCGACTGACGCGTTGTCACGAGGTCGCCCACTGCGACGCGCTCGTTAACCGATTCAGCCGGCAGCCCGAGGTCGACGTGGACGTCGGCCACATCGTCGGGTCCGTCCTTCTCATCCTCGTCCATTGTGTGCGGCGGTGGGCTTCCAATGAGTCCCCGGAGGTCCCCCGCATCGGTGTGGACCGTCACCCGCTGTGCTTTCAATACGCGGGCGTCCCAGCCGCCAAGAGCATCCAGCTGGAGGAACCCCTCGTCAGTGACGTGGCGAACCATGAAGCCGATCTCATCCATGTGGCCCGCGACAACGACCGAGCGGTCGGTCTCTCCCTCGATGGTGCCGACAATGTTGCCCATCCCGTCGGAGCGAACCCCGTCGACGTTCCCCTTGAATTCGCGACGGACGATCTCGCGCACGCGGTCCTCATAGCCGGGGACGCCGCTGGTTTCGGTCAGCTCGCATAACAACTCAAGGTCGTACGACAGGTCGCTCACGTCCATACTGTCGCTGAGGCCAGCCGCTACTTAAACGCGGGCGGTCGGAGGGAACGTCACCCCGCGATGAAAACCCCTTTTCCCTGGGGGCTCGCGGCAAACATATGGACACAGATTGGATCGGGGCAACGTTCACCTCCGATACCGGTTGGACGCATCTCGAGCGACTCGTGGATGTCGGCGACCGCATGGCTGGCTCCGACGGCGAACTTGCCGGGGCGCGGGCAACTCGTGACGCGCTCGCCGAACACGCCCGCAACGCTCGTCTCGAGTCGTTCGATGTGCAGGGGTGGACCCGTGGCTCGTCAGTCATCAAGACCGGCGAGGAGCGGCTGGAGTGTATCGCTCTCCCGCGCTCTCCGGGCGACGAGGTGACCGGCGAACTGGTCGACCTCGGATACGGGCTCCCTGAGGACTTCGAACAGCACGATCTTCAGGGCAAAGTCGTAATGTGTGCGACGAACGTTCCTTCCTGGTACGACCGATTCATCCACCGGCGAGAAAAATATTATTATGCCGTCGAGGAGGGCGCTGCGGCCTTCGTGTTCAAGAACCACGTCGAGGGGTGCCTCGCGCCGACGGGGAGCGTCGGGACGGAGGCCCGTCCGATAGGCGACATCCCCGCTGTCGGCGTCTCAAAAGAAGTCGGGGCGACGCTCGCGCGTCGGTACGTCGGCGACCGCCTTGGTGTGACCGTCGACATTGAGGCTGCACCCGACGACGCGTCGAGCCAGAACGTCCACGCGGAGCTGGGCCCCGACACCGACGAAGCCGTGCTCGTAACGAGCCATGTCGACGCCCATGATATTGCCGTTGGGGCGATGGATAACGGCGCCGGCACCGCAATGGTCGTCGAGGTAGCGAAGGCACTTGCAGCCCGTGAGGCCGAACTGGACACCCGCGTCGAGTTCGTCTGCTTCGGCGCTGAGGAGGTGGGCCTTGAAGGGTCGGCGTTCCTTGCCGACGATTGCGATCTCGATTCAGTGAAAGCCGTTCTCAATTTCGACGGTGTTGTCCGCGGTCGCGACCTTGCCGCTTATACCCACGGCTTCCCCGAACTCCGTGAGGCCGTTGAGGCAGTCGCCGACCGGCTTGACCACCCGTTCACCGCAAACCCCCACCATGGGCCGCACTCGGATCACTGGCCTTTCGTCGAACAAGGCGTTCCCGGCTATCACGTCTACTCGGAAACAGGTGACGAAGGCCGCGGCTGGGGTCACACCCGGGCTGACACCCTCGATAAGCTCGAGAAACGTGATCTCCGCGAACAGGCGGTCGTGCTCACCGACCTTGCTGTCGACCTTGCGAGCACCGCGTTTGACGTGGCCCACCGCGACACCGCAGATATCGCTGCTGAACTCGAGGAGCAGGACCTCGCGGAGGGGATGAAAGTGACCGGCGACTGGCCGTTTGGCGACGCGTAGACCACTCCATCCTGCTCCCTCTGCGCAGACGCGCCTCGGTTCGTTGCGGGTGGGAGTTTGATGTGGACTCCGGGCAATCAGTCGCCAGCAATAC
>CAYZJQ010000099.1:0-2624 GCA_964478805.1 uncultured Halobacteriales archaeon | reverse complement strand
CTCAGATCCCCTGTGAACTACCCACGTTGGGGGTGCTCCGGCTGAGCTATCCTCCCTCGAGATGTTTGTAGCTCACGAACGACGGTTATGTGAAGCGGCCGACCCTGACCGTCAAAAGCGGCGTCGTAGCCCACGTTACCTACCTGGTGGTTCCCTGGGCAAGAGGCTACTGCGGTGCTGGGCTGATCGGACCGGACGCGAATCGATGCGAGGACAGAGCGCAGCCTCAGACAACGGCGTTCCAGACCGGTGCGATGACGAAAAACAGTGTTTGATACAGGATGTACAGCAGTGCGAGCACGGATGCGGCGATAGCGCCTTTCGGCGCGTCAAGCGATCGATCGTTTCGCACCTCAACCTGCCGGGACTCGAACTCAAACAAGTCGGTGATGAACACGCCCAAAAACAGCACCGAGAACACCATCCCTCCGTGAGGTTCGACGGTGAGATAGTAGAATGAGCCGACGACAAGCAGAAAGCTGGTCGCGACGCGCAGCGGATGGCGCGTGATATCTCTCCAGTCGCCGGACTCGGCCTGAGCCCGATGTTGACGGTGTTCAAGTCCGCGGCCGAGCATGTTGGTCACCAACAAGCCCAGTAGGAGATACGCGATCACCGGAGCCGGGCCAAGCGAGCGGGCGAGGATCGCGTCGATGGGGCCGAACAGCGACACGAAATGTTCCATATCCGCGGGTCGGCGCCCGCCCCACTAAGCCCTTTCCAATCGACCGGCGCGGGGTCGACCCGACCCGCTAAGTGAACGGCCCGGCGCTCTCGGCGACGACAGCGACGCTGACTCGCTCTGCCGCATTGAATTCGATCGGGTCACCGGCCGTCACCTCACCGACAACCCGGTCATCGGCGAGCAGGTCGACGGGCGCCTCGTCACGTTCGACGGTGAGTCGAAGCTGTTCCGGCGTGACGACCCAGTTGTCGGCCTCCGTAGAGAATGGCGCCACGGGGACAACGGTTACTACACCTGTCCCGGGTGCGACGACCGGACCATCGGCGCGCCGCGCGTAGCCGTGCGAGCCAGCCGGCGTTGCGACAACGACGCCGTCTGCCCGGAACGTCGCCACGTGGTCGCCACCGCTGGTGATAGTGTACTCGGAGATCCGCGCCGGCTCCGCAGTTACGAGCATGCACTCGAACAGCGCCCGCGTGCCGTCATCGGCCGTGAGGACTGGCCGCTCAGTCGGGAGGTACTCTCCTGCGACCAGGGCCTCGAGTGCCGCCTTGAGATCGGCCACCGGCACTGAGGAGATGCCAGGGCCGATGTCAACAGGGAGAATCGGCGCTTCGACACCCGCGGTGACGAGAGCACATAGCGCCGACTCGCCGACCGCAACCACCGCGTCGGGCACCGCGGTGACGACCTCGCCGGGCTCGCCGACGAGCGGCTCACCGCCGGCTCTACGCACCGCTTGTGCGTAGTCCGCGCCAACAATACCGACGACAGGGGCCATATCATGGCGTCACACCGCTGGAGAAAAAGGGTGGGGATGCAGGCCAGAGACTACTCTGGGATCTCCGGGCGCCCCTCGTAGGCCTCGCGAGCCTTGCGAACGATTGGAATGACGAACACGAAGGTGACGAACCCTAAGACAGCGAACCAGAACAGTGCGTCTTTCAATACGAGCGCTGCCGTATCATACACTGTCAGCCCGGACGTCGGGTCCGCGGCTGTGAGCTGTTGACCCTCGAAGCTCGGCGTATTGTACCAGCCCGCGAGGGTCAGCCACGCCAGCCCTGCCGTAATGAGGATCGTGAAGCCCTTAGCGAATTCGTCTGCCATTATCGGTGGTTAGTCAGCGCCGTCTTTAGGGTTTCCCATCTCCGCAGCACGGAACCGCGTGGAAAAGGCATAGGTCCCTGCACCAAGCGCGATAGTGCCAAGCCCGACCACGGCAAGGATGATATTCACTTCCTCGGGCGCGGCAGTTGCCCGCTGGGTCGCTTCGTCAAGAACGACGAATCCCACAACAACGAACAGGACTGCGATGAGAGTCGAGAACACTGTTACTGCTTTGTACACATCCATCGGCACCTCGACGTCGCGACCGCCACCGCCGGTGTCTGCCCCGTCGGATTCAACGCGTACACTCTCCGTTGAGGTGCTGTTGGACGTACCCTCGACGGGCTGGTCCGTCGACTGGTCGGTCATATTCGAAACAGGAGTGGTGCAGGCTTCTGTTTTCCGCCTTACTTCGGTGGCCGGAGCCGGTAGTAGCGGCGGTTCAGCTCGAACATATACCCTTCGCGCATCGACTTGAACACTGCATACGAAATGAACCCTGCCACGAACGGCAGCAGGAACGTCAGGTCGAAGAGCAGGTGCGAATCCATCGGCAACAGGTTCTTGATTGCCAGCGCCGAGATCGTCGCGGCGTAGACGACGCCCCCGACGCCGACGGCGGCCCAGAACGGCTGCTCGACAGGGCGGCGCGCCGCGCCCTTGTTGAGGAACGGGACGATAGCAATGAACCCGACGACAACGATGTTCGCAACGACGCCGTACGTCCGGTCAGCCATGAGCTTCGCGTCGCCTAACAGGGCGATTTCGGGATTGAGTGGGCCGAGCTTGAGCAGGCCGAACGACCAGTAGAGGTACCAGTCCGGCAGGA
>CAYZJQ010000098.1:0-9389 GCA_964478805.1 uncultured Halobacteriales archaeon | reverse complement strand
CTCGTCGGCGAGTTGGACGAGTATGGACGGCGAGATCTCGGCCGGGGAGTTGGCCGACCTCATCGAGACGGGCGATGACGTTCGAATCGTCGATATCCGGTCGCCGGCCCAGTTCGCGCGGGGCCACGTCCCCGGGAGCGTCAACATCCCCTTCGCCGAGTTGCCACAGCGCGTTGAGGAACTGAACGGCGCGGAGCGTGTGGTCACTGTCTGTCCCCATGGGAAGGCGTCCGTACAGGCTGCACGCCTCATCGGCTCCTACGAGGGGATGCATGGGACCGTCGAGTCGCTCGCCCCCGGCATCGAAGGGTGGGCAGAGCAGTACGACCTAGAGCGGGAGGGGGCAACAGACGAGGGCCCCGAGACCGAGACCGAGACCGACGCGCCCTTCTGATCACTCGGTCGCGAGGCGGAAGAGGCCCATCCCGGCGAAGAAGAAGGCAATCCCCCCGAAGAGGCCCAGCAGCAGCCCGACCCCCGCGAAGCCGCTACCGGCCCCGAATGCCACCAGTCCGAGTCCCACGAACCCCAGCAGTACGAGGAAGAGGCCGTATGCGACGCCTCCGACCACGTCCCACAGCGCGTCCTCGACGGCGCGGCGGACGACTGGATAGAGCTTGTCGGCATCAATGCTCGGCTCGGACGGGGTGTCGCGGGAGGGCACACAAGGTGGTTCGACGGGTGGCCGCCTCAAGATTGTGCTGCCGTTGCTCGTCGCGCACCAGAAACGGAGCCGGCGTTCGGGGCGTTCCCCCGTTCGGACGGGTGTCAGGCGACGTTGTAACCCTTCTCGCGGAGGAAGTCCTCCACGCGGCCGGTGTGGTTCCCCTGCAGTTCGATGGCGCCGTCCTCGACGGTGCCGCCGCAGGCGAACTTCGACTTGAGGTCCGAAGACAGCGAGTCCATGTCCACGTCCTTCGGGTCGAACCCCTCGATGACCGTTACCTCCTTCCCGTATCGGCGCTCGTCGATGCGGATGCTGATCTCCTGGGACTCCTTTGCGACGTCCTCGCAGACGCAGAGTTCCTGGGGCAATCCGCACGTCGAGCAGACTTCCGACATTACGACGAAATGTACAGAGTCGCCGTATTAAACACTGTCGGGAGGGGGTACATCGCGGGCAGGACCGCCCGCGGGCTGGGTCGTAGCCGCTCGCCGTCACCGGACGCCGCGGTTCGAGACGACTGCGTCTGCGAGCGAGACAGCCTCATCCGCCTCGGTCTCGGAGACCGACCCCGCGTACGTCGCCCGTTCATACAGGCGGGCGACCTGCCGGGCGCGGTGATCGCCGACTGCCTCGGCGTACTGGCGCACCGTCTCGCCGTCGGCGCGCGGGCGCGCCTGCCGCGAGAGGACGTACTCAACGCGGCGGTAGGCGCCTTGGGTGTCCGTGATGGGGTCCGAGCGGGGCTGGTAGCGAAGCCACACCTCGCGGTAGGCTCGCTGTGCTAATCCGGATTTACGGACGCCAGCGATGGCACCCAGCGCGACCACAGCGCCAAGCGCGAGCTGCTCGCGCGGCGGGATGTCCGGAAGTTCGAACCCACCCCCGCCGCCGTCACCGGTCGCAACGTCGGCGTCGGCGCCTGCAGGTGTCGTCGAGTTCTGACCGGCGAGTTGCTGAAGATCCGGCGTCGCGGCCACGTCACTGGCTGCGGTGTTGCCTGTCGGGGTCGGTGTCGTGCCGGGCTCGGGCGTCTCGGTGAAGCTCCCTGGCCCAGTCTCGTTGGTGTCGACACCCTCGAACCCCGAATCGCGGGCTTCCCCGATGCGTTCGTCCTCGGCGGCCTCGCGGGGACCAGCTGGCGTCGGATCGAACCGAAACCAGCCGTGGTTGGGAAAGAACACCTCGACCCAGGCGTGGGCGTCAAGTCCCCGCGCGACCCATCGCGACTCCGCGACCCGCTCGCCGGGGGTGTAGCCGACGGTGAACCGTGCCGGAATCCCCTGCGTCCGAAGCATGACAACCATTGTCGTTGCGAAATACGTGCAGTAGCCCGCCGACATTTCAAAAAGGAACTTGTCGGCAATGTTGCCCGCCGGCTTCGTTACATCGAGCGAGTAGTCGCGGTTGTTCGAGAGCCATCGCTCGACCACGCGGGCGGTGTCGTAGGGGTTCGTCGCGTTGGCGGTGATCCGAGCTGTTCGCTCGGCGACGCGATCCGGGGTGTTGCCCGGAAGCGCGAGATACCGCTGGCGGATCGCTTGACTGTACTCTGTATCCGCGGCCCGCAGTGTACGCGGCCCGGCAACCGGCCGCTGTGACTCGACGGTGTACGACTCGCCCGCGGTGAACGCCCGCAGCGGGCGGAGACTTCCGTCGGCGAGTACGTCTGCGCCGGTCGCGCTGCGCTCTACCTCGGCGGGCTTCCACAGCGCCGGCATGTTCCCCATCTGTCCCTCCATGGTGAACGTCTGCCGGACACGGCGGTCATCGCCTGGAGGGCTGGGAAGCCGTCCCTCGTAGGGGGTCGACTCACCGGTGCGAACCCAGCCGTCGCCAGTAAACCGATCGAACGAGCCGACGCGCCAGTAGCCCGCCTCCTCGCTCTCGACGGAGAAGCGGACCTGTGGCGACAGCTCGATAGCACCGAGGACGTTCACCCGTTCGGAGCTACCCAGCAGGTTTGCCTCTGTGGTGCCGGTACCGGCGAAGCTCCCGAGGCTCCCCCCGGCGAGCTCATCAGGTACCACATCGACAACGCTGGCGACGGCAACGACAGATCCCAGTCCCAAGAGCACATCGCGGCGCCCCTCGTCGACCGCCGCGCTGTCGTCTCTCGCAAGGTCGCCGAAGCCCGCGGCCCCGGCGACCCCGACGACCCCGATGAGCGTGGTCGCGGGATCGGCGTCACCCGTGAGCACGAACAGCCCCAACGCCGCCCCAGCAACGGTCGCTGCTGCGAGCGACTGCCCACGGACGGCGAGGTACGCAGCCAGCAGTGTCGGTGCGGGCGTGATTGCGAGCGCCCATACGCCAGCGTTGATGATCCGTAGAATCGAGAGCCCCGAGAGCATCGACAGCGCGTCGGCGGCGAGTGGGCCAAGCGTCGCGACTAAGTCAATAGAGGTGGGCAGCGACGCGAAGTAGAGGTAGCCGCCGGCAACGAGCAGGCCAGCCGCGACCAGCCCCGCAATGCGCGGACGGACCAGCCGGGCGAGGCCCGCTCCGGCGACGACGGCGACGGCGACCTCCGCGTAGAACAGTGCCGGGTCGCCAGCGACCGTGACGATGTTCAGGAGAACGGAGAGGTACGCGGTCATCGTCACGGCCACCGCGACGGTAGCGAGCAGCCGCTGAGGGTTGACCTCGATGTCAAGGCCTGGAAGAGTTCGCGACGCGGTGCTCACGCGAACCACCTCGCGCGGTTCCCATGCCCAGCGCGTGTCGCGACTGTGCTCTCGCAAGTCGCTCCCGACTGTGTGCGGGGCGCAGTGTGACTGCGGGCGCGCGAGCAACTGCAGCCGGCGCGCGTCGATCGCGGGGGACGACTCACGCGGCCGCCACCTCCGTTCGTGCGTCCTCGACGTCGGTGTCGCCAAGTAGCTCCTCGAAGGGGAACGACCGGCCTTGGGTGTGGATGGTGACGCCGTCGGCGTCGGCGACGACGCGCACGTCCGCTTCGACGTTCGGACCTAGGTTGCCGTCGGGCGTCCGGGCGAGCAGTTCGAGCAGTTCGTCGCGAGCGTCGTCGCCGCGCCCGCGCTCGGTCCGGCCGTTCGGCGCGACGACCTCGACACCGAGGTCGACGTCGAGCAGGTACACCGCGATACTGGCGGCCGCGGAGGCCATCGCGTCCGCATAGCCCGCCGCCGCTTCCGCTGCGATTGTAACTGCCCCCTCGTCTTCGGTCGCAAACCGGGCGACGACGAGGTCGCCGGGGGCCCGCTTCGCCGATGACTTCCAGTGGACGTCGCGCAGCGGGTCGCCGGGGACGTACTCCCGCAGCGAGTCGAAGGCGTCGCGGTCGGGCGAGCCAGCCTGCTCAACCAGCCCGCGGAAGGTCCGATTCGGCGCCACTGGCTCGACGGCTGGATAGACGATCACCTCGGTTTCACCGGCTGTCTCCGTCCGCCGCGCCAGCAGGCCGAAGGCGTCCGTCTCCGTCACCGTCGCGGGCCCAAGCGTTCGGGCTCCCCGAGCCGTCAGCTCGATTCGGTAGCCGTCGGCCCCGGCGTCGTACTCGTCGGCAGTGTCGGCAACGTACGAGAGGCCGTCACCGACGGCGTCCGTGACCGTCGTTGGCCCGGCAGCGTCGATCCGGAGGCTCACTTCCCGGGTCTCGCCGGGGAACCCCGGTGCGGGCTTGCGCCTCGTTGCTGTCGGCTCGCGGCGGCGGCGCAGCGTTACCCACCCATACGCCAGCGCGAGCAGCGCGGGTGCGGCGACAGCGTTCAGCGAGCGCGCACCCGCCTGTGCAGCTAACAGAACGGCGACGACGGCGACGGCGAGGGTCGCATAGCCGCGGCGGGTCGGGCGCACGGTCACTCCACCGGCACGGCGTCCAGGGCGGCACGCACTACCTCGCGCGGCGACCCCTCGCCGCGACCCACACGGATTCGGTGGGTCATCACCGGTTCGGCCTCCTGCTGAACGTCGTCCGGGATGACGTAGTCGCGGGCGTCAAGCACCGCGCGGGCCTGTGCCGCCCGCAGGAGTGAGACGGAACCGCGGGGAGAGACGCCCAACTGTGCGTTCTCACGGGTGTGGCGGGCCAGCCGGGTGACGTAGCCGCGCACCGCACCGCTCACCTCCACCTCGGCCGTGGCGCGACGGGCCGCCCGAAGGTCGCCGGTCGTCGCCACCGGTTCCAGCGTCTCGATGGGATGGTCGCCAACGACGCGGCCGAGCACCTCCTGTTCCTCTCCTTCGCTTGGATAGCCAAGCGAGAGCTTCATCATAAAGCGGTCGAGTTCTGCCGCCGGCAGCTCGTAGGTACGGTCGCGCTCCACACTGTTCTGCGTGGCCACGACAAAAAACGGGTCTGGCAATTCGCGGGTGTCACCGTCGACGGTGACGGTCTCTTCTTCCATCGCCTCTAACAGTGCGGACTGCGTCTTCGGTGGTGCACGGTTGATTTCGTCGCCAAGGACGACGTTCGCAAAAACGGGGCCGGGGCGGAACTCGAACTCGCGGCTCGCCTGGTCGAAGACGTTGACACCCATGATGTCCGAGGGGAGCAGATCAGGGGTGAACTGGACGCGCTTGAACTCGCACTCGAAGGAGGTCGCGACGGCGCGTGCGAGCATTGTCTTGCCGACGCCGGGGACGTCCTCGAGCAGGACGTGGCCGCGCCCGAGCAGCGCAACGACGAGGTGTTTGATCGCCGGCTCGTTACCAACGATCACCTCGCCCACATTGTCGATGACGCGACGGGCGGTCGCGCCGGCTTCCTCGACGCCTTGGACCGCCGCCGCCTCTCCCGCGTCGCTCATCGGACCCACTCCTGGATGGTGGTCGATGCGGAACGACGCACTGGCTCGGTCCGGTGACGGCGTGTCATTGTCAGCCGCGAGGGGCCGCGGCGACGTAAGGCTGACTCCCGCGGGTATAGAGCTCTCGATAGCGATGGGGAACGGTGGTCAGCCCGGCTATCCTCCCGACTTACAGAGATTCGAGGAGAACGTCCCCGGTTCAGTCGTCGGAGAAGTCACCACTCCTTGCAGTCACCACACACCAGTGCGCCATCGTCGCGCCAGCGCCGCTGGACCGTCGCGCCACACGCCTCGCAGGCGGCGCCGTCGGGGTCGAACGCGACCGTCGACTGGGCTGGCTTAGGGGCGTCGCCGCCGGCTGGCGTCCCGGGTTCTGCGCTGCTTGCGCCCTCATCGATGTCGTCCTCGGAGTTGTCGTTTTCCGCGTCGAGGAACTCGTCGAGTGAGCGGTCGTCGGCCATCCCTCGTTTCTTACCATACGCGGTCAAGTAGGTGGCGAAGTCGGGGGCGACCCGGAAGTAGCAAGTAGCGCGACCCGAAGAGAGAGGCATGGCAGAAGCGAGTGGCGGACTGATCGAGTCCATCGTGCAGTTGCCGGGGCGGTTCGCCGAAATCGCAGCACAGAGTCCCGAGCAGGCGATTCTCATGCTTATCGGGGCGCTGCTCACAGCTGCGGCGTCGGTCGTCTTCGGCGTGCTGTCGGTCGGCGGGCTCGCCGCCGCGGCCACACGGGTGCTTCCGACCGGCACGCCGCCGGAGGAGGCCCGACGCGGTGAGGAGGGCCGGTAACCTCAGTCAGCCAGCGCCTCGCCCGCGAGGTTGATCGCTGTCTCGAGGTTCGGGCCGAGCGGCGACCCGGCGACGATAGCGTCGACGTGTTCGTGGAGTGCGGCGGCCCGTTTGCGGACGTCCGCCGGCGTGCCGGCAATACAGAAGGCGTCGACCATCGGGTCGGTCACGAGCCCGAACGCCTCCTCGAACTCCCCCGCCGAGATGGCCTCCCCGATGCGTTCGGCCCGTTCCGCGTCGATACCGTGGCGGTCAAGCACTGGCGGGGCGGCTCCCGAGGTGATGAACGCGACCGGCGGGCGGGCGGCCTCTCGGGCGGCGTTGGCGTCCTCGGCTACTGACACGGAGGCGTAGGCGGCGAGCGTGAAGGGGCCGCGCTCGTCGGGTCGATCGGCCTTTCCTTCCTCGACACGGTCACGCGCCCAGGCAAGGTCGTCGGGATGGGAGCCGTTGAACAGCAGGCCGTCGGCGTGTTTGCCGGCCATCCGGCACATGTGTGGCCCCTCGCCGCCAACGTAGACCGGGATCGCGTCGCCCTGCGGCGGCTCGAAATTGAGCCCAGCGTTCTCGGCGGTATAGGTGTCGTCGCGGGTGACGCGCTCGCCGCGCCACAGCCGCTGGGCGTCTTTGAACGCCTGTAACACTGCGGAGAGCCCACGTTCGCGGTCGACGCCGAGGTTCCGGAGCGTCGCGGGGTCGCCAGGCCCAAGTCCGAAGACGGCGCGACCACCTGAGGACTCGTCGAGGGTTGCCACTTTCCCCGCGAGCGCGACAGGGTGAGTGTCATAGGGGTTGGCAACACCCGGTCCCACTCGCGCGTCGTCGGTGGCCTGCGCGACCCGGTCGAGCGCTGCGAACGGGTCGCGGTTGTTATAGTGTGACGAGCAGAACACGGTGTCGAAGCCTGCGGTCTCCGCGCGAGCCCCGAACTCGCCGACGCGATCGACCGGATGCTCCGGTGTAAGTTCGATGCCGAGCATTCGTAGCCATTGATTATGACTCCCGGGGCCTTCGGCTGTCGGTAACGGCAACGGCCCACGACGGCCTCATCGGCGTGGGGGAGGCGCCACGGGCGGTCTCGGTTATCGCCGGTGATCGGACACACCCGCGGTGCCCTGCGATAATATCACCTTTGTTACGACCCCCCACCCTATGCTAGGGATGTCTGGCCAAACAATGACGGTTCGACGCCCTACCGCTTGAACTCCCACTCACGTAGCGCCGCCCGGACGAGGTCGTCCTCGTCGCGGCGGAACAGCTCCTCGGACCCGCTGTGGTCGCCGAACGCCCAGTCACGGACGACGACAACAGGTGTCCCGTCGTCGCCCTCCCCCGCTATTAGGTTCGCGGCCCCGGCGAGTTCGTCGACGACGGACTGGACAGTCACGCCGAGCTCGCGCCCGTTCATGTCCGTCTCGCCGCGCCAGTCGCGAGAGGCCGGCAGCCCGGCCCAGCCGACAGCGACGCCACGCTGCCCGTATCTGAACGGCCGGCCGGAGGTGTCGGTGACGACAACAGGCACGCCGAGCGCCTCCGAGAGTCGGTGTGCGGAGGCAGAAGGGTCCTCGGGGAGGAGTAGTAGATCGCCCCCGGGAACGTTCGAGCGGTCGATCCCCGCGTTGACCGTGATGTGGCCGAACTCCGTGACTGCGAGTAAAAAGGGCGTCTCGAGCACCAGCTCTTCGCTCTCCTCGAGAACGGCCTGTGCAAACCGGGGGTCCTTTTCATCGCCGGTGACCTCTGCGAGCCGCGTGGCGATCGCCTCGGCGCGCTCGCCTGCTGGAAAGTCGCCGAGGTCGAAGACGCGGCCCTCGGCCTTCGAGACGACGGTAGAGGCAACACAGAGTACGTCGCCGTCCTCGAGGCCGACCCGTTCGGCGATGAGTGCCGCGAGGTCGTCACCCGGCTCCACCTCGGGGAGGCCGGGGACCGCGAACAGCTCCATACCGACAGAGGGCGGTCGCTGGGCAAAAACGACGCGGTCGGGGCGTCGGAGCGGGCACCCCCCGAGCTGCTGATATGACAACTCTCGAGTCGTTTCGTGACTGAGTGAGCCACGCACGGTCGTGAACGTCCATGCAAGACTCCGAGCCGACCGTTCTCACAATAGGGACTGGCCGTGCGTTCGTCACACGGCCGACAACAGCCCGCAGTCGGCTGATACCGGCGCAACATCCGGGAAACACGCCGGATTTATATCCGAGCACGGGCGACATGCGGACGTTATGGGACAGACGCTCA
Organism: uncultured Halobacteriales archaeon; assembly: GCA_964478805.1. Taxonomy (GTDB): domain Archaea; phylum Halobacteriota; class Halobacteria; order Halobacteriales; family Haloarculaceae; genus Halosegnis. The sequence continues at coordinate 923 of CAYZJQ010000098.1, read as the reverse complement.
CGGAGAAGATCCTCGAAGACCACCTCGTTGAGGGCGAACTCGAGACGGGGGAGGAGATCGGGATCGAGGTCGACCAGGTGCTCACGCAGGACACAACGGGCACGCTGGTGTGGCTGCAGTTCGAGGCGCTCGGACTCGACGAGGTCCAGACGGAAGTCGCGGCGCAGTACTGTGACCACCAGACCTATCAGTTCGATTTTAAGAACACAGACGATCACCGCTTCCTGCGCTCTGCCGCCGGCACGTTCGGCGCACACTTCTCGCGGCCGGGCAACGGCATCTGCCACAACGTCCACAAAGAGAACTTCGCGGCGCCGGGCAAGACGATGCTTGGCTCCGACTCGCACACTCCAACGCCGGGTGGGCTCGGCGAACTCGCCATCGGCTCCGGTGGGCTCGACGTCGCTGTCGCGATGGGGGGCGGCCCGTACTACATCGAGATGCCGGAGGTCGTGAACGTCCGGCTCGAGGGTGAACTCCCCGAGTGGTCTACCGCGAAAGACGTCATCCTCGAGATGCTCCGCCGGCTCTCTGTGAAGGGCGGCGTTGGCAAGATCTTCGAGTACACCGGCCCTGGCGTGGACACCCTCTCGGTGCCCGAACGGACCACGATTACGAACATGGGGACGGAACTCGGCGCGACCACGTCCATCTTCCCGACCGACGAGAAGACGCGCGAGTACCTCGCTAAGCAGGGCCGTGAAGACGAGTTCGTTGAGGTCGCCCCCGACGAAGACGCCGAATACGACGACGAGATCGTCGTTGACCTCTCGGAGATCGAACCGCTCGTCGCCAAGCCGTCGATGCCGGACAACGTCGTGCCCGTCCGCGAGGTCGCCGGCGAGTCCGTCGACCAGGTCATCATCGGCTCCTGTACGAACGGTGCCTACGAGGACATCCTCCCGGCCGCGAAGATGCTCGAG
>CAYZJQ010000097.1:0-9408 GCA_964478805.1 uncultured Halobacteriales archaeon | reverse complement strand
GGTCCCGTCGCCGTGATGCCGTGATCTCGGCGTCTGCGGCGACTCTACGCTCGGCTACGCCTGCGCCTCGGCGGCATCGGCCTCCTCGTCCTCGAGCGACTGGAGCGCCTCCACGACGTGCTCTTTGTAGGTCGTGGCGGGGTACTCGTACTGTTCGCGGGCCATCGCGCCGTACTCGTTCTCGTCGTCGTTGAACGCGGCGATACGGTCGAGCGTCCGTTCGGCCGTCTCGACGACCCAGCGATCGCGAGTCTCGGCGTCGACGACGCTGATGGACTCGGGGCGGACGGAGACGTTCACGCCACCGTCATCCGTCTCGAACGTGCGGGGCTTGCCAACGACGGCCACGTACGCGGGCGGCTCAAGATCGCGCAGCGCGCTCGCCGCCTCGGGCTGGTACTGCCCGGCGTACGTGAAGAACGTGCCCGTCGGGTCGACGATGCGCCCGCGCCAGTATTCGGAATCCTCGCCGATGTCTTCCGTCTCGGTGAGCGTGCCGACGACGAACACGCGGTTGGCGCGCTCGCCGGACGGCAAGAGCGCGTAGACGGGCGCGCGCTCGTCGTCCGACTCCTTGAACGTGTAGCCGGCGTCGTTGAATTCGCGAGCGAACACACGGCGGGCAACCTCTCGGGTGGGAACGTTTCCGGACATCTACATCGACCTCGCGCGGATGAGGGTTGCTTCGGCATCTGTGCCACCGAGTCGCTCCATGTCGTTCACCAGCACGTAACGACCAAGCGTCGGGCCTGTCACGCGGTAATACCGGCCCAGCACGCCCTCAGCCATCTCGTCGGCGACGACCGTTGTGTCGAGCGCGTCCATCGCCATGTCCTTTGCCTCCTCAAGACTAATGCCGGTGAGCGCCTCGGTTGCCTCCTGGTTGAAGATAACCTCGTGGACGGCATCGCCGTCGTCAAGGACTCCTTTGATGCGGAGGTCGAACTCGCCGTCACCCTCGCCGTGTTCGCTACACCGGCCGTTCTGGAGGACGCGCGTACACCCCTCCTCAGGGCACCGCTTGATCAGTCCCGAACCGGACTGTATGTCGACCAGCGCCCCTTCGACAGTCTCGTCGTCGTCGCCAACCTCAATCTGCTCGTCGAGTTCGGTGATTGAGGTGGTCCGATTCAGCTTCACGGAGTAGCTACCCTGGTACTCGTCGGTGACGACGTTGCCCAGCGCGTAGCTTTTGCCCTCTTCAAGATCTGGGAGGTCGCTCGTCTCGAAGGCGACGAACTTGATGGTGCCCGACTCGTCGCCGAGCAGTCCGACCTGTGAAATACTGTCGGCGCGTGGCTCCCAGAGGTCGACCAACGTCACTCGGAGGTCAACCCACTGTTCGTCAGCGTCGATGTCACTGACGAGGACGGTCTCGTTCGACCCGCCGGAGAGTTCGTCACGGTTCATGCCGGCTTCGTCGAGATAGTTCGACACGACCGAGCGGCGGGCTTCCTCAACGGGAATGCGGTACTCGTTGACTAAAGTGTCGAGGCGCGCTTCGACTTCGTCGACAGTGATGTCCAACTGGTCTGAGAACTGTTCGTGGATTTCTTGGGCGTGCTGTTGCACGGTCATTGGTTGCTCCGTCTCCGCGTGTTTTCAGTGGGAGACGTCCTTTAGTTGGTGTCGGTAGTATTTAATTCTCCGCAACCGCAGTGAAAGTGAAGAGCGCTCCGATCTCGGGGATTCTGGGCCGTTTGGTCCGGCCGGGCGCGTTGTTTCACCGCTTCGCACTGAGCCCGTTCCCCAGGGACAATAATTATATTATGACAGAGTTCCCCATACGCGTCAGGCGAAGACGATGGACACGGAACGACTCGGCAGGCCGGTGAGCGAACAGATGACGACTCCCGTGCGGACGATTGACCCAGACGTAGTCGTCGCGGACGCGGCCCGACTCCTTTGGGACGAACAGATCGGCTCGTTGCTGGTAGACGACGACGAGCGTGCGATTCTCACGGAGTCGGATGTGGTTAGGGGTGTCGCTGAGGGGCGCGACCCTGAGACGACGCCGGTCCGCGCGCTAGCGACGCCGGACCCTGTGACGGTTCCGGTGGACGCGACCGTCGGGGATGCAACCGGGCTGATGACCGACCACGGGGTAAAAAAGCTCCCCGTGGTCCAGGGAGGCGAGGTGGTGGGTATCATCACGACCACCGACATCGCGCGGGTGCTGGTGCCGAGCTTCGACGACGTGGTTGCGGCGTTCCAGTAGACCCACGCCGGTGGTGGTAGCTTTCTTGTTTACAGCCACGGACGCACGAACATGAACACACTCGTCGCCGAGGCGGTCGATACCGACCGTCTGCGCAAGGACATCGAGACGAACGGCCGGTTTGGGGCAGTTGAGACGTCAGCGGGCGAATATGGCCGAACCGTCCTTACCGGCTCAGAGGCAAACCGCCGCGCCCGCGACCGGCTGGTCGCCCAACTGGAGGCCGCCGGCTGCGTTGTTGAGGTGGATGCGGTGGGTAACATCGCCGGCCGATGGACGCCCGCGAGTGCTGATCCGGACGCCGCTCCCGTTGCCGCCGGGAGCCATCTTGATTCGGTTCCTAACGGCGGAATCTTCGATGGTCCGCTCGGGGTGTATGCGGCGTTAGAGTCGGTACGTGCTATGCGCGAGGCTGGTGTCGAGCCGGCGCGCCCGATTGAAGTAGTCTCGTTCACCGAAGAAGAAGGGGCGACCTTTGCCGACGGTCTGCTCGGTTCCTCTGTCGCTGCCGGCACGCAAACGGTCGAAGACGCACTCACACTGCACGCCTCTGACGGCCGCAGCCTCGACGGCGCGCTCAACGACATTGGCTACCGCGGTGACGGACGAGTTGATGCCGCTGGCTGGGATGCTTGGCTCGAACTCCACATCGAACAACACACGGAACTCGAAGCCGCCGAAGTGCCCGTAGGTGTGGTCGGTGATATCACTGGCATTACCCATCTCGCGGCGGAGATCGAGGGCGAGGCTGACCATGCCGGCTCAACCCCAATGGCTGGCCGGTCGGATGCGCTCGCCGCCGCCAGCGAGGTCATCGTTGATATCGAGGCAGCCGCCCGCGAACTAAGCGGTGCCGACGGCTCTGACGCAGCAGACCCCGCAGCCGTCGGCACTGTCGGTAGCCTCGCCGTCTCGCCAAACGCGACGAACGTCGTCCCCGGGCGGGCCGAGTTGGGCATCGATATCCGCTCGACGACCTACAGCTCAATGGAATCGCTTGTCGCAACCGTTGAGCAGACGCTCGCTCGCATTGAGTCGGGACGCGCGGTTGAGACGACACTAGCACGAGATTTCGATCTCGAGCCGACGCCGATGGCACCCCGGTGTCAGGACGCCCTGCGGGCTGCGGGCGAGCGAGTCGGCGTCGCGACGATGGACCTTCACTCTGGGGCTGCTCACGACTCGATGCATATCGCGACCGTGACCGATGCCGGAATGTGCTTTGCCCCTTCGCGGGACGGTATTTCACATAACCCTCGTGAGTGGACCGACTGGACCGACTGTGCGGCCGCGACTCGCGTGTTCGCGATGGCACTTGCCGACCTCGCCGGGGTCGACCCAGTGAGCTGAGCCGCCGACCGGGTCTCACCGAGACGCTCATGCCGTCGTTGCTTGACCTGGCCGCGAACTCGTCTCCGTTCGTGAGCGGTCTGCGGCCGGTCCGTGCACACCCCGCCGACGGATTGTAGTGGCTACCACTCCGAACGACTATATGACCAATCGCCGCCGGCTCGCGCAGCTGCTACGGACAAAGCTTCGGTCCGCCGGTCGGCAGTACGAGCAGGCACGCCGTGAGTACGAGGCGGGGAAAGCAACCGGCTATGCCCTTCCCACAGACGAGGCGGGCAATGCCCGTATCGTCTGTCGGCGCCACGCGGAGAAGCGAGCCGTCCCCGTCGATGGGCGGGGGCGCCCGGCCTGCTTTGACGCCGATCATCCAGACTGCGAGGGCTGTGTCGCCGATATCCGTGAGGGTATCATCGAAACGTGGGACTGACTTTTAGTGGCCGCGATTAAGAGCTGTTTATGCCCGAGACCATCGCCATCGTCATCGCCGGAGGACGGGGCACCCGGCTTTACCCCGCGAGTACCGCCGAAACCCCGAAACAGTTCCGCACGTTCGACGGGGATGAGTCACTGCTTGCCCGGACCGTTGCTCGCGCCACAACGGTTACCGACCACGTCTGCGTGCTCACTCCACCGGCCTATGCGGATGATGTCGCCAAGCACGCGAATGATGCTGAGGTGCTGGTCGAACCTGAACCGAAAGACACCGCCCCCGCGCTGCTGTACGCCGCCCACGAACTCCGTGGGCGGCATGATAACCCCGTTCTTTTGTGCCTCCCGAGCGACCATCATATGGGTGAAGGGTACGCCGCGGCTCTGTCCCGTGCTGCGGATGTGGCCCACGAGACGGATGGACTTGTGACGTTGGGCGTAACGCCGACCCGCGCTGCGACCGAGTATGGGTACATCAAACTCGGAGCACAGCACGGCGACTATTACGCTGTCGCGGCATTCAAAGAAAAGCCAGACCCCGGTGCAGCGGCCCGCTACCGCGAACACGGCTACCGGTGGAACGCGGGCGTGTTCGCGTGGCGCCCTAGTGCGCTGCTTTCTGCGGCACGTACGGCTGGATTTGGGGACTTTCTCGACGCACTCGCTTCGGACCCAGATGGTGCGTTCGCCGCTATCGATCCAGTCAGCATCGACCACGGCGTCATGGAAGACGCAGACAACGCCTACGTTCTTCCGGCTGACTTTGCGTGGGATGATCTTGGCTCATGGGATGCCTTCGAGCGCGTGCTGTCGGCCGACGCTGAGGGGACTGTTACACTCGGCGATACCCACGCCGTTGACTGCGAGGACTGTGTACTCGCCGCCGGCGAGAGAGACCACGTCGCTGCTGTCGGCGTTTCTGACCTCATCGTCGCCACGTATGCAGGCCGGACGGTTGTCGTCCCCAAACACGAGGCACAGCGCGTCCGCGAGGTTGTTGATGCGTTGGAGTGATCGAGCGTAATCCTGCGGATCGGTCAGGTCTCTCCCCTGAGTCCCCGCGCCGTGACACCACCCAGCTGGCTGTCGGCTTTGACACACGGCCTGTGGGCTACCGCATCCGTCGGTGAGCGACCATGCACGGCGCCTGTATGCGCACTCCTGTTCGCCTGTCTCAGACGGAGACACACGGGTTGAACGAAGTGCCGAGCTGACGTCCAGTCGTCTGGCCCGCTAGACAGACCGCGTGTTCCCGCCGTCAACCGGGACTGCGGTCCCAGTCACGTAACTCGCAGCCTCTGAACAGAGCCACGCGACCGTCGCGCCGAGTTCGTCGGGGTCACCGACACGCTCCAGCGGAACGTCTTCGCCCCAGTCGTCAAGCCCCGCCTCAAGTGATTCGTACTCACCGCGCTCGACGCCCTGCTCGACGAGATCGGTGATACGCGAGGTAGCGTGGGCGCCTGGAAGAACGGCGTTTACTCGCACTTCGGGCGCCCATTCGTGGCTTTGTGTCTTCATCAATCCGATGACGCCCCGGCGGACCGCATTCGAGAGTACCAGCCCGTCTATTACCTCCTTAACCGACCCGGAAGTAATGTTGACGACACTCCCCTCCGCTTCCGCTAAGTGAGGATATGCCGCGCGTGTCGTCCACACGACGCTCATTACAAGCAGGTCGTAGGCATCGTACCAATCGGAGTCGTCAATATCGAGAAACCGTCCCGAGGGCGGCCCGCCGGCACTCGTAACAACGTGGTCCAGTCCGCCGAACACATCGACCGTCTCTGCGACGAATCCCTCGACGGCGTCGCGGTCGGTGATATCGGCCTTAACCGCGAGCACGTCTCCATCGCCCGTGGCTTCGAGTGTCGCGCGCGCGGCGTCGATGTGTGCGGGCGTCGTCCCGCAGACGGCGACATGTGCGCCCTCGGCCGCGAGCGCTTCGGCGCTCGCCAGCCCGAGGCCGCTTGATCCGGCCGTTACCAGCGCCGCGTTCCCGTCAAGTCCGAGTTCCATGCCCGTTCTGCCGGGCGCTGGCAGAAATAGCCCACCCCTGGCCGAGCGTGGTTCAGGTCCGCACGCGCACTGTTCCCTCGCTCGTCACGCTTACCACAAGGTCGCGTTTCACTTCTCGGCCCACAACGGCATCGCCCGCCGCGTCGCTCACCTGCTTCATCAGTTCTGGGGCTGTCCGGCTGACCTTCACGCCGGCGTCGTCGCAGGCGGAGAACACGCGGCTTGGTACGTCGTAGAGGTCGGTCCCCTCGTCGACCTCTACGCGAACGGGTGCCTGGAGGGTCTCGGCGAACGCGACTGTCTCGTGAGCGCGCGCGACGTTATCACGGGCGCTCGCCTCAACCGAGGAGACGTTCGCTCGCGACGTGCCCAACTGCTCTGCAATCTCGCGCTGTGGAATGCCACGCTCGCGAAGCGCGAGCACCTGCGCCTGTCGGTGGGTAAGAACGCTGTCGGCCTCGTCGAAGCCTAATTCGACTAGAAGCGTGTCCGCGTCTGGAACGTCGGTCACGACCCCCAGAAGTTGTCGCGGCTCCCGAGCCGCTCCGGGCGCTCGCGCGAGCGCGACCCCGCGTCCTCTTCGTCGTCGGCCGCCGCCTGCCCGTCGTCGGCGTCGGCCGCCTCCTCCTCTTCTTTTTCGAGCGGGAGTCGCTCGATCTCGTCGGCGCGCGCGAAGTTGTCCATCACCTTGGTGATCTTCACCTTCGCGCGTGCCTCAGGGAGGATGCCATCGACCATCACGATGAAGCCGTCCTCAGTGCGGCCCACGCCCGCACCGGATTCGTGGATGTCGTCAACAGTAATGATAACTTCCTCGCCGAGATCGACCGGCTGCTGTTTCAACTCGCGGATTGGCTGGCCATAATGGTTACACCACTCCGCGCCGCCGCGGTCGCCGTAGTGTGTACAGCCCATCCCTTCGATCCGCTCTTGGAAACTGGGACACTTGTCCGCGAGTGGGCAGTCGGGCATGGCCAATGGTACGCAGGAACCCGTTAAACGTTTGTGGGTCCGTCCTGGCGCTGCTTCGGACCGATACGGGCAACGAAACCCTTTCCGCCACTGCCCGCCGAGCCCGACCATGTCACGCCGCGGCCAGCCGGTTCCGGAGGCGGCGCCACTCATAGGGCTCGTCCTCTCCTTCGGCGTCGCCGGCTTCGGCCTGCTGTTCGGTCCCCGGGAGACGCACCTTGCGACCGCCGTCATCGCGCTCGCGCTCGTGGCAGGGTTCACCGCCTACGGTGTCGTCCGGTCGCCAGACCCCGCCGCAGCTATCCCGCCGGACCCGGTGCTGGCTGCTGGCGCGCTCGTCGGCGCGGTCCTCGCGGGCTACGGCGTCGTCCTCGGCCAGCCGATGCTCGGTCTCCTCGCCGGCCTCGTCGGCGTCGTCCCCGCCGTCGCCTACCACGCCCGCGTGGGCGAGTCTGTGAACCCGCTCTCGCCGGACCACACGCTCGCCGCGGCCGGCCTGCTCGCACTCGGGGTCGCGACGGCGGGCATCCTCGTCGGCGACCCGGCCGTCGGCGCGCTCGACGCCGCCGTCGTCGTCCTTGCGGCCGCCGACTACCGCGACACCCGTGGCGCGCCGCTGGGCGAGCTCGTCGAATTCGCCCTGGTTGCGGCCACGCTCGGCGGCGCCGCCCTCGCGGTGCTGTACTTCACCCTCGTCGTCGACCGCCCCGTCGTCGGCCTGCTCGCCGGGAGTGCGCTGGTGGCCGTCGGCGCGTACTTCGCCGTCGGCGACCGCGTCGACGCCACGAGGGGGGGTGTCCGGGGGCGTTAACACCTCGGCACCGCAACGGCGAGCGTGTCCCGAGCCGTCGTCGCGGTCGTGCTGCTGGCCGCCCTCGCCGGCTGCGGCGCCCCCTCGCTCGCGGACCCGACGCCAACCGACCGGGTCACCGCCGCGCCCGTCCCCGAGCCGGCGGCGCCGACGCTCGCACCCGGCCTGACGACCGCCGGCGTCGCGGACCCGGTGGCCCTGAAGGACGCACACATCGCGCGGCTCCAGGGCGGCGACTTCCGGCTCCGGCGGGTCCGCGTCGAGCGGGACCCGAACGGCACCCTCGTCTCGCGGACGAACCTGACGGCCGCGTACCCGGGCGACGGCCGCTACCTCGTCGTCCGCACGTTCGCCGGGCCGACGCACAACGTCACGGGAACGGCCGGTAGCCGGATCGAGTACGGCGGCGCGAACGCGACCGTCCGGCTCCGCCGCGCGCCGGACGGCACCGTCCGCTCGCGGGTGGTCCGGCCGCCGCCGACCGACCCGGTTCCCCGGAGCGCCCTGCTCACCGCCCCGTACAGCGGGCGGACGATCCTCCTCGCCGTCCGCGGGGTCGAGGTGAACGCCGTCACGCGCGTCGGCGACCGGGTCCGGGTCAGCGGCGCCGGGGTCGCCGACCGCGCCGCCCTGCGGTCGCTGCTCAGCCCGACGCTCGTCCAGCGGCTCCGCGACGTGCGCCTGACCGCGCTCGTCGGCGCCGAGGGGCTGGTGCGGCGGCTGGAGTTCGGCTACACCGTCGCACTTGACGGGCGGCTCGTCTCGGTCTCGCTCACCGTCGAGTACACCGACGTGGGGTCGACGACGCTCGCCGAGCCCGCGTGGGCCGCGACCGCGACCTGGACGACCGCCGACGGCGCGTTCTACGCCAGCGGCGTCCGCTCGACCACGGTGCCATCGCACCTTTTCGTTCGTCGGGTATCCTCGCTCACTTCGCTCGCTGCGGGCACCCCCCCTCACGAAAATCTGCACCAAAACGGCGGAGCCAGCAACCCGCTCGGCCTCCCGCCTCGCGGCTCCTATGCCAGCGGCGTCCGTTCGACGACCGTGCCGTCATAGGTCGGGTACTGCTCGACAATCTCGCCGTTCGCCACGTCGCCCTCCTCGACCATCTCCTCAAGGAGCCACCACGCGAGTTCGACGTGCTCGCGCTTGACGGTGTAGAACTCCTCGGGGACGCCGAGCGACCGCAGCCGGTCTTCAGTCTCCCAGGTCTTCCCGTACACGATGGTGCCGTCCTCGGTCACGTCGTCGAACTCGCGGCGGACGTTCCGGGCCATCCGCTTCAGCCGCGAGCGGTGCTGAGCAGCGTCTTTGAACACGCTCGTACAGAAGTAGACCTTCTCGTGGTTGCCCATCACCTCGAGAATGTCGTGACTGCCCTCGACGGCGCTCATGTGGCCTTCCCGCAATTCAAAGCCCGCCTCCTGCATCCGGCGGTAATTCCCATCCGACATCTCGAACTCGTTGATATTGCAGAAGTCGGCGGCACCCTCGTCGAGGAACTCGAGGAACTCCTCCTCGGCGCGGATACCTGGGATCTCGAACGCCGGCGTGAGCCCTTCTTCGCGAGCGACGTAGAGGATATCCTCCCACTCGGTGCCGTGGA
>CAYZJQ010000096.1:0-9486 GCA_964478805.1 uncultured Halobacteriales archaeon | reverse complement strand
GGGGTCTCGTCCTTACCAAGGACGCGCTTTACCGCTAAGCTACCCAGGCAAGCACTCTTCGGTAGCCCGCTTGCGTCTTTAATCGTTTCGATTCAGGGGGCGGCGACCGCCGGCCGCGGCGGCGATCCGCTCGCGTGCGCCGTCGTCAAACAGGGCCGCTGGCGACGGAAAGCCCCCCTCGTCGTCGTAACTGGCGGCGAACTCGCGGGCTAGCGGCCCGGTCTCGCCCGGTGTCTCACCCGCCGCCGTGGTGCCGGCCACCAGCGCAAGCCGGAGCACGTCCGCCTCCAGTTCTGTGTCTAGCGCCTCCGGATTGTCGGCCGTTCGCCGGCGGGTTTGGTCGCGTCCGAACGCGCGGACGACTTCAACTGCGTCCTCGGCGGCCTCGGTCCGTGCGAGCAAAAAGAACCCCCGGGAGACGAGCACGTCGGCCGCGAGGATATCCAGGTCGGCCTGTGCTTTGCCGCCGCTGGCCCAGGGGTCCTCGTGGGTGAGTCGGCGCGTGAGCCGTAGCCCGTCATAGATGAGCTGGACGCCCACCGCACGCTCGGTTAACGCCCCGGGGTCGCCGCCGGCACTCTCTGCCGCTAACAGCGTGAGCACGCCGGGCACGAGCGACCCCTCCGCGAGGAACGCCTCGATGTCGTCGCGGAACGCCGCCGGCTCGATGTCGGCGACGGCCTCAACGGCGGTCTCGCGGACCGCGGCGGCGTAATCCATCGGCCACAGCTAGGCAAGGCAAGGGCAAAGGCCTTTGGAAACCCCGACCCAGCGAGTGGGTATGCTTTCTATCAGGGATACCGAAGGCGTCCGGATCGTCACACTCGACCGGCCGGACGCTCGCAACGCCCTGACCCTTGACGGGCTCGACGCGCTCGTTGATGCCGTGACCACGGCGCCGCGCCCGGTCGTCCTCCTCCGTGGGGCTGGCGCTGCCTTCTGTGCAGGCGCCGACCTCGACACCGTCGCAGCAGTCGCCGAGGACGAGACGACTGCCCGCGCGTTCGTCGAACACGGCCAGCGGGCGATGCGGGCCATCGAGACCTGTGCGACCGTGGTCGTCGCTGGGGTGAACGGTGCGGCCCGTGGCGGCGGCGTCGAACTCGCCCTGGCCTGTGACGTCCGGGTCGCCACGCCGACGGCTACCTTTGGCGAGCCGGGGGTCACGTTCGGCCTGTTCGGCGCGTGGGGTGGTACCGTCCGGCTTCCCGAGGCGGTCGGAGCGAGCCACGCCGCCGACCTTTCGCTGTCGGGCCGAGTCGTCAACGCTGACGAGGCGCGGGCGATGGGGCTGGTCTCCCGCGTCGTTGACGACCCTCGGGCCGTCGCGGACGAACTCGCCGCCAACGACGCCGACGCGCTGGCGGCGCTGGTCGCTCTCAGCCGCCACCGCGGATCGCGGGCTGAACGTGAGCGAGCCGAACGTGACGCCTTCGTCGACCTGTTGACCGCACGGGCCGATGACCTCACAGCCCCCCGCGAGTAACCCGGGGACCGAAAGGGGTAGAAACACTGGCCTCTCTACTGGTGACGATGACCGACTGCGACCACTGCGGTGCGTCGTTCGACGACGAGACGGCGTACCTGAGACATCTCCGCGACGAGCACGCCGATGCCCTCGGCCGGATCGAACAGCGCCGGGTCGACTCGCTCGGCGGTGACGACGACGGCCTCGATGCCGCCCCTGTCGCGCTCGGAGCTGTCCTCGTCGCCGCGGTCGCTATCGTTGCGTACGTCGTCTTCTTTACCGGCGGCTCTGGCGGGACGGGTGGCAGTGGTACGATCAACGGCTACCAGGTCGCACAGCTGCCGACGGGGCAGGCGTATGAGGGCACGCACTACCACGGCCAACTCGAAATGCGTGTGACTGGTGAGACAGTGGACTTCTCACAGGAGCAGTACCAGCTCCAAGCCGACGCCTTCCATTTTGAAGGCGATGGGCGCTGGCATGTTCACGCGCCCGGCGTCACCCTTGAGTACGCGCTGGCAACGCTCTCTATCGGCGTGAGCGACGACAGCGTCACCTACCAGGGGACGACGTACACCGACGACGAGAACGCCCGCGTGCAGGTTCTGGTGAACGGGAACGACGTCGAGCCGGCGAGTTACGTGCTGCAGGACGGCGATACGATCGAAATCGTCGTCGAGGCGACCTGAACGACCGCCACTCCGACGCGCGGCGCTTTTGTGACGTGGCGTGCTACCGCAGATATGGCTGAGTCCGAGTCCCTAACCGACACCGACGACCGCGCTTATCGAGGGCTGTTCGGCGCGTTCCCGTACGCCTTCCGGCACACCGGCTCGCGACTCTTCCGTGCGTACGTGGTTCTTGGCGGGTTCGCGGCCCTCGTGCTTGGGCTTGGATTCGGACTCGCTTTCATCGTCTCCGTCGCACAGTCGACCGGCCTCGCGACCGGCGGCACCGACTCGTTCGTCCGCACGTTCGTCCTGTTTATCGGGTTTCTCGTCGTCCTTCCCGTACTTGCGCCTGTCCTGTTGGTCGCCCGTCAGCACCGCCGTGCCGGTGGGAACCTCCGCTACGATCGCGCGCTTGCAACCGTCGGTTTTCTCTATCTCACCTCGCTGTACCTCACCGTGGTTGCCTCGATGCCGCCAACGTTCGTCCTCGACGGTGAGACGGTGACCCGTCCTGCGCCCGCCGGGCTGACCGGTCCCGTTATCGCCGTGCTGTACGCCGTTCCGTCGGTCGCCGCGCCGCTCATCCCCGTCCTCGTGGCTGCGGGCGGCTGGGTCGTCCACCGTCGCTATCGACAGCGCGGACCGACGGCGTGAAACGCCCGTAGTGACTGCATTCACCCATGACACAGTCCGACGAGACACGGGGGACCTTCCTCGTCACTCACGCCGACCCCGACTCCGCGGTGCTCCGCGACGTGGATGCGGGACAGGTCCACACGTTGGCCGAGCAGCTCGACCCCGCGGTTGAGCCCGGTGATGTCCTGGAGGCGACGCTCGTCCCCGCCCCACCCATGGAGGTTACCTGGCGGGTCGTTGAGGAACGCGCCCGCCGACACCTCACCGCGGCGGCGAGCGAGGAGCCGCCCACGACACAGGAACGCGAGTTGGCAGCCGCGCAGTCGGTCGGCGCGGTGACACGCACCGATCGGGCCGGTACGGGGGAGATCCATGTTCTCTCGGTCCCCGACTCCGACACCGAAGCCGCCGTCGCGGACGTGCTGGACGACGAGGAGACGCTCGCCCGGGCCGCACGTATGGCTGGGGTCAACCGGGTCGAGGTGCGCTCGGCACCCGGCATCGTCAGCGTCCGCTACTTACCCTGACTGACAGGCCGACGGCTTAGGCTTCAACCGGTGCCTCGATCGTGAGGGTGTCACCTACCGCGAGTTCGGCGCCGACTGTTGCCTCGGGCACCCGTGTGTTTACCATCAACCGGAAGTAGTGGTCGAAGCGGTCACGGGCGGCCCACGCGGGCAGCGTTGCCTGACGCCGCTCGAGGAACCGCTCGCGGAAGCCCGGCGTCTCCTTGCCGGTGTCGGGATCGCGGGTCGGTACTGCACACCGCTGGCAGGGGCTTACCCCTTCGAACCGCGCGTTGCCGACGGTAAAGGGAACCACGGCCCCCTCGCTGGCGTACAGGCGGTCCTCCCAGAACGGGTCGACGCCCGAGACGACCACGTTCGGGCGGAGCCGTCGACACATCTCGGCGGCGTCGATGTCGTCGAACCAGCCTGCAACCGCTTCGAGCGTTGCCGCGGCGATGACTGTCGGCCCGGCGAGGTGAGTGTCGTCGGGAAACCCCCCGGTTGTGTCGCGTTGGATGTCGACCTCGTAGCCGAAAAACGCCGAGAGCCAGGCCGCGGCGGCAGCCCGCTCGTCAGGGAGGCAAAACGTCTCGCGGTCGGCCCCGTCGCGCGGGCCGACCGTGAGCGCCCCGGTCGCGGGGTCAAACTCGGTGGCGAGCCGGTGGACCGCCGGCTCGCGCTTCCCGTTGACGTACTCACCGTCCGCATCGACCATCGCGTACTCGCGGTCGTGCGAGAGACCGCCGGCCGCACGCACCGTTGCGGTCTCGAGTGCCAGCGGGTCGAGCGACTTCACCGGGTAGACGAGCAGGCGCGAGAGCGTCGGCATACTCCCACTGAGTAGGCGTCGGGCTTCAAACTAGGTCGCACGGCGGCGACCCCGGGCCCCACAGACGGGGCGAACGCCGACGCCCACTGTCGCCAAACGCGGGGCGGTTGCCGCCTTCCAACTGCTAGGTCAACTTGGCAAGCAACAGTAGGATACTCGGCGCGACGACGAGGACGCCCCCGACGCCGAGCAGGATAGCGGGCAGCCACAGCACCCCGGCGTCGGTGAGCAGCCACAGCCACAAGCCCGCAAGGATCGCGACGATCCCGAGCAGGCGCAACAGCCAGACGACGGCACCCTCGAGTTCCGAGTCCGCGATGACCTCCGCGACCTCGAGTGCTTCGTCCATGCCCGTTCGGGCGACGGTCGGCTACAAAAACCCGGTGGCTCTCCTCTACTCGGCCCCGGCCGCGCTCTGGACCTCCCAGCCGCCAGCAAGCCCGCACGCTGCACGCTCTTCGTAGACGAGTTCGGTCCGTTCATCGACGCGGTCGCCGCCCTCGACCCGCTCGACGCGCAGCGGCACGTCCAGCGAGTCGCCACAGCACCCCACGTCGAGGAACTCCTCGAACTGGTCGCCCGGCGACGGGTTGGGATATCGCCGTTTCAGCCATGCGCGGAAGTGACGTGTGTCGAGTTGGCCGCGACCCCACGTCGAGAGGTCTGCGGGGTACGAGAGGATGATGCGGTCGGCAATGGACATGGAAGTTGGTATCAGACGCGTGGTCGAGTGTCTTTCGGCGTCGGCTCCGGTCGGTGACGACCCTCATCAGGAGGCCGGACTCGCCGTTCCGTGCGGCGTCGCCCGCGGCCCTGTCGGGCGTCGCGGTTTGAGAAGGCTTATTCACCGCGTCCGCACAGTCGGCGTATGGTCGCGTTCGAGGTACCGGAAGTTGATTACTCGCGGTACACGAATCGGCAGTTGGTCGCCGTCCCGCTCGTGGTCTTAGGCCTGGCGATCCTCGCTATCGCCGGCTTCTTCATCCTTACTGGCGAACCGGTCGCGCTCGGGGTGGCGTTCACTGGCGGCACCGAACTCCGCGTGGCAACGACGGACTCGCCCGCCGAGATCCGCTCGACGTTCAACACCGATATCGAGTCCGTCGCGCCCGTCGGCTCCTCGGCGAACGAGTATCTCGTTACGTTCCCGCCGACTGACGCCGATATCGAGGGGCAGGCACGGAGCGCCGGCTACGACGTGATCTCCGTTCAAGAACGGGCGGCGTCGTTCGGCGCCGAGTCCCAACAGCAAGCACTTATCGGCCTCGTCGTTGCTTTCGCCGGGATGAGCGTGCTCGTGTTCGCGCTGTTCCGGACGTTCGTCCCCTCGGTCGCCGTTGTCGCCTCCGCGTTCTCCGATATCGTCATTCCGCTCGCGTTGATGAACCTCTTCGGGATCGAACTCACGCTCGGTACCGTCGCCGCCCTGTTGATGCTCATCGGGTACTCCGTCGACTCGGACCTGCTGTTGAACAACCACATCCTCCGCAGACGGGGTGACTTCTACGAGTCCACCTACCGGGCAATGCGCACCGGCGTCACCATGACGCTGACCTCCATCGCCGCGATGTCGGTGATGACTCTCGTCGCCTCGCTGTTCGGGATCCCACTCCTGCCTGCGGTCGGGATCGTCCTCGTCTTCGGGCTCACCGCTGACCTAATGAACACCTATCTGCTCAATGTTAGTCTGCTTCGCTACTACAAGTACGAGGGGGTGGCGAAATGAGCCGACTCCGCGAGAACTGGCGGCTCGTCCTGCTCACGGTCCTCGTCGTCGCCTCGACGGTCGCGCTGTTCGGCCCGGTTGGCTCCGGAAGCGGTGAGGCACCCGTTGCTGGCGAGGCCGACGCGCCGACGAACCTGCAGTACGGGCTCGAACTCTCCGGCGGAACACGCGTCCGCGCACCGCTTGTTGGCCTCACCGCTCAGCCGGTCGACCTCCAAGGCACCCAGCCGGGCGCCCTCCAGCGTGAGGTGGCCGGCGAACTCGGCGTTTCTATCACCGAGGTCCAGGTGCGAACGCCAACCCAAGAGCACCCGGAGGGCGCCGTCGAGGTGTTCACCAGCAACGTGACCGCCGCGGAGTTCGCTGCCGCGCTCCAGGCGTCTGGGCTCGATGTGACGGCAACCGATATCGAAGACCGCGTCACCCAGCGGACCCGCGACGAGACGGTCCGGGTATTGAACAGCAAGATCAACGAGGGCGGGCTGACTGGCGGGCGTGCGGTGACGACGACCACGCCCACCGGCGAGACGTTCGTCCTCGTAGAGGTGCCGAACGCAAACCGGTCTGAGGTGATCGACCTCATCGGCACGCCCGGGCGCGTGCAGGTCGTTGCACTGTACCCCAACGAGAGCGGTGGCTTCGTCCGCGACCCACTGCTCAGCCAGGAGGATCTCGACGTGGCGGGCGTCGTCGAAAGCCAAGGGCAGTTCCGGGTGAGCGTTACCGTCTCGAACCCACAGGCGGCAGAGCGGTTCGCGACCACCATGCGCGAGGAAGGGTTCACCAGCGCACAGAACCCGCGCGGCATCGGTAACTGTAACTACGAGTTGGGTGCAGGCCCCCAAGACGAGTCCGAGTACTGTCTGTTGACGGTGCGCGACGAGACGACCGTCTTTGCGGCGTCGATGGGCGATCTCGCAACCACGATTAACAACGGCGAGTTCGTCGCCAATCCAACCTTCTCCATTGGCGCGCAGAACCGCTCGACGGCCCGCCAGCTCGAACTCGACCTACGGGCTGGGGCGCTGCCGACACCCCTCGATATCGAGGGCGAGGGGACGACCTACTTCCTCCAGCCGTCGCTGGCCCAGGAATTCAAGACGTTCTCCGTGGTGACCGGCGCGGTTGCCGTGCTCGCCGTCGCCGGCGTCGTGTTGTTCCGCTACCGCGAGATCGGCGTGGCTGCGCCGATGATACTGACTGCGGCCGCAGAGGTGTATCTGTTGCTTGGCTTTGCCGCGCTGGTGGGACTTGCCTTGGACCTCTCGCACATTGCCGGCTTTATCGCCGTCATCGGCACCGGCGTGGACGATTTGATCATCATCGCCGACGAGATCCTCCAAGGCGAACGGGTCAAGACGGGCCGGGTGTTCGAGTCGCGGTTCCGCAAGGCGTTTTGGGTGATCGGGGCCGCCGCCGCGACGACGATCATCGCGATGAGCCCGCTGGCCGTGCTCTCGCTCGGCGATCTCCAAGGGTTCGCCATCGTCACCATCGTCGGCGTCCTGCTCGGTGTGCTCGTCACCCGGCCGGCGTACGGGAACATCCTCCGGAACGTCGTGCTGGACTGACGCTCACGGTTAGAACTCGTCGAGCGCCGACTGCTGTGCGGCGGCGAGGACGTCATCGCAGGTCGCCCATGATGTCCGAGCACATGCCGGCAACTCGTCGTGCGCGCGAACGTACTCGCGGAGGAACGTCCGCGTCCGTTGGTCCGAGGGATACCCGCTTCCCACGTCGCCGTAGGCGTCGGCCAGGTCGTCGACGTGGGCATCGCGGGCCACCTTCGCGACGATTGAGGCGGCCGCCACCAGCGGGTCTGCGTCGTCGGCACCGTGCTCGGCGTGGACGACCACGTCACGCTCGCAGGCGGCGGCTACCCGACGGGCGAACCGCGCCTCAGAGGTGTCGCCGGCGTCACAAAGGCCGCTGTCGCCGTCGTGTGCCGTGGTGTCGATCGCCGTGGCGTGGGCCGCGACGGTGAGGGTGTTCATGTCCTCGTCGCCGTCGATCCGCGCCACGGAGATTTCGGTGACGCCGACGGCGCACCGTTCGCGGATCACCGCGTCGAGTCGCTCGCGGCGAGTGGCAGGCAGCCGTTTCGAGTCGGCGACGCCGTCGGGGAGGGCTGTGGGGTCGCCGCGCACGCACGCCCCGAACATTGACCCCAGCACGGGCCCCTTACCGGCCTCATCAACGCCGAATCGCACGGCTCGAACTGTCGGGGCCCGCTACAAGTCGCTTCGGGTCTACCCTGATTTAGCTGTCGTTGAGGCGATCCCTGGGACCGCCGTTATCATCTGACTCTTCGTCGTCACCGGCTCCTGGCCGTTCGAAGCCCGGTAGCACGTCCGCATCGGCTTTGAGACCCTGGTCCGTATCGTCACGCTTTGTAAGTCCCACACCAGCGGCGTGGTGCTATGTGAATCTTCGCTGTTCAGAATGTAACGGATACTGACGGTCATTCGTTGCTGTTCCGCTGAACGCACCGTGCTCTATCAGTCTTGTAGCGTATAAAAATAATGACGTACTGCGACTCGAGCGACGCGCGGTCGCTCGTCGACGCGACCAGCCGGCCTCAGTCGTCGCTGGGGGCCGCGGCCGGCTGCTCTTCGTCGTCCAACTCTGGCGTTTCGTCGACGTCCGGCTCCTCGAAGTCGGGGGTCTCGACTGCCGGCTCGTCGACCTCACGGCCCGCCATCCCGTCGTCGTACTCAGGCGTGTCGGGCTCGTCCGCCTCATCGTCCGCGCGCTCGAACTCGCTGCGCCGCTCAGCGTACCAGTCGTTTGTGTGACCGTGACACATGAGTTGACACCACTATCAGATACGGCTGCAGCGGTAAAAGTTCATGGTCTATCACGTTCCTGAGGCGTCCGCGCCACCCCCGTCTCGTGGGGCCGCCGGCTGGGGTTCGCCCGGTGGGTTCAGGCCGCGTCGGCCGACTCCTCGCGGAAGAACTCCGGCCGTTCGAACGACTCGTCCTCGCCTTCGACGGCAAGGACATCGAGGGCGGTCACTTCGGCGCCGACGCCCAACAGCCCGGCGAGCGACGGCTCCGTGCGGCCGCCGTCACCGGAGACGAGCTCTTTCACGTAGAGGCCCCCCGCTCCATCGACAGTGAGCGTCGCAGTCGTCTCGCCGTCCGACGTGTCGGGATCTTTCTCCGTCGTGGCCCCCGAGACGTCGTACACCGTTCGCTCGCGCACGAGGTCGGCGCGCCGGTGGTCGACACGCTGTGGCGTACGCTGTGCAATCGTCGCGCCGCGCAGCTCGTCGAGGGCGGTCTGCAGTTCCGCGTCGGTGATGGGTGCGTCAAACGCGACGGTCATCCGGTAGGTCTTGGCAGCGTCGAGTTCCTTCACCCGCTCGATCATCCGGTGGCTGGCGTAGCGAAGTCCCTCTACCTCGACGGCGTCGCTTGCCGCGTTGATCTCCGCCTCGAGCGCGTCGAGGTCGACGTCGCGCCGGTGTGGATGTTTCACCTCAAAGACAAACGGCCGACCGCTCCCGAGCATCAACGCGTCGACGTCCTCCCGGCCGGCACCGTGAAACACGCCCTCGTCGCCGCGGAGGGCGGTCACGAGCGTCGGTGCGATCTCCTGTTCGACGCTCGTCGTATAGCGGTACCCGGTGCCATCGCATTCGG
>CAYZJQ010000095.1:0-9553 GCA_964478805.1 uncultured Halobacteriales archaeon | reverse complement strand
CCGACGAACGGTCCGGGGTCGACTCCGGTGTCACCCTCGGGGATGACGATGTCGTTGGGGGCGACCTCGCCCGCGTTGATAGGGGCGGGCGTCTTCGACGCCTCCAGCGTTTTGAACAGGCCGAACGGGTTATCATTGGTCCCGATGATTCCGACCTGTCCGGTCACGTGCTCGGTGAGTTGGTCGAGCCCCTCCACCTGCTGGAGGGCACGCGTCAACAGCGTGTTCCGCGAGACGCGCAGCTCCGCTGACCCGTGGAGCTCCCGGCGCATGTCCTGAAGCTGTCGAGAGGGGATTCCCGCGATGTTGACAATGCCGACGGACTCGAACGACTCCAGCATGGAGACGATGTCGTCGACCTCTTCCCGCTTCCACTCGGGGATGGTCTCCGTCTTCCGCTCGGATTCGGCGCTCATCAGTTGGGCACCTCCTGTGCCGGCCCCATTGTCGTTTTCACGTAGATGGAGTCGATGTTCTGGGGGCCCTTCTCGAGGTCCGCCTCCAGCCGACGGATGATGACGTCGATATTGTCGGCGATGTCCTCGGCAGTCATGTCTTGAGCGCCCACGCGGGTATGGAACGTCCGCCGGTCGCGGCTGCGCACCTGGACGGTGTTTTTCATCCGGTTGACCGTCTCGACGACGTCGTCGTCGGGGGCCAGCGGCGTCGGCATCTTCCCGCGGGGACCCAAGACGGTCCCGAGGTAGCGGCCAATGTCTTGCATCATGTTCTGCTCGGCGACGAAGAAATCCGTCTCGTCGGCGAGGTCCTTCGCGGCGTCGGTGTCGTCCCCGAGGTCTTCGAGGGCCGACCCGTCGAGGACGTCATCGGCGACGTCCTCCGCGCGGAGGGCGGTTTCGCCCTCGGCGAACACGACGATGCGAGTCTCCTGTCCCGTGCCCCGCGGGAGGACGATCGACTCGTCCACGCGGTTGTTAGGGTCGTTGAGATCGAGGTCACGCAGGTTGATGGCGAGGTCCACCGTCTCACGGAAGTTCCGCTCGGGGGCCTCGGCCAGTGCCTGAGAGACTGCGTCTTCTATCGAATCTGCCATTTTTCACCTCCGTAGTTCATGCCTGTGTGGCTACTACGGTGTGAAACAGGCTGTGCCTGTCTCACCGAAACCGACGCCGATGAGACAGTTAAGTCCGTCGAAGCGCGCGTGACCGACCGCAGGCGCCCTAGACGCCGGCCTGCAGCAGCCACTACCGGCGCCGCAAGGACGCCCGAGCGCGGCCAGAGGCGGGCCCGAGACGCGGTCGTCGTGTGGCCGGCCGGCCCGGCTCACCCGACGATGGGACCGCTCGCGGGGAGCCACGACGGGCGCTCGACCTGCGCGCCGACCCGGACGGCCGCCGTCGCGACGAGTAGCAGGTTTCCCCACAGGCCGGGCTGGAACACGAACAGCAGCTCGGGCGTTGAGGCGAGCGCCGGGAGGAACCGTTCGGAGAGTTCCACGACCGCGAGCAGGCCGTATGCGTGGACGCTTACGAGCAGGAGCCCAAGGGTCGGCACCGCGGGCCGCCCGTCCCGCAACAGTTCGCCGTGGATCGACACGAGTGCCGCCGGCACCAAGGCAACGAAGTAGTATGTGTACGCGAGCGGCGTCAGCAGAGGAAAGGCCGCGACGCCGAGCGCGAACACGTCCCGGTCCGCGCCGCGGGCACACAGCGCGTAGCCGGCGACGATGATGCTTCCGACGACCCGGACAACGAGCGCGTCCTCGAGCCACCCCAGCGGCCGGTAGTAGCCGGGGAGCCACAGCGCTGGCGACCGCGACGAGCCACCTTGTTCGACACCCCACACCAGCACCTCCAGGTAGCGCCGGTGGGTCTCGACGCCGAACAGCGCCAGCGAGAGCGCGACGAGCGCGACACCGACCCCCACAGCACCGGCGAACCGCTGCCGGTCGGCGAGCAGGTGCGCGCCGACTGGCGCGTAGGCGAACTTCACGATGCCGACGACTGCCGTCGCCACCCCGCTGAGGTAGCTCACCCGGCCGTCGCGGTCCAGAGCGACGAAGGCGAGACACAGCAGACCGCTCATGAACGCCGCCGTCTGTCCCATCTTCAGCGCGAACAACAGCGGCTGGAAACCGACGAGCAACGGCGCGACGAGCAGGCGTTCGGGCCACGAGCGTTGCCCGATCAGCCGCTCAAGGAGAGCGACCGTTCCGCCCCACAGCAGGAGAAACGAGAACGCCACCCATGCCTCGGCCGCTAGCCCGGGCAGCGCGGCGAACGGGCGGAAAAGGAGCAGCGCGACGGGCGGGTAGAGGTACGACCCGTGGAAGCCGCCGTCGTCGTTGCGGACGTACAGCGACTCGCCCGCGCCCCACCGCTCAACCGCACCGCTGTAGGCGCCCCAGTCGTAGAACATGAACTGTGTCACAGCGCCACGGGCACGCAGTAGCCAGTCGGCGAACGGCCACAGTAGGTGGAGGGCGACGAGCAGCCCGGCGACGGCGACGAACGCCGGGTGCTCGGCGGCGAGAGTGCGGAGGCGACTGGCGGAAGGCACACCAGGACGTGTCGATACAGGAGTAAGTGTCTCGTGGATGGACAAAGCGGTGTTTCACTCTCGACGGCCGTACCGCACGGGGTGACGGCCACGCGCCGCTCAGCGGGTCGCTACAGGCAACAAGAAGTCGCTCCGCCCGATTTGCGAGCGTTCCCTCGCTCCGACCGCTTCGCTCGCGACCTCGGTAGAAACTCGCTTCGCTCGTATCTCGACCCGTGCCTCGTCAGTCGCTCACGCCGCGGCTTCCTCAGCAAAGATATCGTCGTACTCGCCGTCGTCGATGCGCTGTTTGAACGTGCGTGCGTCCTCGCCCTCGATCGTGACGCCGAGGGAAACGCAGGTACCGGCGACTTCTTTCGCGGCGCTTTTAGTGTCGTATGCGAGCAGGTCCGGGAGCTTCTGTTCGGCGACGGTCTTCAATTGCTCAACGGACATGTCGGCGACAAAGTCCTCCTGCGGCTCGCCAGAGCCGGTCTCGAAGCCGAGTTCGTCCTTGATGAGCGCAGCCGTCGGCGGTACACCAACGTCGATCTCGAAGGAGCCGTCGTCCTCGTAGGACACGGTGACGGGCACCTCCGTTCCGTCGAACGCGGCCGTTTGGTCGTTGATCTCTTGAACGACCGCCTGCACGTCAACAGGGGTCGGACCGAGCTCGGGCCCCAGCGGCGGGCCGGGGTTCGCCTGCCCGCCAGGGACGAGCACTTCGATGGTTCCAGCCATACCTCATCGAACTAGAGCCCAGCGTTTAAGAGTTGTTTTTCGGCGACGCACGCCGCGAGCCGGCTACGCAACGGTGACGCCGTGGCGCGTTAGGAACTTGTTGACACATTTGATCTCGACGGGGCTGGCGATGATGCGTGCCGTCGGGCCCTCCTCTACGACGGTGACGGTAAACTGCTCCTCGAGGTCGCCGCGGAACTCCTCAAGGGTTGCAGTTGGCAGGAGGATCTGCGTGCTGTCCCGTAAGCTCGCGGCGTCGGGCATCACCTGTTATGTCGACGGTATCTCGTATTAAACTGGCGAAGCCACGTTTCGCCCGGGGATGCCCACACGCCGTCGATTCGTCGGGGTCAGAGGTTGACGACGACCAGCCCGATCAGCGCCACGCCGATGAGCAGCGCGCCCACGTCCGCCAGCCCGGTCTCAAAGACGAATAACGCGAGGAGGGTGTGTGCGATCGCGACGAACAGCAACGCGCCGAGCAGGAGGTTGGCGGCGAGCTGGCGTTTCTCCATACCGCCTGCAGGATCGGTGCGTACAAAACGTCGCCCATCGCAGACTGTGTCAGAGCCCGCGAGTTAGAAGACGACACCACACTGTGGACACGGGTCCACCTCGCGACCGATCCATGCGCTGCAGTTGCCGCAGTACCACCGCGAGCCGGTCTCAAGCCGGCGTGCGACCAGATGCTTGTTGTGCGGGCCGAGCTCGGTCCCGCACTCGCCACAGAACTGCTGTGAGTCGGGCGCTCTCGCCAAGCAGTCGGGACAGACGCGGACGGTCTCCCTGGCCTCCGCCTCGTCGTCCGGGGCGTCGCTCTCGCTCCCGGACGTGAGAACGACCACGACGTACGCGGCGAGGCCGAACACGCCGGTCACGAAGGTGAGCACGAGCCAGAATCCGGGGTGGTGGCCTCGTCTGGCGGCGTCCATCGCGACCGCGAACGTGAAGAGCCCCTAGACGAAGGCCGCGAAGACTGACATCCTCCCACGGCTAGAGCCGTGAGGTTCCCGACCACAGGCCGGGCAGTCCACGGCGGGAGGGTCCCCACTCGTACGCGGTGGGGTGTGGGCCGTGCCAGTACGGCCCCCGACCGAGAGAGCGGGCTTCATTTACCCCCGCGAGGGGAGCGTATCCGTGCCTCGGACTCGGCATCATAACCGACGAGTGCCGACATCAGTACTGTTTCGCCGGCTGTCGGCTTCATCCCACCTCTGAGGGGGTGGGCGTTCGCCTCGAAATGCTGTAACTGGCTGAGCACAGTCGACGCGTCGCCCACACACGGATATAACTCGTCTCGCCATGTCGGTCCCGTGCCACCGCGGCCAGGGCCCTGTGCCGCCTCACACGTCGACGGACAGGCTTTTGCCCGCCAGCGCCACATCCACGACAAATGGGGCTCGAAGAGGAGATCGAGGAGATCGAAGAAGAGATCGCCGAGACCCCCTACAACAAGTCCACAGAGGCGCATATCGGTCGGCTGAAGGCGAAGCTCTCACAGAAGAAGGACAAGCTCGAGCGCCAACAGTCCGGCTCGGGCGGTGGGGGCGGCTACGCCGTCGAGAAGACCGGCGACGCGACCGTCGCGCTTGTCGGCTTCCCCTCCGTCGGCAAGTCCACGCTGTTGAACGCGCTCACCAACGCCGAGAGCGAGGTCGGCTCCTACGAGTTCACGACGCTGGACGTGAACCCGGGGATGCTGAAGTACAAGGGCGCGAACATCCAGCTGATGGACGTACCGGGACTCATCGAGGGCGCCGCCGGCGGGCGCGGCGGCGGCCGCGAGGTCCTGTCGGTTGTGCGGACGGCGGACCTGGTCCTGTTTGTCCTCTCTGTCTTCGAGATCGACCAGTACGCCCGTCTGAGCGAGGAGCTGTACGCGAACAAGGTGCGTCTCGACCAGCAACCGCCAAGCATCTCCGTGACCAAACGCCACAAGGGCGGGCTGAAGGTGACGACCGCCGACGGCGTTGACCTCGACGAGTCCACAATCAAGGAGGTGTGCCGCGAGTACGGCTACGTCAACGCCGACATCACCCTGCGCGAGAACCTCGATATCGACCAGCTCGTCGACGCTCTGATGGATAATCGCGTGTATCTCCCCTCGGCGGTCGCCGTCAACAAGACGGATCTCATTGAGCCGGACTACCTCGAGACGGTCAACGCTGACCTTCGCGAGCACGGTATCGACCCCGACCAAGCCGTCTTCATCTCCGCTGAAGAGGAGAAGGGGCTCGACGCGCTAAAAGAGGAGATCTTCGAATCGCTCGGGCTCGTCCGGATCTACATGGACAAACCGGGCCGTGGCGTCGACTACGAGGAGCCGCTGATCCTCACGGACGAAGAGCGAACCGTCGACGACGCCCTTCGTCGGCTCGGCGGTAGTTTCGACGAGCGGTTCCGCTTCGCACGGGTCACCGGCGCCAGCGCGAAGCACGACGAACAACAGGTCGGCCGCGACCACGAACTCGCTGACGAAGACGTGCTTCGAATCGTCGCGCGCAAGTGATGGCGGACGCGCTCGCCGCACCGCGGCGCCGGCTCGCCGTCGTCGCCCTGCTGTTCGGCTGTCCATGGACCGTCCTCGTCATCACCGGCGTGAACGGCACCGCGTATAACGGCCTGTTTCCGCTGTTCGTCCTCGACGTCAACGCCGCATTGTCCCCGCCCGTCCGGGCGATCCCTGTCTGGCGGTTCTTTCTCGCGGGTGGTCGCATCGCCCGCAACCCCGAACTGTGGCCGACGAGCATCCTCACCTATCTGGTCGCCCTAGCGAGTGCCAGCTCCGGTTACTTCCTGGGCCGCGAGGACCCCCGTGTGACGGGTGGCGCGCTCGCGCTCGCGGGCCTGACCGGGTTGGGCGTCACATTCGCCTTCTCCCACCGGCTTGCGTACACATCGCTGCCTGTGGGGGCGCTTCTCGCACTGGCCGTCGCATGGTGGTACTACGCGCCGGCGTTCCGCGGGACAGTCGGCGGGTGACCTACGCCACGGCGCGACGAGACACGCCGAACGGGGCGGACCGAAGCGAGACGAAACGAGACGAGTAAGCTTTCCTGTCGGCCGCCCGTGGCTTCGCGTGATGTACGCACCACTCGACCACGTGATGATGCGGGTCGCGGACCTGGAGACTTCGCTCGACTGGTACACCAGCCACCTCGGCTACGAGGAGAAGGGCCGCTGGGAGGCCGACACGTTCACCAACGTCTATCTCGGCCCGGAAGACGCCCACGAGGCAGGCGCGGTACTCGAACTCACCTCGAACCACGACTCCGAGCCCGACGAGCTGGGTGACGCCTGGGGCCACATCGCCGTGCGCGTCCCCGAAAACGAACTCCAGGAGCGGTACGATCAGCTGATGGCCGAGGGTGTCGCGGACTACCGCGACCCCGAGTCGTGTGGCAACCGCTACGCGTTCGTGAAAGACCCCGACGGCCACGAGATCGAGATCGTCAAGCGGGACTACGGGCCGCTCTACTCGCTGGACCACACCATGATCCGCGTCGAGGACGTTGACACGGCGCTCGGCTTCTGGACCCGGAAGTTCGAGTACGAACACGCCGGCCGGTGGGAGGCCGACACGTTCGCGAACTACTTCATGCGGCCCGCGGACGCACCGCCGGAGGCGATGGCGCTCGAGCTCACCTACAATTACGACGGCCGCTCGTACACGATGGGCGACGCGTGGGGCCACCTCGCGGCCCGCGTCGACGATCTCGACGAGGCCTGGGACCACCTGATGACCCGCGAGGCTGACGACTACCGCGACCCCGCATCCTGTGACGACCGCTACGCGTTCACGCGCGACAACGAGGGCCACGAGATCGAGCTGCTCGAGACACACATCACGAACGCCTGAGTGGGCGCGCGTGACTGCAAACGCACTTGTAACCGCGGCTGGTGGCTGCTCGTATGGACACGGAGGGGCTCACCCGACGGCGACTGCTCGGGCTCGCCGGCGGCGTCGGGGCACTCGGCGCGGCCAAGGCCGTCGACAACGTCCTGCTAGGGTACGAGCTGTTGGGGACGAACCTCCACAAACAGGACCTCGCGGCGCTGTTCACGGTGACTCTCACGGACCGCGTCTACCAGGTCGAGCGCAACGGCGTGACCGTCCTCGAGTTCGACGACACCCTCCGGCTGGCGGACGCCGCGACCGGCGCGGTGCTTGCTGAGCACCGGTGGTCGAAGCTTACGGCGTCTGACCGCCGCGCCATCGACGCCCGCCATGGGCTCGACGGCCTCGTGGCCGACCTCGCCGGATTGCTCGACGCGCTGGCGAGCGGGGCCGTGTCGTTCACGTTCTGCAGCCACGAGACGTTCTTCGAGCGTGTCGCCGGCGCGGCCCACGACGAGCGAGCCGTCGAACTGTTGCGTGGCTTCCCCGCGGCCGACCCGGCGACCGTCGAGGCGTTCGTCGGGCGCGACCCACGGACCCCCGCCGGCGTCGTGCCGGCGCTGGTCGATGCGTTCCGCGAGCGGACCCACTACGATCTAGCACGATACGGTGCCGGCGCCGTGCAGTTCAACCTCGCCGGCAACGCCGCCGACCTGCGGGCCCCGTTCCGCGAGGACACCGGCTTCGACGCGCTCGCTGCGGGCGGCGTCGGCATGTTCTGCGAGGAGTTCGCCCGACGGTCGGTCGAGGCACTACACGCCCCGTCGGTCGCCGCACAGTCGCCGCCAGTGTTCGGCGGCCTCGTGGTCGACGACCGCCACAAACACGTGTACACGACGGTGGGTACTGTCCTCCAAGACGATGCGGGCCCCGAGATCGTCGCCACTTTCCTCGATTACACCCACACGACGCTGTACGACGACCTCGGCCTAGTGGGCGTGCTCGGCGAGGGGCTCGACGCCTACAACCGCCGGCACCGCGCCGACTGGCTCTGGTGGTGGGCGCCCGCGTGAGCGGGCACGGGCCGGGCCGCGGCGGCCCGGTGCCCGGCGACCAGCAAGGATTTAGCCCCGAGGCACGCACGACAAGGTACCATGGCGACCTCGCTGCTCACGACCGTGCTGGCGTGGGTGTCGCTCGTCGCGTTCGTCGGCGGGACGCTCGCGCTGCGGTCCAACGAGCGCGCCGGCCGCCTGCTCACGACGGCCGCGTGGGCGGTGTTCGCCGTCTTCTGGGGGTCGCTCATCACGTTCTTCTGGTACGCCAAGAACAGCTTCATCGAGGCTGGCCTCTCCGCCGTCGCCGTCCCCGCGTGTCTCTACACGGCGTATCTCATCTACCAGGGCCGTGACTCGCTGTTCGTCCTTTCGCGGGCCGTCGCTATCATGGCTGTGCTGTATCTGCCGGCGACGACGCTCGACCCGCTGTTCGAGCCGCTCATCGAGACGGTCACCCTCCAGGCCAAGTGGGGGATCGAACTCATCGGCCTCCAGCCCGAAATCGTGACGAACGACGCGGGCGTCCGCTCCGTCCTGCTGTTCAACGGCGGCACCGAGGAGGCGCGCGCAACCGAGATCCTGCTCGCCTGCACGGGGCTCGGGAGCATCTCCATCCTCGCCGGGCTCATCCTCGCGGTCGACGCGCCGCGAGCCCGGAAGGCGAAGGCGCTCGCCGTCGCCGTCCCCACCATCTGGGTGCTCAACATCGTCCGCAACGTGTTCATCGCGGCGGCGTTCGGCGCGCAGTGGTTCCAGGTGTTCGTCCCGCAGGTGATGGGCGTGTTCGCGAGCGAGGGGACCAGCCCGGAGCTCGTCTCCTTCTACATCGCGGACAAGGTCATCTCGCAGTCCGCCTCCGTGGTGGCACTGGTCGTTATCCTGTTTGCTGTGCTCCGGTTCGTCCCCGAGCTGAAGACGGTCGTCGCCGACGTGCTCTACCTCGTCACCGGGGACGAGTACGACCTCGACCTCGGCGGGCGCGAGCCGCCCCGCGGCGGCGTTCGCGCCGACGGCGGCCGGGACGCGGAGTGAATCGGCCCTGGTTCCTGTTCAGACCGGCTCGGTGAGGTCATTCGGCGCGCCCGCGAGTTCCCGCAGGGCCTCGCTCTCGACGTGGTGGAGGTCGCCGGGTACGACGAGCAGGTGGAGCGGGTCGCCGAAGTCGCGGCCCGCGAGCGCGCGGAGACTGTCGGCCGCGACGACCGGGTCGGGCGAGCCGGCCCGACACACCGCGACACCGAGGAGCGCCTTACCCCCGTTCGCGTACCTATCGGCAAGCAGGTCGGCGGCCCGGCTCGCAGTCATGTACTCGTCGCGCTCGCGCTTGATGTCGAGGTAGACGAGCGTGTGGAGCCCGCGGTCGCGGTTGTCGTCGAGGGTGTCGCAGACCGAACCGGGCACCGTGTCGCCGCCGTGG
>CAYZJQ010000094.1:7013-9702 GCA_964478805.1 uncultured Halobacteriales archaeon | reverse complement strand
TGTCGGGGTCGTGCTGGTGGAGGGCGACCGCGTAGGCTGCCATCTGGGGCCGGTAGTACGCCGCCGTCTCTGGGACCGCCGCAGGACCGATGTCGTTCGTCTTGTAGTCGACGATGTGGTACGACTCGGGCGTGACGACGAGGTGGTCGATGAGGCCCGCTACCTCGCCGTCGTCGAACGCGGCGGTGACATAGAGTTCGTCGTAGGTGGACTCGATCGTGTGGTCAGCATGGAGCGCATCGACGTATGCCATCGCCCGCTCGGCGTGCTCGCGGACGCGTGCTCTATCAGCGTCGGTGAGTTCGCCTGCGGCACCCTCGGCGACGAGCGTCTGCTCGATAACGTCGTCCCACTGATCGTCGGGCGGCCGCAGTTCACAGAGCCGGTGGACGAGTTCGCCGAACGTCGTCGGGGCGAGCGACTCGGCCTCGGTGTCGCCGGTGGTCGTGTCACCACCGACGGCGTCGTCCTGCCTGTCCGTGTCCTCGTCCTCACCCTCGAAATAGACGGTGTTCGTTCGCTCGTCGAGGCGCAGCGAGCCGTGGCCGTCGAGGAGCGACGCCAGGTCGGTCGGAGAGAGCTGGAACTGCCGGTCCGGCTGTGGAGGCGTCGGCGAGCGGTCGACACGCGGCGTGGGGACGGCGCCACGGTCGCGCCAGTCGACGGCCGGCGTCGGGACCGAGACGGTGACCTCGGCGTCGCCGAGCGAGCCGGTGACGGACGCCTCCGTGTCCAGTGCGGCGAGCACCTCGTCGCTCAACAACTCGGGCTGGACCCAGTCGCGCCAGCTGGACGCGTCGTCAGGATCGGCCGCCTCGATGGCGGCCATCGTGTCGCCGTCGTCGAACGCGTGCAGGCCGGTGAGCAGCAGGCGGTCGCGAGCGCGGGTGCAGGCGACGTAGAGCACGCGTTTCTCCTCGGCGCGCTCCTCGGCTGTCCGCTGCTGGGTGAGCGCGTCACGAGCGACCGTCGTGGCGTCGTCGAAGGGGTCCGCGGGGTCGGGCGCTTTGAGGCCGATGGCGTGGTCGCCGTCGATCGCCTCGAACTCGACGCGGCCGTCGCCGACCGCCGCTCGCATGTTGAACCCCTTGCTGATGCCGGGCACGACGACGACGGGAAACTCCATCCCCTTCGCGTCGTGGACGGTGAGCAACTGGACGCCCGTGCCGCCGCCCTGGATCGTCGCCTCGCCCTCGCGGTCGCCCAGCGAGCGCTGGCGTTCGAGCCGGCGCACCAGCGTCGGCAGGCTGGTGACGCCCTCGTCGCTGTAGCCGCGCAGCAGCTCGCGGAACTTCTCGACGTTGGCGGTGGCCTGTCGGCCGCGTTCGTCGGCCGCGATGCTGGCGAGATAGCCGGTCTCGTCGATGATACGGGTGAGGAATCCGGCCCACGACTCGTCGAGGCCGCCCGTCGCGTCGCCGCCGAGCCCGACGTGGGCCCGCCACTCAGTGAGTCGGTCGTGGGCGGCCTGTAGCTCCGGTTCCTCGGCAACGTCGAGTGCGGTCCACAGGTCGTCGTGGTCGGCTTTCAGCAGCGCCAGCGTGTCATCGGGTAGCCCGAACAGCGGCGACCGCAGCGTGCCGTACAGCGCCCGCTCGTCGCCGGGGTCTGCGAGCGCCCGCAGCAGGTTCACCAGCGCGGTGATCTCGGGGCTGTCGAAGAAGCCGAGGCCCGACGCGACAGTAAAGGGGATGTCGGCCGCCTCGAGGGCTCGCTCGTACTGTTTGAGCTTCGTTCGGCTCCGCAACAGGATCGCGACGTCCGCTGGCTCGACGGGTGTCGGCTCGGGATCGTCGATGGCCGACTCGGGGTCGTAGATGTGGGCGGGCTCGGCGAACAGCTGGGTGAGCCGGGCGGCGAGTGCCATCCCCTCGAGTTCGGCGTCGTCTGCGGGCTGGGCGTCCGCGAAGGCTCCGTCGAATCGTGCGGCCCGGTAGTCGGCGTCCGTCGGGACGGCCAGATACTCGACCTCGGCGACGCCCGCGGGGTCGTCGCGGTGGGCCGTGAGCCGCTGTGGGCGTGCCCCGTAGGCGGGGGCATCGCCGGTTGCGAACACCGTGTCGAACAGCTCGTTGATCGGCGCGAGCACGCCCGGCAGCGTCCGGAAGTTCGTCGACAGCTGGTCGTCGCCGGTCGGGTCGGCCTCGGGGTTTGCGGCCAGCAGCGTCTGTTCCGTCGCGGCAAACTGCGTCACGTCGGCGTTCCGGAACCGATAGATGCTCTGTTTAGTGTCGCCGACGACGAACACGTTCTGCGCGTCGAAGGCGTCGGGATCTGCGGCCGTCAGCTGGGCGATGAGTTCCCACTGGCGCGGGTCGGTATCCTGAAACTCGTCGACCATCACGTACGCGAACTGGTCGCGAAGGCTCGCCCGCAGGTCCGCAGGTGCCTCTTGCAGAAAGTCGAGGGCGAACTCGATCTGATCGGTGAAGTCGACGACGTTCTGCCGGCGTTTCCGTGCGGTGTACTCCTCGTGGGCGAGGAGTGTCAGCTCGGCCAGCGCCTGTACGAACGGGAAGCTATTGGCATCGACCGCGATCGAGGCGTCGACGCGGTGGGCCTCGGGTTCAACTACGTCGACGACGGTCGTGAGGGCATTGTCGAACCGTTCCTTTGCGGCCTCGGCGCCGCTCCAGCGCGTTTTGGCGCCCGTGTAGCTGGCGTACCGCTCGCCCTTCCCAGTGGTGAG
>CAYZJQ010000094.1:0-6913 GCA_964478805.1 uncultured Halobacteriales archaeon | reverse complement strand
GGATGGAGCTGCTCGTTGACGAAGGCGAGATACTCCTCCTTTGTCGCGTCGGCCCACCGTTCGGCCCACTCGATGCCATCGGGGCGCTCGGTGAGCAGGTCGGTCAGGATGGCCTGCAGTGCCGACCGGTCGTAGCGGCGAGCCAGTGTCTGGACAGCCTGGTGGTCGTCGTGGGTCTCCAGCAGCGTCGCGACCGTCTCGTCGAGCAACGCGGTCGTCTCCCGCTCGTCGAGCGTATCGAAGCCGGGGGCGACGGTGTCGACGCTGACGGCGTGTTCGCGTAGCAGGCGAGCACAGAAGCCATGCAGCGTGTGGATGTAGCCGTCTTCGAGGCCGTCGGCGACCGCGCGCCACTGCGCGTAGGTCTCGGCGTCGGCATCGGCCACGCGCTCGGTGATCGCCTCGCGGACGCTCGCCTGCAGTTCGGTCGCGGCGCGTTCGGTGAACGTCGTCGTGAGAATCTCCTCGGGAAGGAGTGGTGCATCCTCGTCCGCGGGCGCATCGTCGGCGAGTCCCCGAGCAAGCATCCGCATATAGCGGGCCGTCAGCGTGGTTGTCTTGCCCGTCCCGGCGCCGGCCGTGAGCGTCACGTTTCGGTCGAGCGCGTCGGCCGCGGCCTGCTGTTCGGCAGTGAGTTGGTCGAAGTCGACCATTCGGATGGCCACAGCGACGAGAGCCACCCGTTTAGCTGTACTGTCGCCACGGGCAGGATAGCTGACTGCCCACAATGTTACTGTTCGAGCGCGTACGTCAACATCGGTCTGCTAAATGGTATTTATGTTGACCCGCAGTTTGTATATGAAATTGTTATACTAATGGCTCGTCAAGTGGCATATGAACCGTGACACGGATAACATGAGGTCAGCTGGAGCGACGCTTTCGCTTTCAATCCCTCTGTCTGACCCGGATTTGTTCAAACACAAGGCGACGAGCGATGTCCTTCTGTTCTTAACCAACCACCGATTCAGCGAGTTTTCCCTGCGAGAACTCGCGACACAGGTCGGCCATTCGCACCAATCAGTTCGACGGGCCGTGGATGTCCTCAGTGCGAACGACCTCGTCGTTGCCGCATCTGAAAGCAACCGACGGCTCGTCCAGATCAACAGACAGCGGCTCTCTATTCCAGACGATCAGATTCTCCGAATTCCGCAGTCGGAGTATCAGCAGCCAGTCAAGGCCGCGGTCACGAAACTTTGCGAGCACATCAGCGAGGTTGTCGCGATCATCCTGTATGGGAGTGTTGCTCGGGGGGATGCTGATCGACGCAGTGATATCGACCTCTGGGTGTTGACTCGGGCGGGCCGGGCTGAGAGCCAACGCGAAGCGAACGCCGTCGCCCGTGATCTCGAGGAGATGCGGTTCGATGGTGACCGGTACGCCTACGATATCGATGTCGAAGCGGTCCAAGCGATCCCTGCCTACACGGAAGATATTCGCGAGATCATCGTCTCGGGGATTCCGGTCTACACGACCAGTGACTTCGAAACTGTCGAGAACCTCCTCTTGGAGGAAGGGGCTGCCAATGAGTGACAGCTCGGACCCGACCGATATACTCGCAGCCCTTGAGCGTGCACAGGATGCTTTCGAAAGGGATGACACTATATGTCATGAATAAGCGTACCGGCGAGCTTCCACGCAACGACCTGTCACCGATACTCCGAGATGTCCTGATATGGAACATAATAACCGATCTCGTCGATCCACGTCGAGAGCCACTCGTCGGCGGTCTCCTCGTCGATTCTTCCGGCATCGATCGCGGCCAGGAGCACACCGACTGAGCCGACGACAGTCACGCCTTGGTCTTTCGCAAACGACCGGGCATCACCGTCATCCGTGAGTAATCGGCCGTCGTGGGCGTCTGCCAGCGCAAACGCCTGTGCTTCTCCCGGGTCGAGATGGGAGCTGACGACAGCCTCGCGATTGGCGACTGTCTCGGATACCTCGACGACGGGGATACCATCGTCAAGGGCGTCGAGAGCCGATTGGAGATACGGGTGGTCGTCGACGCCAGTACGAAGCTCGTCGCGGACGACCGGGACAGTGCAGATACCGGTGAGACGCCGAAGCATGCCCATCTCCATGATATACGCGAAATTCGAGAGGACAGTCGCGTCGAGAACACTCGGGTTCGATGGAACGTCGTCGGTCATGTCGAGGGCGACTCGTCAGCGTCCTGCTCCTCCTGACGGAAGTCGAGTTCCGCCGCCGCCTCTTGTTCGTAGGCCGCGTCTTCTTCGTCGGCGAGACCGAGCCGGAGGTCGACGCCGTGTTCCCGGAGAATATCGCGCATCGTCCAGCGGTCGACATCGGCAAGGCGTGCAGCGTCACCGAGCGTGATCCGCTCGTGTTCGTAGAGGGCGACGGCGGCCGCGATGCGCTCGTTCTCGTGTTCGTCGAAATATTCGCGAACGAACTCGCGGAGTGCATCGCTCTTTCCACCGAAGATACCTGCCGTGACAGCGCCTTCGATGAGGAGGTCCAGATCGTCCGGGTAGGAGCCGGTGATTCGGGCCATCTGTCTGTTCGACAGTTTCTCTTCATACTATTTATGAACTCTGTTGCGAAGGCCATATCGACTGGGAGCGGCTGCCGCACTTTTGACTTTTAATCGAGCGAGCGTGCCCAGCCAGCCTACGGTTGAATCTCGCGATCAGGACACGTCTGCCACCTGTTTCTCGATTCGTCCAAGGACATCCCAGAGCAAGTTCACGGGGGAGGTCGAATCAAAGTAGGTCGGCTGGTACTCATACTCCTGATCGGGGTCGGTACGCGCTTGAAAATGTTCGAGGCCGTCGACGTGCGGATTCGGCTCGCGGTGCCACCCGAAATCCCGACCGGTCGAGTCATGATAGTGAAACACGAAATACGCCGGTTCAGTCGGATCCGGACGGGGACGCCATTCGATTCGCAGTGCCGCTCGATCCGCGTCGACGCCGAGTATCAGCGGATCGAACGCGACCGTGAGTGCGCGGAACCGGCCGTCCCCGCCCGCTGCGCCGGTTACGATATCGACTGCGGGATGGTGCCGGACCGTCCGCTTGAGTTCGGTCAGCGTCCGATGGCGTCGCTCCGCCGCCGACTCGCCCGGTGGTCCATCTGCGAGGAGTGCTCGACGCGCCGGCGTCATGTAGTCGCCGGTGGACGAGTGGTGAATCGGTCGTACCCATCGAGGGCATCTTTGATCAGCCCGAGCCGGTGTTCCGTGTACTCCCAGTCCTCAGCGATTTGCTGGCGTTCGTAGACCGCTGCTTCGGTAACCGCCGCCTCAGCGACGCTAGCACGGAGTTCGTCGGGGGTGTCGACATCGAACTCGCTGCGCCACTCCTCGATGTCCCGTTTGAGCGTGGCCACGATCTCCGTGAGTTCGTCGCGGTCATGCTCTCGGGCGAGCGTCCGGACCTCGCGGTACCGCATGTAGGCGGGATCAGGATAGTAGGTTGTTGGCCCCTGGCCGGTCTCCGCGAGCATGATGTCCATCTCGACAAGTCGCCGGAGGTGGTCACGGGCCGTCTTCTCGGAGACGTGTGCGCTCGTGGCGATCTGGCCGGCCGTCTGTGGCTGCTGGAGAGCGAACGCAACCGATCGGACCCGGTCGAACGCGCTCGTCGCTTCGATCCAGCGCTCGGGGCCAGGGTTCGATTCGTCGGGCACACCGGCAGCTACAGGATGCAGAGAGTAATAGTTTCCTCCGCAATGGAATTTATTATTGGATTGCTTCCCGGGCTACGTGAACCAGATGTCGTCTCGATAGAACACGTGGTCGCGTGAGGTCGCCCCGACGTATTCGAGCACCCCTACTCGAGCCGCAGCACATCTTTCGGGTCGACAGCCCGCGCGGCGAGCGGGACCGAGGCGTCGCCGGCGGCGTCGAGATGGTCGATCACGTCGCGACGGCGATGCGAGCGCACGTCACAGACGTCCCGATACCCACAGTAGCGACAGCCCGCGTCATCGGGATCGAGCACCGTGGGATGGAACCGCCCGGCCGAAAGGTCGGCGACGAGCCGACCGAGGCGCTCCGGTGTCTCGGTCGCGATGAACTGGCGAAAGGCGGCGTGGGTCTCGAACGTCGGCTTCGAGTGGCGCAGCAGTGGCGTGTCGACCTCGGCTGCGTCGCGACCGTGCCAGCTCGCCAGCTCCTGTGAGCCAACCAGTCCTTTACGATGGCTCACGCCCGTCGGCGGCGACACCTGATAGTAGGACCCGCCGACCGTCTCGACGGTGTCGAGGGCTCCCTC
The DNA here is from genome assembly GCA_964478805.1 of uncultured Halobacteriales archaeon. Taxonomy (GTDB): domain Archaea; phylum Halobacteriota; class Halobacteria; order Halobacteriales; family Haloarculaceae; genus Halosegnis. The sequence goes on along the minus strand of CAYZJQ010000094.1, from coordinate 2,675 downwards.
CGCGAGCAGTGCATAGAGTGGGAGCTGGAGGGCGAGGCCGCCGAGTGTGTCGGCCTCACTCGGCGTGGCGCCGGTCTTGTAGTCGCGGACGACCAGCTGGGTCGGGTCGGTGTCCGGGACGCGGTCGATCCGGTCGATCATCCCGTGGAGCGGCACCGGGCCATCGGGCGTGTCCACCGCGACGGGATCGGCCTGGACGACGAGGTCGTCGCCGCGAGCCTCACCAATCCGGGCTTCGAACCAGGCGGGCAGCGCCGTCGACTTGGCAACCTCGCCGAACTCGTGGTCGAGAAAACGAACGAAGAGGCCGCGCTCGGGGTCGCCGAACGACGCGTCACCGTCGTGTGGATTGTCGTCGGGGTCGCCCAGCCCGGCGAACACGCCCACGAGCCACTGCTTGTGGAACGCGGTCGGGTCGTCGTCAAAGCGCTCGGTGAGGCTGGTGCGGGCCACCTCGAGCAGGTGTGCTTCCCGGGCGGCGCGGTCGCTGTGTGCGACGACGGGCTCGCCCGGTTGGGCCTGCAACTCGCGGTAGTAGTGTTCGAGCACGTCGTGGACGAAGCCCCCACGGACGCGGGCATCCGGTTCGAGGCCGATCTCGTCGGGCTCTGCGATGTCCAGTACCCGTTGTATGTAGTATTTGAAGCCGCAGGCGGCGTACGTCTCCAGCCGGCTCGGGCTGTACGGCTCGCGCGTCTCTGTGCCGTGGAGGGTGGCCACGGTCTCGGGGCTGAGCTGGCCGTCGTACGGCGTCAACTCGGGACTGGCTCGGGCGGCGGCACACGCGGTCCCCGCCTGAAGGCGCTGGCGACGGGCGGTGTCGAACGTCCCCGCGTCGGCGGCCCGGTCGATCGCGGCGGCGTAGTCGTCGGTGTCGTCGTGGGCGAAGGTGCGGGCGAGCGACCGCTGGACGTCCTCGCGGCTGCCCGGCTGGGTGTCGGCGGCCGTGACGGGCTCTGGTTCGAGGTCGGTGACGCGGCGCAGCTCCGTGATCACGTCCGCCTCCACGTAGGGGTCACCCTCCAGATCGCGGGCGGGCACCGACAGCGTGAGCGACGCGTCGCTGGCGACGAGTGTGCCGACGTGATACCGCGCTCGCTGCTGGATATCGGCCTGTGCGAAGTCCGGGTGCGCCTCGTTGATCGGCCGGGTAAAGGCGAGCCGGTCGGGGTTCGACGGGAACTGCCCGGCCGTACAGCCGAGGACGTAGGCGTGGGTGAAGGCGTGTGGCGCCGCGGCGTCGAGCCCGCAGACGCGGACGTGACCGTCCTCGCGACCGCCGTCGGCATCGAGCGTCACACCGCGGAGCGCCCGGTCGAGCCGATCGAGGGGGTCACCGCGGTCGGGGTCGGCGTGGCCGTCCGTGAGTGCTAATGTCTCGAGTGTGCGCTCGAGTTGGCGTTCGGCGGCGCGTTCGGTCGCGCCGCGTGGGCCCCGCGGGAGCGCGTCGATGGCGTCGGGCACGCCGAGGTTCTCGAGGAGGGCGTCGACGGCCTCGGGGAGGGAAGCGAGTGAGGTCTCACGAAGGGCTTGGGCCTCTTGGACGAGCGTCCGGAGGGCGGTCGTGAGATCGGCAGGAAGGTGCTGGTACGCCGTTGTGAGCCGCCGGGAAGTAAGCCGGCTGGCAACCCGTTCGAGGTCGTCGGTGTGTGCCGCAAGCGCGTCGTCAGGACTGACGAGGGGGTTCGCCAGCAGCGCCGTCACCGCGTCCACGGGTGGGTCGGGGTGGCTCAGCCGGGTGAGTTCGGTGATGACCTCGCCGAGGGCGGTGTCCCCGAACGATCGCTCGATTGCGAGCGTCGTGGGGATGTCGTACTGAGTGAGCGTCTCGACGAGCCGTTCGTGGGACCGGCTGGGTGCCGGCAGGACGATGCCGATATCGTCGGCGGGCGTGCCCTCCGCGAGGCGCGTTCGGATGTCGCGAGCGACGTGGCGCAGTTCCTGGGGTGGGGTGGCCGGCTGGATGAGATCGAGGTCCGCCGGGTCATTCGTGTGGTGGGCGACGCCAGCCGGCCGGTACAGCTGACGGGCGATTGCGGCACGGTCGGTGTCCGCGGGGACGTATTCGCGGTCGAAGCCGAGCGTCTGGTAGGCGTCGAGGGCTCGGTCGGCGCCGCGGTCGACGCCGACGGCCTCGTCGCTGTCGGTGACCTGCGGGAGCAGCGCGACGGTCGGCCACGTCTCGGCGATGTGGGCGACGAGCTGGCGTTCCAGCGGCGAGAACAGCGAGAAGCCGCCGAGGACGACCGCCTCGACGTGTGGGCGCAGCTCGGCGAGGGTGGTATCGGTCTCGATGACCGCCCGGTAGCGCTCGGCACGGAAGGTCTGGGCGACGTGGTCGGCGAGCACGGCGTCGCGGGCTTCTTCGAACGCGCCGGCGACCGCCTCGGCCGTTTGCGCCTGCAGTGGCAGCCCCTCGGCGTCGAGGCGGTCGCGGATCGCGGCCGGCGAGCGGAGGTCGGCGAACTCGAGCAGCGAGAGCAGATCCTCGACCTGCTGGCACAGCCCCGCCGCCGGCAGGGCGTCGGGCGTGGCGAGTGGATTGGCGGGGTCGGGCAGCCGTTCGACGGCGAGTTCGACCAGCCGGTCGCGCAGCGGCTGGTCGATGTGGGTGACGCGGCCGGCGTACTGGGCGGTCTCATAACAGTCCGCGACGAGCCCGTCGAAGGTGTCGA
>CAYZJQ010000093.1:0-9759 GCA_964478805.1 uncultured Halobacteriales archaeon | reverse complement strand
CAGATGCTCCGGTCGACGGACCTCCGCTCGCGTATCAGTGTCAGTGTTGACGGCGGAATGAAGACCGGCCGTGACGTCGCCGTCGCCGCGCTGCTAGGCGCCGAAGAGTACGTGTTCGGCACGGCGCCGCTGGTCACCTCCGGCTGTGTGATGGCCCGACAGTGTCACGAGAACACCTGTCCGGTCGGCGTGGCGACCCAGCGGGGCGTGCTTCGCGAGCGGTTCCCCGGCCAGCCCGACCACGTTATCAACTACATGACGTTCATCGCCCAGGAGCTGCGCGAGATTATGGCCGAGTTGGGCTATACGAGCGTCGAGGAGCTGGTTGGTCGTGCCGAACACCTCCGCCAGCGCGACGACGCTGTGAACGAGAAAGCCCGGAAGCTCGACCTCTCGACGGTCATCGCGCCCGCGCCGGGCGACCAGCGGACGAAGACCGAGCCACAGACCCACGAGACCGACGGCCTGCTCGATTGGACGCTGCTCGAGGCGGCAGCGCCGGCGCTCGAATCCGGCGAACCCGTTCACGTCGACCAACCGATCTCCAACGAGCACCGCGCGGTCGGCGCGCTGTTGTCGAACCGGATCTCCGCGGCCTATGACAGCGATGGCCTCCCCGACGACAGCGTGAGTGTCAATTTCACCGGCACTGCGGGCCAGAGCTTCGGCGCGTTCCTCGCGCCGGGTGTTACGTTCCAGCTGACCGGCTCGGGCAACGACTACGTCGGCAAGGGGCTGTCCGGGGGACGGATCGTCGTGAATACACCCGCGGACGCCCCCTATGAGCCGGAAAATAACATCCTTATCGGCAACGTCGCGCTGTACGGCGGCACCCGCGGCGAGGCGTACATCAACGGAATGGCCGGCGAGCGGTTCGCCGTTCGTAACTCCGGCGTGAAAGCCGTCGTCGAGAGCGTCGGCGACCACGGCTGCGAATACATGACCGGTGGCGTCGTCGCCGTGCTCGGCGAGACGGGCAAGAACTTTGCGGCTGGGATGAGCGGCGGTGTCGCCTACGTGTTGGACCGCTCAGGCGACTTCGAAGAGAAGGTGAACCGCGGGATGGTCACCGTGAGTCACGACCTCGACGAGCGGGACCGCGCGATGTTGCGTCGGCTCGTCGAGAACCACGTCGCCCACACCGACTCCGACCGCGGCCGCGCAGTCCTCGAGAACTGGGAGGCCGAACTCGACAACGTCGTCAAGGTGATGCCCGACGCCTACGCGGGTGTGCTCGCCGACGGGGCCGATGACGTGCGCGAAGAACTGCCGCCCCGCCCCGATGCCGCCGCCCGCGCTGGGGTCGACGGCCAGGGCGTCGCCTCGAGCGACGACTGAGGGCGCCCCTTATCTGAGCTCCCCTCGCTGCGGCGCTGACTCAAACCCTCGTTGGGGTCTAGCCAAACGCTTTTTAGCTACACCAGTAACGCAGAGCCGATGGCCCCCTTTGCGGAGGTCCTTCAGTCACCGCTCGGGCTCGTGGCGCTCGCTGCTGCTGTCCCTATCATCCTCGTCTATCTGGTGCGCCCTGACCCCCGGAACATCGAACTACCAACGCTGCGATTCCTGACCGAGGGGGTTGGCGCCACGCCGGATAGCCCTGCACTCGAGCGGCTGCGCCGTGAACTGCTTCTCCTGTTGCAACTGCTCGTGGTCATCGCCGTCGCCGTCGCGCTGGCAGGCCCGTACGTCACCGTCCCGGCCGAAGCGACCGTCTCCGAAACGGTCGTGATCGTGGACACGAGCGCGAGTATGACGGCCGGCGACCGGTTTGCGGCGGCACAGGCGGCGGCCCGTGAGGCCGTCACCGGGACGACGAGCGTGGTGACGACGGCCCCGGCGGCGGTTGCTCTCCGCACGGGCAGCGCGGCCGAGGCGGAGCGGGCGGTCGATGGGCTCGACCCGACCGCGGCACCGGGTGACCTCGCTGCGGCGATCGAGCGAGCGGCGGCTGTCGCCGGCTCTGACGCCCGACTCGTCGTCGCGAGCGATTTCGGTGGCGACGGCTGGCGCGACGCCGTTTCGCGGGCCCGCGCTCGCGGCTATACGGTCGCGCTCCGTCCGGTCGGCGACGCGGTCACCAACGTCGGCCTCACTGCGGCCCAATACGACCGCACGAGCGTCACGGTGACGGTCGAGAACTTCGGCGATCGCTCGGCGACCCGCACGGTGACGCTCGGCAGCGCGACCCGCGAGGTGGAACTGGGCGCCGGTGACACCGCGCGGGTTACCCTGCCGGTACCGGCCGGGAATACACGACTCCGGCTCGCCCCTGGCGATGACTTCCCACTCGATGATACGCTGTACGTTGCTGGCCCTGCCGAGCGGACGACCGACGTGCTGTTGGTAACGAACAATCGGAACCGCTACCTGTCCGCAGCATTGTCGGCGCTTGACGGCGTCGTCGTCACGACGGTGAACCCGCCGGCGGCAGTCTCGGCCGACTACGACGTCGTTGTGTTCTCGAACGTCAACGCCGATCGGGTGTTGCCCGGGACGCTCGCGGCTGCCCGCGAGGTAGCCGATTCGGGCGGCGGTGTCGTGATCCAAGCACAGTCGAACCTCGGGACGGTCGGATACGGTGACCTCCTTCCGGTCGCCGTGAACGGCACTCTCGACACGCCGACAACGCGAACGCGCGAGACGAGCCTGACACGAGGGCTCGCCTTTCCAGCGCCGGAGTCAGCGCTCGACACCCGGTTGACGGCCGGGCGGGCGCTGGTCACCGCCGACGGTCGTCCGCTGCTCGTACGGGCTCCGTACGGCGACGGAACGCTGCTGTACTACGGCTACTTCAGCGCCAGCGCCTTTACCGCCGACTACCGGTACCCAGTGTTCTGGCAGCGCGCTGTCGACGTCGTCGCGGGGCGCGAGCCGCTCGCGGTCCGCAACGGGCCAACGGGCCGGACGCTCGGGAGCGGCGGGGCGACCGTCGTCGGGCCGGCGGGAGAGGCGACCGGCCCGGTCGTCGCGGACGCCGCCGGGTTTTACCGAATCGACGGCGCCCGGCGGGCGGCGTCGCTGCTCGCCCCGACGGAATCGAACCTCACCGTGCCGGCCGTCGAGTCGGCGTCCGGCAGCCCCGCGAGTCGGACTGAGACCCGGCGGGTCGCTCGCGAATTCGGCTACATTGCGGCCCTGGCGGGGCTCGCAATCGCGCTGTGTGAGGTTGGGCTCCTCCGCTATCGGGGTGACCTCTGATGCCGGCTGAGATCGCCGGCACGACGGTCGGTGTCGTCCGCCCGTTCGTCCTCCTGATTCTGCCGGGCGCGCTCGCGGCGCTGGTCGCAGCGGCGTATCTGCGGGCGAGCGGCGACTGGCCGCGCCGGCGCCGGGCGGCGTTCGTCCTCGTGCGTGCGGTCGTGGTCATCTGTCTCGTCGTCGCGGCAGCGGGGCCGTACACCGTCTCCGAGCGGGAGACGCCCGGCGACCCACAGGTGCGGGTACTCGTTGACGAGTCGACGAGTATGACCGCGACGGATGCCAACGCGACAGCGCTTGCAGCCGCGATCGAAGCGGCGGGTGTCCCGGCCGAGACTACGACTGTCGCCGCCGGCAACCGCTCGCGGATCGGCGACGGGCTGCTCGCGAACGTCGAGCCGAACGCCTCGCTGCTCGTGTACTCCGACGGACGAGTGACGGGCGGCCGGTCGCTCGCTGAGGCAGCCAGCGTCGCAGCCAGGTCGAACGCGACCGTCCATGCGGTCCGTCTTGAGTCGACGGTAACCGATCGCCGGATTCGCCTGGACGGGCCTGAAACGGTTAGTGCCGGCGTCGAGAACAGCTACACCGTGACGGCTGATGGGGTGGGGGCGTCCAGCCCAGCGACCGTCACCGTTCGGGCCGATGGAACGCCGGTGTTCACCGAACGGCTGGCCGTCGGCGAGCGCGCGACGTTCACCCACGCCTTCGACGACGAGGGCACACACCGGCTGACGGCGAGCATCGAGGCGAGCGACCAGTTCAGCATCGACGACACCTTCCGGCGCACGGTCCGGGTCGTCCCGAAGCCGCGGGTGCTGTACGTCGCCCCCGAAGGACGTCCACTCGGCGGCCTGCTCAACCGGCTGTACAACCTGACGCGCCGGTCGCAGATTCCGGCTGACCTCACACCGTATCAGGCGGTCGTCACGCAAGACCTGCCTGCCGACCGGGCGGGGAACGTGACTGCGCTCCAGCGGGCCGTCATCGACGGCACGGGCTACGTCGCCGTCGGCGGGCCGAACGCCTTCGAAAGCGGCGGCTACGACCGGTCGGCGCTCGGCTCGCTCGTCCCCGTTGAGAGCGGCACGGATCGCCGACGGTCCGCGAACATCGTCCTGCTGGTCGATGTCTCGCGGAGTTCGGCGGCGGGAAGCGACCGTCAACGTGGGTTGGCGCTCGACGCGCTCGACCAGCTCGGCGGGCAGAACCGTGTTGGTGTCGTCGCCTTCAACCGCGAGGCGTACCTCGTCGCGCCGGTCGCTCGCCTCGGCGGCAACCGTTCGGCGCTGGAAAAGCGTATCCGGCGGCTCGAGACGGGTGGCCAGACCAGCGTCGCGACCGGGTTACAGGGCGCAGCCGACGCTCTTGACGGCGCCGGGACAGTCATCCTACTGTCGGATGGGCGCGAGCGGTTCGGCGACGCCCGCGAGACCGCACGAGCGCTCGCCCGCGATGGCGTCCGCGTCGTCAGCGTCGGGGTTGGCGAGGACGTCAACCAGGCGTTACTGCGTGAGGTGGCACGCGCGACCGGCGGGAGCTACCTGCCCGGCGGGTCAACCGGTCGGCTCCGCCTCCTCTACGGCGGGGATACCCGCGGTTACGAGAGCGATGGCCTCTCGATCGTCGACAGCGCGCAGTTCGTTACGACCGGACTCGACCTCACCGCCGACCCGCCACGCGCCAACGACGTGTCGGTAAAGCCCGGCGCCGACTACCTCGTCGCAACCGGTGCGGGCACGCCTGCGGCGGCTCAGTGGCGGTACGGACTGGGCCGGGTGGTCGCCATCACGGCGTACGGTTCCGACGGGAGCCTCGGCGGCCTGCTTAGCCGACCCGACTCGCTGCTGCTCTCGCGGTCGGTCAACTGGGCCGTGGGTGACCCGACCGCGGGGACAGATGTCGTGACAGCAGCGGATACCCGCGTCGGCGAGGCGACGACCGTCGTCGCTCGCGGCAGTCGGCCGGCGCGTCCACCTGCATTTCGGCGGATCGCGCCCGACCGGTACCGGGCCACGGTGACGCCTGCCCGCGTAGGCTTTCGCGAAGTCTCGACCGCAACCTACGCCGCGAACTACCCTCGCGAGTATGACGCGTTCGGTACCGCGTCACGGCTGGAGGCCGCTGTTGAGCGCACTGGTGGCCAGCTGTTCGCTCCCACGGATGCCACGGCGATCGCCGAGACGGTAAGCCGGCGGGCCCGCAGCATACGGGAGGTTCGCACGGAGTGGGACACCCACCTGCTCGTCGCTGGCCTCCTATTGTTCGTCGGCGAGGTGCTCGCACGGCGACTCACACGGGTACGGAGGAGCTCCAATACATGACTATCGGAGACACAAGCAACGTCGCGCTCGTTCTCCTGTTGTGTCTGTCCGCGGCCGGCGCGGGCGGCACGACGGTGTATTACCAGGAATCGGTCGCGGACCTGCGCGCCGAGAACGAACGACTTGAGGAGCGCAACGCGGCGCTGTCCGCCGAACTAAACGAGACGAACACTGCGTTGTCGGCCGCTCGTGACCGTCTCGCGGAACTGAACGAAACCGTCTCGACCCGACGGGCTGACCTCCAGCAGGTGACTGAGCGACTCCGCGAGACTGAGCAGGCGCTCCGGGCGACCCAAACCGAACTCAATCAGACAAACGCTGAACTGGTCGCTGCGAACGAGGAGCTTGCAGACCTCCGCGACCAGCGCGATACCCTCCGCGAGGAGGTGGATTCGCTGGAGTCGACGGTAGGCGACCTACGCGAGCGACGTGACGAACTTGAGGCCCGCAACGACCGACTCGTTGCGAACAACACACGGCTCGCCGAGGAGAACGCCGAACTACGTCAGGAGAACGCGGCGCTTCTCGAGGATATTGAGCGACTTCGCGACGCGAGCCTTGACTCCGCTGCGGAGATACAAGACGTTCAAGATGCCCTTGAGATCGTCCAAAGCCGTCTCGAAAGCGACGGACGAAGCGACCTCGCGAGCGACATTCAGGCCGAACAAGACCGTCTTGAGCAGGTCCAGCAAGATCTCGAGGCTCGTGGTGAGGCACAGTCGTCGCTCACAGCTCCCCCGCTCGCAGAGGTGGTCGGATGAGCGACCCCGACACCAGCGCCGAGCGAGCGGCCGTTGAACACGCGCTCCGGGTCGTCCGCCGGGAGGGGTGGAAGGCCGCGGCCGTCTACGCGACTGTGGACGGGACGTGCGCGCTCGTGGCCATTCAGTTCGCCAGCACGCTCGCGGGGCCAGCCATCCCCGTCCCCGGCATCGGCCCGCTTTCCGGTGGGGCCGTCCTCGCGATTCTCACGGGCGTGCTTGTCGGCGTTGGCGAATTCACTATGCGCGTTCGCCGCCCGCTCGTCGACCGCTTTGCCGGCGTTAACCCGGAGGTCACAACGGCGTTGCGAACTGCTCGCGACACCGTTGCCCGGGACCGCGACGACCCGATGGCGCGCCGGCTGTACGCCGATGTGTGCGAGCGGCTGACGCGCGCCTCAAGCCGCGGGCTGCTCGACCTGCGCCGACTCGGAGCGACGGTTTTCGCCGTTGCCATCCTCGGCGCCGCGACGGTCGGTGTCGGCGCCGCGGGGACGACGCTGCTCGGCCCGGCCGACCCGGCCGTCCCGTCTGGGAGCGGCCCGGGCGGGACGGTCGACGCCACTCCCGTAACTGACGAGTACGACGGCCTGCGCGACGGCGACGAGGTTCTTGGAACCCCCGGTGACGTCGACCGCGGGAGTGACAACCGCACCGCGCAGGTCGGCACGAACCCCGACCAGCAGGGGGGCCAGAGACCGGCGCCCGACGGTTTCGACACCAGCGGCGACGTGCCGACAGGTGCGTACGACGCACAGCGCGCCGGCTTTGCCGGCGACTCGCCCGTCGAGGACGCCGAACTCATCCGCGAGTATTACGTTCGCGTACAGAACACGACCGACAGCCGATGACCACCGATTCACCCGACCGATGACCGACGCCGACACGACTCCCGACCTCGACGTAGAGACGCTAACCGACCGCTTGCAGGCCGTTCGCGAGCAGGTACGCCGCCGGATCGTCGGCCAAGAAACGCTCGTCGACCGCCTGCTTGTCTGTCTGTTGTGCGACGGAAACGCCCTGGTTGAATCCAATCCGGGGCTCGCAAAGACCCTGACCGTCCGCACACTGGCAGCCGTCACAGACTGTTCGTTTTCGCGCGTGCAGAACACCCCCGATCTGATGCCGTCCGACATCACGGGTACTGAGATCATCCGCGACACGGCCGACGGGCGGGAGTTCGTGTTCCAGAAGGGCCCGGTGTTTGCGAACGTCGTTCTTGCCGATGAGATCAACCGCGCGACGCCGAAGACCCAGGCTGCGCTGTTAGAGGCAATGGAAGAAGAGCAGGTGACCGCGGCGGGCGAGACGCGCCAACTCCCGGATCCATTCTTTTTGCTCGCGACACAGAATCCCATCGAACAGGAGGGGACCTATCGGCTCCCAGAGGCTCAGGCCGACCGGTTTCTGTTGAAGCTACTGGTCGACTACCCTTCCCGCGACGAGGAGATCGAAATCGTCGAGCGGTACACGACCCGGACGAGCGGGCCCATCTCCGTCGAGCAGGTGTTGACCCGGGGGGAACTGCGTGCGGCACAGCGGCTCGTCCGCGACGTGCCGGTTGCCGACGATCTCCGCGACAGGGCCATCGACCTCGTGCGCGCAACTCGGGCGGACGACCGGCTTGACTTCGGGGCGAGCCCCCGTGCGAGCATGGCGCTGGTTGTCACCGCGAAGGCGCGCGCACTCATCGAGGGGCGGAGTCACGTCGACCCTGCCGACATCGAGGCGATGGCACCGCCCGTCCTCCGTCACCGTGTCGGCGTCGACTTCCGTGCCGAGCGGGAGGGGGCAACAGCCGACTCGGTGGTTGCCGATCTCGTGGGGCGATGATCGACCCGAGCTTTCTGGACGAGTTAGAGCGGTTCGCCCGAACGAGCGCGCCACCGGCCGACCGCCGTGGCGACGAGCGCTCTATCGACCGCGGCGAGGGGCTCACCTTCGCCGATTACCGCCGCTATGCTCCCGGTGACGATACCCGGCTCGTCGACTGGAAGCTCTATGCCCGCACCGAGGAGCTGTACGTCAAGCAGTTCGAAGTGGAACGGTCCCGTACTCTCCACGTCCTGCTCGACGCGACGGGCTCGATGGCCCACGGGTCGCCCCGCAAGTTCGACCGTGCCGCCAAGCTCGGGCTGGGGTTCGCCTATCTGCTTGCGCGTGACCACGAGGCGTTTCAGGTCAGCATCGTTGGCGACGACATCGAGCGCCTGGACCGCGACCGCTCCGACAGAGGGGCCGTCCTCGCGCTGGTCGACCGCTGTAACGCGGTCACCCCGGCTGGCGCGGGCGATTTCGCCGGCGGGCTTGAGGCGTACGCCGACCGGATCGGCTCACGGGCCATCGTGCTCGTGTGCACCGATTGTCTCGTCACCCCCGACGCGCTTGAGGGTGGGCTGGCCGCGCTCGCAGACACCGACCTTCGGGTCGCGAGCGTGCTCACACCCGAGGAACGCGACCTGCCGATCCACGGCGACGCCCGAGTGTCCGACCCCGAGACCGACGCCCGGCTGCGGACCCACCTCGGCTCGCGCACTCGGACTCGCTACCGCGACCGGCTTGCGGCGCACCGCGACGACGTCGCCGCCCGCGTCGCGGGACTCGGGGCCCGCTACGTCAAGGCCGACACCGACCGCGACTTCTTCGACACGTTCGCTACGCTGTGGCGGTGAGGCCGGCCGAACGACACGCTTTCCTCCCGGGCCGAATCACACTCATCAATGCCACCGCTCCACGGGAGCCAGCGCGTCGCGGTCCTCGCCGACTCGCAAAACCTCTATCATTCCGCTCACAGTCTCTACTCGCGTAATATCGACTACACCCAGCTGCTGGACGCGGCGGTTTCGGACCGCGAACTCGTCCGCGCAATCGCCTACGTCATCCGGGCCGACTCCCCCAACGAGGAGGAGTTCTTCCAGGCGGTCGAAGAGATCGGCTTCGAGACGAAAATCAAGGATATCAAGACGTTCGCCGACGGCTCGAAAAAGGCCGACTGGGACGTGGGTATCAGCCTTGACGCCGTGACCTTGGGCGAGCACGTCGACGTGGTCGCGCTCTGCTCGGGCGACGGCGACTTCTCGCGGCTCTGCTCGCATCTCCGCCATCAGGGCGTTCGCGTCGAGGTGTTCGGCTTCGGCGGCTCGACCTCCGAGGACCTGCTTGATGCGGCGGACTCGTTCGTCGACATGAGCGAGGAGCAAGACCGGTTCTTGCTCTAGAGTTCGTCGACTAGCTCGCTCGCGATGCCGGTGTAGCCGGCGGGCGTCAGCGCGTGAAGCTCCGCACGCACGCGCTCGTCGACCTCGAGGTCGTCGAACAGCGTATGAAAATCCTCGATGGTGACGCGCCGGCCACGGGTCAACTCCTTGACGCGCTCGTAGGCGTCTGTGTGTCCCTCCCGCCGGAGGATCGTCTGAACGGCCTCCCCAATGACTTCAGGGGTCGCCTCCAGCTCCTCGCGCATCACCTGCTCG
>CAYZJQ010000092.1:0-9939 GCA_964478805.1 uncultured Halobacteriales archaeon | reverse complement strand
TCGAGGGGAGCTCCGTTGGGAGGACGACGGCGAGGTAGCCGGCAGCCGCGAGGAGAGCGAGGCCGGCGTACCGGTAGCGCGCCCGTCGCTCGCGGCCACCGATGTTACAGGTGCCGGCGCTGTACGGCGATTTTGTCGGCACAGATAGGCTTTGGTCCGGAGGCACAAAGACCGCTTGCCACAGTCACCGACATCCGCAACGCTTTCGCGCCCGGCCCCGTCGGTTCTCGACGTGTTCCGCGTGCCCGCACAGTTGCTCCCTACCGGAACGGCGCTGCCGCCGCTCCCGTATCTGCTCGTCGTCCTCGTCGCCTTAGGGGCGGTCGGCGCGGAGCTCTACCGCCGGCGCCCGATGGTATCGCCGCTCGTCGTCGCCGCCTTCGCGCCGTGGATGGTCGCCGGTGCCGCCGGCTACGCGTTGTTCCAAGTTGACGCGGTACCCGCACTTGCCGCGCCGCTGTTCGGTAACCCAACCGTCTACGCGACGACGTTCGCCGTCGCGGGGGCGGTCTGGCTGTTCCTGCTCGAGCGTGACTACCCCGAGGACCGGTGGACGCTCCCGTCGGTTCCTGGCTTACTGGCGCTTGCCGGCGCGCTCACCGTCGGCGAACTGTTCGTCGCGGCGTATCTGACAGCCACGGCCCGTGGCACGTTCGACCCACTCGCGTCGCTGGCGGCGCTTGGGGGGTCGGCCGTTCTCGCCGCCGCCATCTGGTTCGGGATCCGTGATCGGGTCGCCGTCACCGGACTTCCGGGCTTGCTCGCGCTGTTCGGTCATACCCTCGACGGCGTCTCGACCGCGGTCGGTATCGAACTCGGGTTCGGTGAGCAGACGCCGCTGTCCGCGCTGCTCATCGAGGTCGGAGCCGGCCTCCCACCCGCGAACCTGCTAGGTGCCGCGTGGCTGTTTGTGCTCGTGAAAGTCACTGTCGCGACGCTCGTTCTGTTCGCCTTCCGGGGCTACGTCCGTGACGACCCTGCAGAGGGGTCGTTACTGCTCGGGTTTGTCGCCGCCGTTGGACTCGGGCCTGGCGCACACAATCTTCTGTTGTTCGCTATCGCGTGAGCGCTCTCACTCCTCGTTGAGCGCCGCAACGGCCTCCTCGGCAGTGAACGTGGCCGTCCGATGGGCCGCGACTTCGAACTGTACCGTCTCGATCTCGCCCGCCGCAACGTCGGGCAACGCCTCGGTCATCGACCCACGACTGAAGCCGTGGGCCTTCTCCTTGCATCTCTGTGAACCGTCGATAGACGTTCGACTCGGTGTGGCGCTTGAGCGCCGTGGCGTCCTCGTACTGTTTGAAAACGCAGAGTGTAGTCGGCGCTTTGAGAACTCGATACCACGCTATGGGCCGCCGGTCCCGCCACCCACGGTGGCATGTCCCGTTCGGACCCCGCAGTCGACCGCCGACTCATCGTAGCCGGCGGCGTCTTCGCCCTTCTCGCACTCGCGTATAGCGTCGTCATCGCCGGCCAGGTGGCACGCTGGGTCGCCGTCGTCCCACCAGTGGTGTTCCGGTCCCTCCTGTGGCGGTTCGTTCGCGCACACGAGCGCATCGCGACCGCGCTGGAACCCCTCACAGCCGCGTCGACGACCCGGTCCGACGACGCCAGCACCGAGTAGTCCGCCCCCGGATTTTTGTCGTCGCCCGACGCAGATGGGACGCTATGCCCCGCGTTCTCTGCGTCGGTCACGTCAATTGGGACGTGACGCTTCGACTCGACCGGCTGCCGGAGCCGGACGGCGAGTCGGCGATCCGCAACACCCGACAGACCGGCGGCGGGTCAGCGGCGAACGTCGCTGTCGCGTTGGTGGGGCTCGACTGTGCAGCGGCGCTCGTCGGCAGCGTCGGCGACGACGAACACGGCCTGTTGGCGCGGCGCGACCTCGACCGCGCGGGCGTCGACACCACCGGCCTGCACACCGTCGCCGGCGAGACGACGACGAAGTACCTGCTCGTTGATGAGAGCGGCGAGGTGGCCGTCCTCGGCGCTGCCGGAGTGAACGAGGCGCTCGGGCCCGCGGACGTAGACCCGGCGCTCGTCGCAGCAGCCGATCACGTTCACGTCACCGCGACCCGACCCGCAACCGCCGCCCGAGTCGCCGAGCTCGCCGTCGACGCTGGGATCCCGTTGTCGGTCGATCCCGGTCGACGGCTGGCCGACCGCGACTTCTCCGCGACGCTCGGTCGGGCGGATGTGCTCTTCGTCAACGAGGTCGAAGCCGAGGCGCTTGCAGGAGCCCCCGAACCACCGATCGTCGTCACGAAGCACGGCACCGCCGGCGCCAAGGCCGAGACCCCGGCCGGTAGTCACGCCCACCCCGGGTTCGACCGGCCGGCAGTCGATACGACGGGCGCTGGCGATGCTTTTGCCGCCGGCTACGTCGCTGCCCGGCTCCGCGATGACGACCGCGAGCGAGCGCTGGCGATCGCGAACGCCTGTGGGGCGCTCGCCGCCAGCACCCAAGGACCCAAGACCGATCTTTCCTGGGCCGCGGTCGCGGACGTCCTTGACGGGTCGTGACCGACGCTCACTTGCCGACGCCGGACGAACCTCAGACATGAACGTCCTCGTCCCGTTGCACGCCGCTGACTTCTCGCCCGTCGCCAGGGGCGTCGTGGGGCTGGTCGTGGGGCTCGTCGCAACCGTTATCATGAACGTCCCGATGCACCGGTTACCCGAAGGGTCGACACCGCCGTTCGTGGCCGCCGGCGCGCTCACCGGAACCGCCCCCGCGGACGTGGCTCCCCCACTTGCCTCCGGCGTCCACTATATTGCGGGGACGCTGGGCGGCGTTTTCTATACCGTCGTCGCACTCGCCGTTGAGTCCGTCAGGCCATTCAGGCTTCTAACGCCAGTCGGCGAGGCCGAACTCGTCCCGCACCTGCTCGCCGTCCTCGCGACGTTCGCGTTCCTCGTTGTTTTCTTCGCCTATCTCGTGCTCCCGACGTTCGGTGGGGCGGTTCGCGACCGAGCAGGTCTCGTCCGACGCGACTGGGTGATCTCGGCGGGGACGTACGCACTCGCGCTGCTGGTCGTCGTTCCGGTCGCACTCGCGGTGGTGTGACTACTCGATTTTGAACGCCGGCTCCGTGAGACTCTCAGCTTTGCACTCGGGACACCGCGACGGACGGTTCGCCGGGTCGTCGAACTCGGAGAAGCCGCATTCCCGGCAGCGTGGTGGCGCGGCGAGCAACTGCTCGTCGGTGCCGTCGAGTGACCGCGCGATATGTCTCACGTGGGCGAGCGCGTCCGCTGTCGTGATCTCGAACTCGGCCGCGAGCGCCCCCGCCTCTGTCGTCTTCGCTCGGAGGTGATCGGCGATGCGTTGTCGGGTGGTTCGGTCCGCCCCCTGCATGGTCGTCGTACTCAAGCACTGAGGATACGTCTTCTGGGTGTCGACACTCAGACGGGAGGGCTCTCGAACGCGAAGAGCTGGCTTGCAGTCTCTTTGGTAGCGAGCAGCACCTCCGAGAGCGTTGGCGGATTGCGGATACCTGCCGTCTCCAACGTTGACTCAGGGACCGCGAGGGTCCGTTCGGGGATCTCGTCGGCGGCGTGGACCGGGAGATGGGCCTGCCCGAGTTTCATTACGAGTGGAAGGTCGAGGCGCTCAACGCCCTCGCCAGACGCGTATAGCTGCTCGTTGACCGCCTCGTGGTGGGCACGCTGCATCACTGCTCGGTCGCCGTCGGCCGGCTCAACGTACAGCCGGCCGAGGTAGTAGCCGCTCGAGAAGCGTTCGAACATCGTTCAATACTGTGTGGTACGTTACCACGGATAAACGTTCGCCGAAGCACATATATCGACCCACAATCAGCCGTCGAAACAACCGTGCAGGCTGGCGTTTTGCTCCGCACGCCGGCCGGAGGAATCAAGTCCCGGCCGGGTGTGGCAATATCAATGACTACCGCTGAGGCGTCCGGTTCGACCGTCTCGGCCGGCCGCGCCTCCCTGCGCAGGCGACTTGCCGCGAGCGAACGGGCCCCGCCGGTCATGCTCGCCGTCCTCGCGCTCGTGTTCGGCATGACCGTGACGGCAAACTTCATTGTTGAGTTGTCGTCGCTCCCAACGCAGCTCCCGCCGCTCATCGCTGCAATACAAGGGTATCTACCCGTACTTGGCTTCGGCTACGGTGCCCTCTACCTCCTCGAGAGCGACTTTGACGCGACGGGGCGGTGGCGAGTCGCCGTCGGGGCCTACGCGGGGCTGGTCCTGTTTGGCGGGACGACGCTGGTGACGATCGCGGTGCGGCTCGCGGAGGGACGCATCGTTGGCGAGCCGCAGTACGTGCTGTTCGCGACGGCCGGCGCCGGCGGCCTCGCAGGACTGCTTGTGGGCGTGCTATATGCCCGGTCGCGGCGCCGCGCCGAGGAAGCGGCCGCAACACGTGACCAGTTCGAACTAATGAACTCGATCCTCCGCCATGACATCCTCAACCGGATGATGATCGTCCGGTCGCGCGCGAACTTCATCGCCGAACAGACGGACGGCGACGTAGCAGAGTATGCCGACACCATCGTCACGCAGAGTGACGACATCGCTGACCAGGTGGAGCGAACCCGTGCGCTGTTGGATGCACTGAGCGGTCAGGAACGAGATCTCGGTACGACATCGCTCGCGGATGCGGTCGCTGAGACCGTTGCGTCGTTGCGGAGCACTCGTGAGGGCGTCGAACTCAGGATGGATGTTCCCGAGGATGCGACCGTGCTGGCCGACGAGACGCTTGTGGACGTGGTCGGAAACGTGCTGTCGAACGCAGTCGAGCACAACGACAGCGAGACGCCGCGCATCGAAGTGACGACTGAACGGACGGACTCGTACGTCGACCTCCGGGTCGCCGACAACGGGCCGGGCGTCTCCGACGAGGTGAAAGACACGATTTTCCGGCGCGACGAGACGGGGCTTCACGAGGACGGCACTGGATCGGGGTTCGGCCTCTTTTTTGTCTCCGCGATGCTCGACGACTTCGGCGGCGACGTGTGGGTCGAGGACCGCGAGCGATGGGTGCTCGACCACGGGGAGCCGTGGACGGAAGACGGTGGCGCGGTGTTCGTGCTTCGCTTCCGTCAGCCGGACCTCGCGGAATAAGCGGCTGGCGCTCCTACCGTTTGGTGCGGAGGTGTCCGTTGTGGCACCTGGCTCGCTGGCCAGCAGCCGCGCCTGTCTGTCTGGCAGCCGCCCGATTTAATTACTCCCCCGATGAGATGGTTGTATGAGAGAGGGGTGGCTATGAGCGGCGAGACCCCGACAATCCTCGTCGTTGAAGACGATGAGAAGGTGCGTGAGACGTATAAATTGTGGCTGACCGGCGACTTCGAGGTGATCACCGCGGCCGATGGCGAGACGGCTCTTGAGACAATCGATGCGATGGCCGAGCCGCCAGCAGTGGTGCTGCTCGACCGGATGATGCCTGGCCTCTCAGGGAAGGAGACGCTCGCCGAGATGCGAGAGCGAGACTACGACACCCGGTACGCGATGGTGACGGCGGTGGAGCCGGACTTCGACATCATCGAGATGGGGTTCGACGGTTATCTCACGAAACCGGCCACCGAGGAGCAGCTGCGCGAGACGATCGCGTCGCTGCGCGAGCGCGAGGCCTACGAGGACGCGCTCGACGAATACACCGCGTTGTTGGAGAAGCGCGAGACGCTCCGGGCGCACAAGTCGGACGCGGAGCTTGCGGAAAACGACGAGTACCAGCGGTTACAACGCCGGCTCGACGAACTCGACGAGCAGCTCGACGCTGACGGTGACGACGAGACGTTCGTGGCGACGCTGCGCGGCATCGACGACGGAGGGGGGTGATGTACGATCTCGGCCCGTCCATTCCGCTCGAGGAGTTCCGCTATGTCGACCCCGGCACGCGGCTGCTCGTTGCCGGTCCACCGGAAACGAACGCTCGCGAAGTCACGCTGGAACTGCTCGCAGCCGGCCAGCGTCGGGCCGACGGCGTGCTCGTCGTGAGCGCGGCGATGGGCGCGGGGCCATTCACGGCGGCGTATGAGGCGGCCGGCGGGGCGGCCGACGAGCGGCTCCATGTCGTCGACGCAACCGGGTTCGGGAGCGACGGCGATGGCGTCACCGCGGTGGACACTCCAACAGATCTAGCGGGGGTCGGTACAGCGATCAACCGCGCGCTCGAGCGGTATGTCACCCTGGATACCGAGGGCCTTCGAGTTGGTCACCTGTCCGCGACGGCGATGCTCGAACACATGGATCGCGGCAGCGTCTACAAGTTCCTCCGCACCCTAATGGACCGTGTCAACCGGGCTGGCTACTTGGGCATCTCGACGGTGGACCCCGAGCAAGTCAACGAGCAGACGGTTGCGATGTTCGCCGACGCCTTCGACGCCGTGGTTGAACTGCGTGACTCGCCAGAGGGGACACAACTCCGCGTCTCGGCCCCCGACCTTCCTGGTGGCTGGCGCACGCTCGGCGCGTGAGCCGTGGCATCTGTAAGTGTCGTCCGGACCGCTCGGGCACAGTGCACGCCGCCGTCGTTCCGGCGGTCTGTCAGGAGTGAGGCACTGTGACGCCGGAATGAACGGTCTGAAACGTTGGAACGGCATCCCTGGTTTAAGTGGACGTCCCTGGTATCGCAGACTGAGATGTCGGATCGGGCCGTCACGCTGCTCGTCGTTCTCGTCGTGATCGGAGCGACGGCGCCGCTCGGGGCGCTTGCGACGCCCGACGGTGGCGAGCAGATCACCGGGGCCGTCGCTGGGCAACCTGAGACCGACACCGAAAACACCACCGTGGGCTTCGGCGCGTCGGTTTCCGCGTTCGTCCAGACGAGTGCGGCTGACGCGGAAGGAGAGGTCAACGATGGCGTGTTCAGCGCCCGGTTCGAGGAGGCGTCGAACGAAACGCGCGAGTCGCTCGTGCAAGAGCGCACCGACCGGCTGGCGGACCGTATCGACCGACTGCGCGACGAACGGGCGGTCCTGCTGAACACCACGAGGAACCTCACCGTGGCAGAACGGGCGCAGGCAGCCCGGCTTGCGGCTCGCATCGACTCACTGCAGGCGACGCTCAACGTCACCGCGGACGCCGCACAGACCGCGGGGGTAAACGAGACGCGGCTCACGACGCTTCGCGAGCAGGCGAACGAGCTCAGCGGACCGGAGGTCGCAGAGCGTGCCCGTGGCCTCGCAGGCGGTCCGGACCGTTCCGACCGGGGCAACGGCCCACCAGCTGACGTTCCGGGAAACCGGACGGACGGTCCGGGTGAGGGCCCACCGGAGGAGGCGCCCAGCAACCGAACCGACGGCGACCGGGACCAGGGAAACGGGCCTCCGGACGATCGTGGGCAGGGCAACGAGTCTGACGACGGTGCAGCCCCCGGTGATGGAAACGGTGCGCCCGGCAGTGATCGCGGGGAAGGGAACGACTCAAGTAGCGAGGACGCTGGTGAGAGAGACGGTCAATCGGACGGTGACCGCGGCCAAGGGAACGATGCTGACGGAGGCGACAACTCCGGCGAGGGGAACGGCCCGCCGGACGGTGACCGCGGGCGGGGGAATGACTACGAGTTGAGCGCTGACGGACGCTGACCGCCCCGCTTCTCGCGCGGCGAGTATTTATATCCGCTCGCGACTAACGTCAGGTGAATGGACTCCGCCGCGCTCCTTGACCTGCTGGGCAACGAGAACCGGCGGCGCATCCTCCGCCTGCTCGCGCGCAAACCCTGTTACGTCACTGAGATTTCCGAGTATCTCGGCGTGAGCCCGAAGGCGGTCATCGACCACCTCCGGAAGCTCGACGAGGCGGGTCTAGTCGAGTCACGCGTAGACGAGCAGCGCCGAAAGTACTTTTCTATCGCGCGGAACCTTCGGCTTGAGGTCAACGTTTCTCCGTACGAGTTCGGGACGAAATCGGCGTACTCGGCCTCTCGATCGCTCGATATGACCGGCTGTCGGTACCTCTCTTTGAACGTCGAGTGCGACGGCCGTGAGCGCCCCGAGTCGGACGAGCTGTCCGAACTCGCAAGCGAGCTCCAGCGGCTCGAGACGCTCGAGAACGAACTGTCGATGGCGCAGCGGTGGGTGCAGGGTCGACTCACCGAGGTCATGGATCTGCTCTCCGAACGGTTTGGCGAGCGGGACGGCCGGTTCTATGCAGAGCTGTTGGCAGCGCTTGCCAATGGGGCGCGGACCACCGAAGCAGCCGCCCGGCGCGTGGACGCGAATCCAGAGATGGTTGCGGAGGCGCTCTCGCGACTCAAGGATCTTGACATCGTGGTCCGAGACGCAGACGGCTGGCGAGTTGCCGACTAGAGGTCGCGCGTCAGCCCATCGCGGAGGTCGCGACCGAGATAATGACCGACGACCGCCGCGCCCAACCCCGCCCCGGCGCCCGCGGCCGCGACGGGAACCCCGAGGTTGCCGACGACGGAGAGGAGCAGAAACTGGGTCAGGGCTGCGACCACGGCTGTTCCAGCGCCCGCGACGGACACCTCAAGATACGACCGCGTCCCGCGACCGAGCCCGAGCGCGAACGCCCCGACGAAGACACCAACAAGCGTGGCGACCGTCGCGGGCACGAACGGGACGAGGCCCGCGGCTGCCGAGCCCAAGAACATCAACAGGACGGCGAGCAGGAAGACGCGCAGCGAGAAGGGCGAGGAGATGTTAGGCCGAAGCCGCGAGAGCCGTCCGGCCTCGGAGGCGTCGGATTCCTCCGGCTCGTCCGATGACTCTCGCTCGCGGTCCTGCTCGGCGAGCAGTTCGTCGGTAGCCATACGCACCGTTGGCGGGCCAGCGGTAACGACCTTTCGCCCGTGCCGTACGGGTGGATTGAAGTCCGCCGACCGGGTAGCGCGGGTATGAACGCAGGCGACCGGGTCCGCGTCGACCGCGACGGCGTGACCCACGAGGGCGTGTTGATGCCCTCGACGACGGAGACGCACTTGGTGGTGAAGCTCGACGGCGGCTACAACGTCGGCGTCGCGCGCGACGCCGCCTCAGCCGAGGTGCTCGAACCGGACGCGTACGCCGTCGACGAGCGCCAGGAGGTCGAGGCCGGCTCCCAGATCGCGTTCGACGACGACCTCCCGACCGTGTCGCTCATCTCGACGGGCGGCACCATCGCCTCGACCGTCGACTACCGTACCGGTGCGGTCACCGCGCAGTTCGACGCCGAGGACGTGCTCCGGGCCGTCCCCGACCTCGCGGGCCGCGCGAACTACCGCGGCCGCGTCGTCGCGAACATCCTCTCGGAGAACATGGAGCCGCCGGTCTGGCAGGAGCTCGCCGCCGCGGTCCATGAGGAGATCGAAGCCGGTGCGGACGGCGTCGTCGTCATGCACGGGACGGACACGATGCAGTACACCGCGAGCGTGCTCGCCTTCATGCTCGACCTCCCGGTGCCCGTGGTGTTCACGGGAAGTCAGCGCTCCGCGGATCGGCCCTCCTCGGACAACGTCGTCAACGCTGTCTGCGCCGTCGAGGCCGCGAAGGCCGACTGCGCGGAGGTGCTCGTCTGCATGCACGAGAACGAGAGCGACGACGCCTGTGCGCTCCACCGTGGAACGAGGGTGCGAAAGAACCACACCTCCCGCCGGGACGCCTTCGAGACCGTCGGCGCCGAACCGCTCGGCCGTGTCGACTACGGCGCCGCGAGCGACGGCGAGGAGGCGGTTTCGTTCGCCGGCGAGTACACCCTTCGGGGGGAGCGCGACCTCGCCATCGCGCCCGACCTGAACGGGGACGTCCAGTTGCTGAAGTTCACGCCGGGGATGGACCCCGCGCGGCTGGAGGCGCTTGCCGACGCCGACGGCCTCGTGATCGAGGGAACCGGGCTCGGCCACGTCCACACGGACCTTATTCCGACACTCGCCGAGATGGTCGACTCAGGGGCCGTGGTCACGATGACCTCCGCCTGTATCGAGGGGCGAGTCTGCGACCGCGTCTACGACACCGGGCGCGACCTGCT
>CAYZJQ010000091.1:0-9957 GCA_964478805.1 uncultured Halobacteriales archaeon | reverse complement strand
TTCATACCGGGGCCACGCCGCACGGGTGCAAGAGCGGTTGGGCTCCGGCAGAGGGGCCCCCACCTCGGGCGCACGCTTTTGCCCGAGCCACCACAGGCGCACACAGATGCGTCACCACGTCGCAGACCGTGACGCGCTCTCCGGGCTCGAACGCGAGCTGGTCGATGAGCTCTCCGCCGAGGAGCCGTGGGCGCTGCTCGAGGCGTTCGCGGATCTCGAGCGGGTTCTGGGACGGTCGACGAGGCGGCAGCTGCCGCGTAGCTTACCGACCGACTGGCTGGCGACGGACAAGCGTACCGGCGCCGCCGCTACTCGTACGTCGAGTCGGGAGCGGCGCGTTCAAGTCGCACCTGGTCGGCGCGGCTCCGGTCGTCCGCGAGCACTGCCGACAGCAGTTTCCGTTCGGCCTTGCGGAGGTGTTCGTGCAGCGTCGCCCGACTGATCCCCAACTCGTCGGCGAGGTCACCGTTGTTGATGCCCCGGGGCCAGTCGTAGTAGCCCCTGGCGAGCGCCTCGCTGGCGACGTATCGCTGCCGGTCGGTGAGCGGCGACTCCGTCATGGCACTGAACTTCTCGAGTTTCCCGAGCATAACGGTCCCGAACTCTTCGAGGTCCGAGATGATATCCTTCAGGTCCTCGCGCCGGAAGACGAGGACGTGGTACTCGCGCTGGCGCCCACGCACCGTGTTCGAGCGCCGGAGGGTGCCGTGGTTCTGGTAGATCGCCGAGTACGCGCCACACGACGGCTTGGTCACGAGGAGGTGGTCGTCGTCGAGGCGGTCGACGTAGTCGACGTGGTCGGCAGCCTCCAGTTCCGCCTGGAACGCATCGGCGTGCTCGCCGGCACGGATGACGAAGGTGACCGAGCCGTCCCGGACTTCCTCGATCTCGATCGGCACCGGCCGGTCGAGGTCGGCCGTGAGCGTCCGGAGGATACACTCTCGCTGCTGGGTGAAGTGGAGCGTCGCGGTGAACATCCTCGCTTTCCCGCCTCTCTGTGAGCGAGAGCGGCGTAAAAAGGTATGTGCGGGCGAGCTAGCCACCGGTGCGTGGCCCGCCCCCGTGGCGACGACCGCGACCCGAGCACCCGATGACGGCCCACTGACCCGTGCTGTCCCAGCACCGGTCGCTAGAACACAACTCTCACCGACGTGACGGCATAAACAGACCCAACAGCTGTTGGGGCAACGCTTAGGATTCACTGCGGAGTCTCCCAATGCACGCGGTAACACATGACATACAACTTGGGTGTGGACGTTGGGGGGACCTTCACCGACGTGATCGTGTTCGACGAGACGACGCACGACCTCACGATCGACAAGGTGCTCTCGACGCCAGCGAATCCATCGGAGGGGGTGTTGCGGGGTATCGAGGAGGCAACGAGGAAAGCCGGCACGAGCGTCGGCGAGCTCGACCTGGTGTTCCACGGCACGACGGTCGTGACGAACATGCTGCTCGAGGAGACGGGCTCGCGCGTCGGGCTCATCACGACCGCGGGCCACGAGGACGTCCTTCACCTCGCCCGGGCGTGGACGCCGGGGCCGCTGTACGGGTGGATCGGGATGGAGAAGCCCGACCCGCTCGCGGACCTCGTCGACACGCGCGGCGTCGCGGGCAAGATCTCCGCCCCGGCCGGCGAGGAGGTCGAGCCGCTCGACGAGGCGGCGGTCCGCACGGCAGTGCAGGAGCTGCAGGCGGCCGGCGTCGAGGCGGTGACGGTGGCGCTGCTCAACTCGTATCTCAACCCGGTTCACGAGGAGCGGGTGCGGGAGATCGTCGAGGAAGAAGCGCCGGGGCTCCCCGTGTCCATCTCCGCGGAGATCGTCCCGGAGTACGGCGAGTACGAGCGGACGCTGACGACGGTGATTAACGACTACGCCCGACCGCAGGTTATCCAGTACCTCGACGACCTCGACGCCTCGCTCGAGGAGGCCGGCTCGACCGCGACGATGAACGTCGTCCGGTCGGACGGCGGGCTGATGAGTTCGACGGCGGCCAAGCGCCTCCCGGTCGAACTCGCGCTCTCTGGGCCGAGCGGTGGGGTCGTCGGAGCGGCGACCATCGCGGAGAAGACGGACGTCCCGGACGTTCTGACGCTCGATATGGGCGGGACGTCGACGGACGTCTCCCTCGTCGAGGACGGCATCCCGGGGACGACCCGGCAGACGAAGGTGGGCTATCGGGAGTTCAAATCCCGCTCGGTCGACGTGAACACCGTCGGCGCGGGTGGGGGCTCGATTGCCCGCGTCCAGCTCAGCGGCGCCCTGCAGGTCGGCCCCGAGAGCGCCGGCGCGGACCCCGGCCCGGCCTGTTACGGCCAAGGCGGCAAGGAGCCGACCGTGACAGACGCCAATGTCGTGCTCGGACGGATCCCGCCGATGGTGAAGCTCGGCGGGACGATGCGTCTCGACCACGAGGCCGCCCGCGAGGCGATCGCCGGCATCGCCGACGAGCGCGGCAGCACCGTCGAGGAGGCGGCCCAGGCCATCCTCGATATCGTCAACGAGAACATGCACGGCGCGCTTCGGGTCGTCTCGGTCGAGCGCGGCTACGACCCCCGTGATTTCGGGCTCGTCGCGTTCGGCGGTGCGGGCCCGATGCACGCGAACGCCCTCGTGGACGTGATGGGTGCGGACCCGCTCATCATCCCACCGGGGCCGGGCGTGATGTCCGCATTCGGCTTCCTCACCTCCGACGTGCAAAACGAGTTCTCCGAAACGTATCTGGAGACCGACCAGGATGTCGACGGCGCGGACGTCCACGCCGAGCTCATGGCCTTGCAGTCGGAGGCGGCTGACTGGCTCGCCTCGGAGGGCGTCGCCGAATCGGACCACGACTTCGAGTATTACGCCGACTGCCGGTATTTCCGCCAGGACATCCAGATGTCGATCCCGGTCGATGTCGACAACCTGCAAAGCGACACCGGGCTCGCCGAGATTAAGGGCGACTTCGAGGCGCGCCACGACCGACAGTTCGGCTTCTCGCTGGACGCCCCGCTGGAGATCGCCACCCTGCGGGCCATCGGCAGGGGCCGCATCGAGGGGGTCACCATCGAGGCGGCCGAGGCCGGCGACAGCGACCCCAGCGGCGCACACGTGGGCACGACCGAGGTGTACTTCGATGGCAGCTATCACGACACGCCGATCTACGACCGGACGGAACTGGTGGCGGGCAACGAGATCGACGGGCCGGCGATCGTCGTCGAGGACGATTCGACGATCGTCGTCCAGCCGGCGTACACGGCGACGGTCGATCGGTATGCCAACCTGGAGATCACCAGAGGTGATGGCCGATGAGCGCTGAGACGCCCGACTTCGTCGGCGCACACGACATCGACACGACGACGCTCGATATCGTCGAGAGCACGCTCGCGAACACGCGCGAGGAGATGGACCGGGTCGTCGAGACGACGGCGATCAGCCCGGTCATCCGCGAGCAGTCCGACCAGTTCCCGCTCATCGCCGACGCGCAGGGCCGGATGGTGATGGGCCAGTTCGGCTCGGCGATCGACATCATCCTCGAGAACTCGCCGTTCGAGGCCGACGACCTCGCGGACGGCGACGTCATCGCGACGAACGACCCCTACATGTGTGCCGGCGCGGTGTCGCACACGCCGGACATGCTGCTGTTGCGACCCATCTTCTATGACGACGACCTCGTCGGGTACGCCAGCCAGTGGGGCAATCTGATGGACGTCGGCGGGAAGACGCCCGGGAGCATGCCCGTGCAGGCGCGGACCATCTTCGAGGAGGGGATGCGCCTGCCACCGGTCAAGCTCTACAAGGAGGGGGAGTTCGACAGCGAACTGCTCCAGACGTTCGCGCACAACACGCGGCTGCCCGACCACGCGGAAGCCGACATCAAGGCGCTCGCGGCCGGGACCAAGGCCGCCGAGACGCGGGTCCACGAGCTGTGTGACCGCTTCGGCAAGGAGACGTACGTCGAGGCCTGTGATGCCATCCTTGACCGGACGCGCGACGGGATGATCGACCTCATCCACGAGTTCATCCCCGAGGGCGAACGCTACACCTTCGAGGACTACGTCGACGACGACGGGCTCGGCAACGGCCCGATCAAGCTCCACCTCGAGATTTACCGCGAGGGCGAGACGGTGTATCTCGACTGGACGGGCACGGACGCACAGGTGCCGGGGACGGTGAACTTCCTGTTAAACGAGAAGATGTTCAAGATGTTCACCGGCGTGTTCCTCATCATGGCGTTCGACCCCCTGTTGACGTTCAACGACGGCTATTATGACCTCTTCGAGGTCACGCTGCCCGAGGGGTCGGTCGTCCAGCCGGAGTATCCGGCCGCGCTCGGCAACCGGCTGCCGATGATGGCCCGCCAGTTCGACGTGCTGCAGGCGACGTTCTCGAAGCTCATCGACGGCTTCTCCGTCGCTGGCAGCTACGGCACGTCGCCGAACTTGGTGTACGCAGGCACCGACTCAGAGGGGAACGACTTCCAGATGCTCGAGATCCTCTACGGAGGGATTCCGGCCCGCCCCGGCGGTGACGGCCTCGATGGCCACTCGTGGTGGCCGTTGTTCCGGACGGTTCCAGCGGAGTACCAGGAGGCGTACTACCCGCTGAGCATCGACGAGTACAGCACGCGGGCCGACACCGGTGGGGCCGGTGAGTTCCGCGGTGGCCACGGCATCACGAAGGTGTACACCTTCGAGGAGGACGGCGCCATCACCTTCCAGGACGACCGCGCCCACACCTATCCATGGGGCGTCGACGGGGGGAAATACGCCCAACCGAGCGAGAAACGGCTCATCCGGACGGACGGCACTGAAGAGGAGCTGCCGTCGAAGGTCGAGAACGTCCCCGTCGCAGCGGGCGACAAACTCGTCTTCAGCACCGCTGGCGGGGGCGGGCTCGGCGACCCACTCGAGCGAGACCCCGCGACGGTCGCGACGGAGGTGCGCCGTGGGCTCATCTCCGAGGCTGTGGCCGCCGAGGAGTACGGCGTCGTCGTGACGGACGGCCACGTCGACGACGCGGCCACCGAGCAGCGCCGCGCGGAGCTCCGCGACAGTCGGGACGACCTCGAGGAGTTCGACTACGGCCCGCTACCGGAGTACGACGACCTCGAAGCACAGATCGCCGCGGAGCGCCGCGAGTTCGACAGCCGGGGGAACTGACCGCCCCCGTCACAGATTCGACAGCGAGGGCAACACGACATGACCTGGACGGAGGAGTTCGAAGACCACTACGGCGACAAGGAGTTCGGCGGCCGCGTCGGACTCGGCGAGCGGCCGGCACTCGTCGTGATCGATCTGATCAACGCCTTCACCGACCCCGAGAGCGACCTCGGAGCGGACGTGAGCGACGTCATCGAGCGGACCGGCCGGCTGCTCGAGACGTTCCGCGCACACGACCTGCCGCGGTACTTCACCACCGTCGCGTTCGAGGAGTCGTACGGCGACGCCGGTCGGTTCATCGAGAAGGTACCGGCGCTGCGCGAACTCCGGCTCGGCTCCGACCGCGTCGAGGTGGACGACCGCATCGCGCCAGAGGGCGACGAGCGGGTCGTCCTCAAGAAGTACGCCAGCGCGTTCTTCGGGACGGACCTCGAGACGGAGCTGACGACCGACCGGGTCGACACGCTCGTCATCGCGGGCGTCACGACGAGTGGCTGCGTCCGCGCGACGGCCGTCGACAGCCTCCAGCACGGCTACCGGACGATCGTTCCTGCGGACGCCGTCGGCGACCGGGCCGAGGCGCCCCACCGCGCGAACCTCTTCGACATCGACGCGAAGTACGGCGACGTCGTTCTGACCGACGACGTGATTGCACACCTCGAGACCGACAGCGATGTGACCGACGACGACACATGACCCGACGATGACTACGACTCACGAGCCGCCCACCCCGCACCGCCAGCCGCCGACCGCCGACCTATGCGTGGGGCCACCGCAGAGGTGCCCATGACGGGCCAAGGCGCGGCGCTGCGCGAGCGGCTCGCGAGCGACGACCTGCTCGTCTGTCCGGGCGTCCACGACCCGCTGACCGCGGCCGTCGCCGACAGCGTCGGCTTCGACGCAATCTACATGACGGGGTACGGCACCTCGCTCTCGAAGGTTGGCTATCCTGATGCGGGGTTCATCACCATGCCCGAGATGATCGAGAACGCCGCGAACATTCAAGAACGGGTCGACGTGCCGCTCATCGCGGACGCGGACAACGGCTACGGCAACGCGACCAACGTCGTTCGGACGGTCCGCGAGTACATCAAGGCGGGCGTCGGCGCCATCCACATTGAGGACCAGACGTTCCCGAAGCGGTGTGGCCACACGAAGGGCCGCCAGGTCATCCCGAAGGAGGAGGCAGTCGGGAAGATTGCAGCCGCCGCCGACGTCCGCGACGAGCGCGGCGAGTCGTTCGTCATCATCGCGCGGAGCGACGCCCGCGGGACGGGCGGTGGCTCGCTCGGTGAGGCGATCGACCGGGTGAACGCCTATCTCGACGCCGGCGCGGACGTCGGCTTCGTCGAGGGGCCGACCAACGCCGACGAGCTCCAGAAAGTCGGACACGACGTCGACGGCCCGGTTCTGTACAACTTCGTCGGCAACCTCGGCAGCTCGCCGTACGTCGAGTTGGACGCGCTCGACGAGTGGGGCTTCGACCTCGTGATCTTCCCCATCCTCGCGACGCTGTCGACGATCGCGCAGGTGCACGCCGACATGCAGGCGTTCGCCGACGACCCGGTCGCGGCGATGCGCGGCGTCGACGACGCCTTCGACGCCCAGTCGCTCGGCAGCCTCCACGCGTTCTCCGGCTTCTCCGAGGTCGTCGGCTGGGAGGAGCAGTACCTCCCCGAGACGGACCGGGAGAAGTACGAGGGCTCGCTGGGGGACGACCTCACGGAGTGAGGTTGCCGCGAGGACCGCTGTCGGGAGCCGCTATATTTCGCTTCGCTCGCTGCTGACCGATCCGGTGACGCGGTTCGCGATCGACGCCTCGCTGACCATCGAGGCGGAGCTGAACAAGCTCCAGTTCAACCACTATCTCGGGCGCAACTGGGCGGGGATCCACTACCGGAGCAACGGGATCGACGGCCACCTGCTCGGCGAGCGGGTCGCGGCCGCGTATCGCAACGGGAAGGTCGCGCTGATGGACCGTGACAACGTCGAGTTGACGCTGCCGACCGTCGACGGGGCCGAGTTGACGATCGATGGCGACGTCAGCCGGTCGTACGCGATGCCGGCGTCGGACCGCTGACTGGCCCTGACATGGATGTGAGCGTAGGGGAGGCTGCTTGAGGTCCGACTGAGCCCGACCGGACACGGCCTGGCCGGCGACGCTTGAGCTCCCCGCATCTTTGAACGGTGGGTCTCCGCTTAGAACGCTTTACTCGACGAGCTCGATGGTCACATCGGCTGCCTGGTCGACTTCTCCGATGATCTCGGTGATGTCGTCAAGACCAAGCAGCGCGCGTGTCTCGGTGTCGAAGAGCTGGCTGTCGAGCTGCGAGTCGGTGGTTGCGACGGCACTGTCGGTAAGCTGCGGGCCGTAGCGGCCGACGAGCGACGTCAGTTCTTGCGGGATGACGAACGTTGTCGACGGGCTCTGACCGATCTTCGCCAGCGTGTCCAGTCCCTTATCGATGATAGCACGTTCGCCCATCGACTCGGCGGCCTTCGCCCGCAGCACCGTCGAGATGGCGTCACCCTGCGCTTCGAGGATCTGACTCTGTTTTTCGCCCTGGGCGCGGATGATGTTCGACTGCTTGTCCCCCTCCGCCTGCTCGACGGCCGAGCGCCGTTGTCCCTGCGCCTCGAGGATTGTCGCCCGGCGACGGCGCTCGGCAGAGGTTTGCTGCTCCATCGCCTGCTGGACCTCGGGACTCGGGTTGACCTCGCGGACCTCCACCGACTCCACGCGGATCCCCCATTTGTCGGTCGGCTCGTCGAGTTCGCGGCGAATGCGCGCGTTGATCTCCTGGCGCTTGCTGAGTGTGTCGTCGAGTTCCATGTCGCCGATGGCAGCCCGTAGCGTGGTCTGCGCGAGATTCGAAACGGCGGTTTTGTAGTCGTCCACCTCAAGGAACGCTTTCTTGGCATCCCTCACGCGCAGGTAGACGACCGCATCGGCGGTAACGGGCGAGTTGTCCCGCGTGATCGCCTCCTGGCGGGGGATGTCCATCGTTTGTGTGCGCATATCGAACGGGTAGGTACGGGAGACGAACGGAGGGATGAGGTTGAGTCCCGGCCCGAGCAGTCTCCGGTACTCGCCGAACACGGTGAGCGCGTGTTGGTCGTAGGCATCGACGAACCGTACCGTCTGCCACAGCGTCACGACTACTAGCACGAGTGCGAGCAGACTCCCGATCGCGACCACGGGGAGGTCAATCTGCAGCGTGGGTGGAAGGACCATCTACCAGGTAGATGGCGCCGCACGCGTATCAACCAGCGCTATTGTGCAGCTGTGGTAACTGAGACGCGCGCACGGCTGTAGGCCGGTCGCGCAAGAGCGACCCCATCGGCGACGGTGCCTGCGACCGCCGAGGCGGCGGCCGTCGCCGAGCACGCTGGCGACGGTCCACACCGCTACCTGTTGAGCGGTCGGGTCCGACGGTAGTCGACGTAGGCAATCGACGGCCCGACTCGCGAGCCGGGTCACCGCTGACCCGCCGTAGGCTGTCGTTCTGCACCGGAGAGCGGCTGGATCGCGTCCAGCTGCCGGTGCGCGGCCGGGGCTCATCAACTGGAGTCTCGATACCACCACTGGGGGCGAAGCTCATTTTCCGAGCCACCAGCCGTAGAGCCGTTCTTGTTCGTTTGTGTCGAGACGCTTTTTCGATTGGTCGTAGGTTTTCCGCTTGAGGAGCTGTCGCTCGACTGCGTTCGCTGCGAGACGCAGGGCATGCGAGGCCCCGTATCCCTCGCCATCGGCGGTGAAGTAGCCCCGGTCGGTGACCAGCCGGATCCGCGCGAGTATCAGTGGCACGCCACGGTGCTGTTCTTTGTGCGCCTGCAGTTCGATGCTGGCTTTGAGGACAGTCATCTCTCCGTACTTGAGGGCCATGTTTTCGATTACCGCCGAGACATCGTCGTAGTCCATCCCCTCCAGCAAGTCGAGCCCGAACACCTGCACGGCGGTTCGGTCGTCCTGTTCCCAGGTGAGCGCCTCGATGATGTCTGTCTTCGTGACGATCCCGATCGGCTCGCCAGTCTCGTCGGTCTCATCCCCGCTGACAACGAGCGAGGAGTTCTCCTGGTCGAACATTCGCGCAACGACGTCATCGAGCGAGGCACTTCGCGCCACGGCTTCGACTGTCTCTGACATCAGGTTCCGCACCGGCAGGTCAAGCATTCGGTCGCCTTCGCCCTCACGGGAGCCGAACCCACCACGCCCCTGGCCCCCGCCGGCGCGGCTATCGGACCTGCTCGCGGACCCGCCCTGGCTTTTGCTGCCACCTCGGGTCGTGAAATCGATGACATCGTACAGACTCACTATCCCCACGAGTTCGGCCCTGTCGACAACGGGGAGGTGCGCGACTCCGGCCTCACGAAGCAGGTTGAGCGCTTTCCCGATCGTCGTCTCCGGGGCCGCACTGACCAGTTCGGTCGTGTAGGCGTCCTCAACGGTCACCGCATCAGGAAACGGCCGGACGGCCGCGAGGACGGCATCGGCGGTCACTACACCGACGATACGGCCGTCGTCGAGAACGGGCAGCGTTTTCGCGTCGCTGCCCAGCATGAGTCGTGCGACTTCGCGGACGTCTTCGGTGCGGTCGACGGTCGGGACGTGCTGAACGCGCGAGCCGACCTTCGCGGACGGCTGGTTGGACGAGGCTGCCAGCTGCCGGCGACTCACGATGCCGCGATACTCGCCGCCATCCGTGACGACGATGGCGTCGAATTCCTGATTCTCGAACGCCCCGGCGACCCGCGATAGTGACTAACGCAACTTCTGAATGAATCCGTCGAGGTGATTTTCAATCCATGAT
>CAYZJQ010000090.1:0-10131 GCA_964478805.1 uncultured Halobacteriales archaeon | reverse complement strand
AGATGACGACGAAGTCTGCGGTCCCGGACTCGTAGCAGTCCGTGAGTTGACCGAGTTCGACGTCCCGATCAACGAATTGCTCCATACACCCGATAGTCCCCCGGCCCAAATAGAATTCTCGATTATAGAAATCGTGATTTCGGAAACCGTGATTTCTACTTTCGGCGCAGATGAGTACTTAAGAGGGAAACAGACCAAAATACGGAAGTTCGAATAGCAGGCCACAGAAGCCCTGTTAGTACAGAATCCGATTTTGAAATCTATTATAGATGCCACATTTGCGAGCACAAGAAACTGTTCCCGGGCAACATCGGCCCCTCGACGGGTGAGATGGGCACGTCGATGTTCTGGGGTGGACGGAACGAACTGTTCGAGGCGACGCTTGGCAAACTCGAAGGCTGGCTCGCCGAAGAGGGATACGTCGGGAGCATCGACATCAACTGCATCGTCGATGCGACGGGGATCTACCCCCTGGAGTTTACCCCCCGGTTCGGCTACCCGACCATCACGCTCCAGCAGGAGACCTTTCGTTCGGAGACGGGCCGGTTCCTTCACGACTTGGCGCGGGGCCGCAACCCGAGTCTGGAGACCCACCCGGGGTTCGCGGTCGGCGTGCGGTTGGTACTTCCGCCGTTCCCGTTCAACGACGAGGCGACGTACGCGGAAAGTTCCCGGGACGCAGCCCTTGTTTTCGCGGACGCGGGGACGCCGGACCCGGACCGACAGACCGTCTCCGGGACCGTTCCTGCGGGCGTCCACATCGAGGACGCAAAGCGGGTTGCCGTGGATGGGGGCCACCAGTGGCGCGTCGCCGGCGAGAACGGGATGCCGCTGGTGGTCACGGGCACCGGCGAGACGATGGCCGCCGCCCGCGAGCAGGCCTATCACCGCATCGACCGCATCACCGTCCCGAACTGCTACTATCGCGACGACATCGGTGAGCGGTGGGTCGGCGACGGCGACCGGCTGCTCGCATGGGGGTATCTCGGCCCCTGAGCGGCGACGGAATCGGGGGCACGAGCGGGTGTGTGTCGGGGTCCCCAGCGAACTTATAAGAAGCGTCCCCTCCTACCTTCGAACGAGCGAATGGTCGACGAGTCCCAGCTCGCGGAGAGCAAGTCCATCCACCGGGCCACGGGGAAGACGTTCTGGTACGCGACGCGGGTGCTCCCCGAGCGGGTGCGCGAGGCGACGTACGTGCTGTACGCGTTCTTCCGGGTGGCCGACGAGGTCGTCGACGACGCCGACGGAGTCGGTGTCGACGAGCAGCGACGCCGCCTGCACGAGATCCGCGACGCCGCCCTCGGACGAACCGACAGCGACGACCCCGTGTTGACCGCCTTCTCAGAGATGCGCGAAGCGTACTCGATCCCGGACGGGGAGGTCGAGACGTTCATCGACGCGATGATCGCAGACACCCAGAAGGCGCGGTATCAAACCTACGACGAACTGGAGTCGTACATGCGCGGCTCTGCCTCGGCCGTCGGCGTCATGATGACGTACGTCATGAAGCCCGACGACCCCGAGGAGCGGGAGATGGCACTCCCGTATGCCGAGGCACTCGGCGAAGCGTTCCAGCTGACGAATTTCCTGCGCGACGTGCGTGAGGACATCGACGAACTCAACCGGATCTATCTGCCTATCGAGACGCTGGAGGAGTTCGGCGCGAGCGCCGAGACGGTCGAGACACGAGAGCCGACACCGGAGTTCCGGCGTGCGGTCCAGGCGGAACTCCACCGCGCCGAGGAGCTGTATCGTGAGGGTGTCGCCGGCATCAAGTATCTCCCACGAGACTGCCAGTTCGCCGTGCTCACCGCCGCCGTGTTGTACGCCGACCACCACCGGCTCATCCGGCGGCGCGACTTCGACACGCTGACCGCGACGCCGTCGCTCTCCCGGCGGCGGAAGCTCTCGCTACTCGTGCGGACGCGCTGGCACTGGCTGTGGAACAAAGACCCGGAAGCCGTGTTCGCGAAGGTTGCGGCGGTTCCGAGCGGTGACCACTCCGCACACGCCGAACCTGGGACACCGAGCCCGGCACGGTGACTGGCCCGCTCCGTCCGCGTGTTACCGCCGTTTGAGCCACGGCGGTGGGGGGACGTCGAAGCGGTCCGCACGCCACAGGCCGATCCCGAGAAGCCCGGCCAGTGCCACCGGAATCCACTGTCCGAAGTAGGCGTTGATTCCTCCCCACAAAATGACGAACGAGACGAGATCGTCAAGCATGAACGCGCAGCGGTGCACCCGCGCACGCAGCGCCGTCCAGGCGAACGCGCGGTCCAGCACGACCACGGCAACCGTCGCCGACAGCACCCACCCGGCGAAGTTCGAGGCCGGCACGCCGTAGAAGGCCCATCCCGAATCGTACGGCCAGATTCCTACCGGGACGGTGCCGAGGTCGTACTCCCAAAATCCGAGCGCGACGGCACCCGGATCAAGCACGAAATCCATCAGCAGGACGACCGTGATGACGGTAGGAACGCGCACGAGCGCCGCCCGTGCGCGAGCACCGAGCAGGAGCAGACACAATAGATAAGCGTTCACCACCAGCGGAAGAAAAAAGATCGGGAGCCCGAGCGGCACCTTGTCGAGCAGCATCGGCCCGAGATCAACCCCGTAGACGAAGGGGCCGTAGGGCAGGCCGGTCGTCGTTCCGATGTACTCGATCACGTACGCATACAGCGTGAGCAGCCCCAGTCCAGCGGCTGCGCGGCGTCCGACCAGCGGCGCGACGCCGGCAATAAGGGGGAGCCGCATCACGAGCGTCCCGACCAGCACGAGCAGTGGATTGAAATCAAGCGGGCCAAGCAGCCCCTCGGCGCTTGCCAGCAGGAGAACGGCCCCGACGGTGGGAAACACGACCGCGATGGTGAATCGATTGGCTGCAACGAGGGCATCCAGCCGGGTTTCGACCTCTGCGCGCGTCGTCGGCAGCGAGACCCCTGTCCCGGTATCGGCGGCGTCAGCCATACAACAGCACCCACAGGGCCGCGTTTGTCAGCAGCGTTCCGGCGGCGGTGTTGAGCGCCGGGAACCACCAGTAGGCCCGTTCAACGTCGACACCGGCGGCGACGACGCCCACGACGAACACCGGATAGAAGGCGAATACCGCGCCGAGGGCGGGATGGAGTAGCGCGAACGCGACTGCCGCGAGCGTCCACAGTCCGGCACAGTAGGCGTAGGTTTGCCGCTCGCCCAATCGGGTTGCCGTCGTCTCGATACCCGCACGCCGGTCGGGGTCGATATCTGGGATGGCGGAGAAGGTATGCATCGCCATCGCCCACAGCCAGCCGCCGGCGAGCGCGAGTGCGGGCGGGGGGCCGCCAGCGAGCGCCGCGTACGCGACAACGCCCGGCAGCACGTAGAGGCCGTTCGACAGCGAGTCAAGCGGCGGGACGGTCTTAAGCCGGAACGGCGGCGCGGAGTAGGCGGCGCCCAAGAGGAGGAAGCCGATCATCGCAACGGCCCCTGCCGGCGGCACGACCGGCAAAAACGCCAGCCCTGCCAGTCCGGAGAGGGCGACCGCGACGGGGACGGTCCAGTCGCCGCGGTAGCGCACCTCTCGGTCGTCCTTTTTTGGATTCTCGGCGTCGATGTCGCGGTCGAACACGTCGTTGACCCCGTACAGAAAGACGTTTGCGGGAAGCAGGAAGTACGCGAACAGCGCGACCGCGACGGGGGCGAACAGTTCGCCGGGCGTGCTGGCGGCGTACGCGACCCCGACGACGACGGGGCCTGCAAGATAGAGCCAGAAACGCGGGCGCGACAGCCGGATGAGATAGCCGCTGACGGTGTCGCGTGGCGGCAGCACTCGGTCGAGCAGCGGTGCGTCCGACATTCGTCCGTTACTGGTCAGAGATGAGCGCGTCGGCCGTGTGTTCGCCCGAAATGAGACACATCGGCACGCCGATGCCCGGCGTCGTGTACGACCCCGTGAAGTAGAGGCCGTCGAGCTCCTTCGACCGGTGCGGCGGCCGGAGTAGCGCGGTCTGGCGGAGCGTGTGGGCCATCCCGAGTGCCGTTCCCTTCATCGAGTTGTAGCGGTCTGCGAACTCGGAGACGGAGAACTGCTCTTCGAGAACGATGCGGTCACGCAGCTCGACGCCCGTGTTCGCAGCGAGGTCATCGAGCACTGCCTCGCGGTAGCGAGCGCGAGCATCGGGGCCGTCCTCCAGTCCGGGCGCGATCGGGACGAGCACGAACAGGTTCGAGTGGCCCTCCGGCGCGACACTGTCGTCCGTTTCCGAAGGCGCACAAACGTAGTACGCGGGATCGTCGGGCCATGCCGGCTCGTCGAAGATCGACCGGAAGTGAGGATCCCAGTCGTCCGGGAGGACGAGCGTGTGGTGTTCCAGCGGGTCGATGTCGCCCTCGACGCCGAGATACATGAGGAACGCCGATGGCGCGTAGGTCCGGTCCTCCCAGTAGTCGGCGTCGTAGCCGCGGTCGCGCTCGGGGAGCAGCTCCTGTTCGGTGTGGGCGTAGTCGGCGTCGGAGACGACGCGGTCGAACCGAGGGCGCGAGCCGTCCGCAAGCAGGAGTTCGAACCCCTCGCGACGGTCGATGATCTCCTCGACTGCCGCCCCGAGTTCGTACTCGACGCCCAACTCCAGCCCGAGGTCGACGAGTGCTGCAACGACCGCCAGCAGGCCCGTCACCTCGCCGTCGGGGTCGTTGAGCATCGCCCGCGCCTCGGGGGTCGGATCCCCGCCTCGTGGGTAGTAGACACCCATATTGAAATCGACGTGGCTCATCATGTTGTACAGCGCCGGCGTGTTCTTCGGCGAGCCGCCCAAGAACACGAGCGTGTACTGCATGATCTGTCGGAGCTTGTGATTCTCGAAGTACTCCGCGACGTAGTCGTCCATCGTACCGATCAGCTGGAGGCCGATCGGGGCGGCCTTCATGACGTCGAGGTCCACCCAGTCACGCAGTCGGGGGCGGTCCTCGTAGACGAAGTGGTTCATGGCCGTCTCATAATGAGTCGCCGACGTGTCGAGGTATTCGCGGAGGGCCTCGCCGGCGCCGGGCTCGATGGCGTCGAACGTCGCGATGTTGTCCTCGAGGCTCGGCAGCATGTCGACGTAGCGGGCGCCGTCGTGCTCACCGAAGCCGGGTGCCCCGGCCGTGTCAGCGCTGGTCGCGACTGCGACCCCGCCATCCGTTGCCGCCCCCTGCTGGTCGCCTTTGAAGAAGATCCGGTAGTGTGGGTCGAGCCGTTCGAGCTGGTAGTACTCTTCGGGTTCACGGCCGAAGTGACCGAAGAACCGCTCGAAGACATCGGGCATCAGGTACCAGGAGGGACCCATATCGAACCGGAAGCCGTCGCGGTCAAGGCTGGCTGCACGCCCACCGAGCTGGTCGTTCTTCTCTACGACCGTTACGTCCGCGCCGGCGTCGGCGAGATAGCAAGCCGTCGAGAGGCCCCCGAACCCGCCACCGATCACGGCGACCGAGGTGCCGTCGAGTGTCATAGCTATGAATTGGGGGCCGGCGGCCGAAAAGGCTCCGGTAGCGGGGTCGCTGGGAGCCGAACGCTACTTACCGTCCGGGGCCACCTCTCGGGTATGAAAGCGGCACTCGTCATCCTCGACGGCTGGGGACTGAACGACGACACCGAAGCCCGCGACGCGGTGCGTGCGGCCGCGACGCCGACGTTCGATGCGCTCTGCGAGCGCGGGGCCGTTGGCACCCTCGAGACACACGGCCGTCGCGTCGGCCTCCCAGAGGGCCAGATGGGGAACAGCGAAGTCGGCCACCTCAACATCGGCGCCGGTCGAGTCGTGCTTCAGGACTCGACGCGCGTGAGCGAGGACGCCGCCGCCGGTGTGCTCGGCGAGAACGAGACCATCGCCGGCGCCTTCCGATACGCCCGCGATCACGGCGGGCAGGTCCACGTGATGGGCCTTGTCTCAGACGGCGGGGTCCACTCTTATCAACACCACCTCCACGCGTTGATCGAGGCCGCCGCCGACGCCGGGGTCGAGGCCGTCACCCACGCGTTCACTGATGGGCGCGACACGGCCCCGACGTCCGGGGCAGACTTTCTCGCAGAGCTCCAGACCGTAATCGACCGGCACGGGACCGGCACCGTTGCGACGGTCACCGGGCGCTACTACGCGATGGATCGCGACCGCAACTGGGAGCGGACAGCACAGGCGTTTAACGCGGTGGTGAACCGCGAGGCGCCACATACAGCCGAAACGGCGGTCGAGGCGGTTGAGGCGAGCTACGAGCGAGGCGACACCGACGAGTTCGTCGTGCCGACGCTCATCGAGGGCGCTCCCGCGCTCGGGCCCGACGACGCGGTCGTCTTCTCCAACTTCCGGGCGGACCGCGCCCGCCAGCTCACCCGGTTGCTCGCGGGCATTCGCCCAGAGGAGTGGGAGTCGGCAGGAGTGTCCATCGACCCGCCGGGCGCACACGTCGCCACGATGACCGAGTATGACGCCACATTCGATCTGCCGGTGGCATTCTCACCGAACCAGCCGGGCGACACGCTCGGAGAGGTGCTCGCCGATGCGGGACTCACCCAGGTCCGCATCGCCGAGTCCGAGAAGTACCCGCACGTCACGTACTTCCTCAACGGCGGGCGGGAAGTGAAGTTCGAGGGCGAACGGCGTCACATCGTCGACTCACCGGACGTGCCGACATACGATCTCCAGCCCGAGATGTCCGCGCCCGAAGTGACCGACGCCGCCGTCGAGATCATCGGGACCGATGACCCGGACGTGCTCGTCCTCAACTACGCGAACCCGGACATGGTGGGGCACACCGGGGACTTCGACGCGGCGGTCGCGGCCGTCGCGGCCGTCGATACGCAACTCGCACGGCTGGTGGCGGCCGTCCGCGAGGCAGGCGGTCACCTCCTCGTTACCGCCGACCACGGCAACGCCGACGATATGGGGACCGTAGAGGAGCCTCACACCGCACATACGATCAATCCGGTGCCGTTCGTCTCCACCACGCCGGACGGAACCGCCGGTGGATACCGGGTACGACAGGGTGGTGCCCTCTGTGATGTCGCGCCGACACTGCTTGAACTCGTGGGCGTCCCGCACCCTGACGCGATGACCGGCGAGCCGTTGCTCGAGTGAGCGTCGGGAGCTATTCACGACCACAGTGGGGCGGTGCCGCGCCCGGTGTCCCGTGCCGCGCGGCTTGCGATCGGTCGTGCCGTCCGCTCCTCAAAACGGGAGCGGGGGCGTTGACCTCATGATGGCAGCAGGGGGTGTGACCGCGCCGGACGGTGCGGTCGCACGGCGGGGGCCGACCGCGTCCGCCTGAAGTCGTCGGTCGAGGCGTTTCCGGTCGACTAGTGCGGGTCGCGCGGCCATGGGCAGTTCACTGGCTGGCCGGGAGAGCCCCGCACCGTCGCCTCCGTCGGCGTCGCAAAGGAGAGACGGGATCAGTCGACCCGGAAGGAGACGTCGAGTTGGGTAGCCGAATGGGTGAGCGACCCCATCGAGATCACGTCGACATCGGTCGCGGCGTAGTCGGGGACGGCCGCGATCCCGATGCCGCCCGACGCCTCCGTGAGCGCCGCCCCCTCGAGCAGGTCGACCGCCCGCGCCGTCTCGGCCGGCGACATGTTATCCAAAAGGACGATATCCGCGCCTGCATCGGCCGCCCGCGGCGCGTCGGCCGGGGACTCCACCTCGCACTCAACTTTCGTCACGAAGGAGGTGTGTTCGCGGCACCGCTCGACCGCGGATTCGAGGCCCAACTGCGCGATGTGGTTTTCTTTTACCATGGCCATGTGCGAGCAGTCGAGCCGGTGGGTGTCGCCGCCACCGGCGACGACGGCACGCTTCTCGACGCCGCGGAGGCCGGGCGTCGTCTTGCGCGTCGCAGCAATCGTCACGTCGTCGGACACCTCACGGGCCGCGTCGACAGCGCGACGGGTCGCCGTCGCTACACCCGACGCATGACCGACGAGGTTCGCCGCGACCCGCTCGCCGCGGAGCACGTCCTTCGCGGCTCCTTCAACGGCGAGCAACTGGTCGCCCGCTGTGACGCGGGTCCCGGCGTCGACGGCCGCTACGACGCCGACGTCGAGGTACTCGAACACGGCCCGTGCAGCGTCGAGCCCGGCTGCGACGCCCGCCTCGGTGGCGACCAGTCGACCCGCTGCCGCGCCCGGCACGTCGTTGGTCACGTCGTGGTGGCCGATGTCCTCGTGGAGCCACCGCTCCACGGCGGCGGTCTCAATCGGCACTGGCCTCCCTCTCCGTGACGTGGTGACAGCCACGCGATTCCGCCGCACGCGCTGCGCGAACGATCAGTAGCGCCGACACGGTCGCGTTCCGGAGTTCATATAGCTCGCGGGCGGTCCGCGTCCGCACGTACGCGTCCACCTCGCCTTTCAGTCGGCGGATCCCTGCCGCAGCCGTGTCGAGTCCACCAGGGGTCCGCTCGATGCCAGCGTACTCGGACATCGTCGTTTGAAGTCGGCGGAACTTCTCGGCGGCGAACCGTGGCGGTAAGTCGGGGTCACTGTCGCGGAGGTCCGGCGTCTCGACCCGCTTGGGCGCGTGCCCGGTGGCCGC
The DNA here is from genome assembly GCA_964478805.1 of uncultured Halobacteriales archaeon. Taxonomy (GTDB): domain Archaea; phylum Halobacteriota; class Halobacteria; order Halobacteriales; family Haloarculaceae; genus Halosegnis. Next base: position 1,582 of record CAYZJQ010000090.1, on the reverse strand, counting down.
GTGGCCGGCTCGACGGCCGAAGACGAGCCCTTCGAGCAGCGAGGTCGAGGCCAGCCGGTTCGCACCGTGGACGCCGGTTCGGGCGCACTCTCCAACGGCGAACAGCCGGTCGAGGGTTGCGCGGCCATCGAGGTCCACGTTGATGCCGCCACAGAGGAAGTGTTCGGCCGGGGCAACTGGAATCCCAGCGTCGGGATCAACACCGCGCTCGGCACACCGCTCCGCGAGCCCCGGGAAGTCGCCGGCGAAGTCAAGCGGGGCGACGTCAAGGCGAACCGCACCGGTTCGCTCGCGCTCTTCGCGGACGGCCCGCGCGACGATGTCCCGTGGCGCGAGTTCGGCGTCGGGGTGACGGTCGGGCATGAACCGCTCGCCGTCGGCGTTCCGAAGGACGGCGCCTTCACCGCGTAACGCCTCGCTCAGCAGGAAGGTGCCGTCACCGTCGTCGGCCGCCGTGTCGACGTACGCGGTTGGGTGAAACTGGACGTACGCCATATCGGCGACGTCGGCGCCGGCGAGCGCTGCCATCCCGATCCCGTCGCCGGTTGCGCCCGCTGGATTGGTCGTTCGGTCGTAGGCAGCGCCGATACCGCCGGTCGCGAGCACCGTCGCGCCGGCGAAACACGGCTCTACGTCGCCGTCGCGTTCGAGCAGTGCGCCGTGGACCCGCCCTTCGTGGGTGACGAGTTCCAGGGCGGCCGTGTCGGTGACCACCTCAACGCTCGTTCTGGTATCGAGATACTCGAGGAATCGCGGCATGATCGCGGCACCGGTCGCCGCGTCGACGTGAAGGATCCGCGGCTCGTCGTGTGCCGCTTCCCGGCCGTAGTCGAACCCATCGGTTGCGTGGTCGAACGGGACCTCAAGCGTCTCGATGAGCACGTCGTGCACCGCAGCCTCGGACTCCTCGACGAGCACGTCGACGGCCGCGGGGTCACAGGCGCCGTCGCCGGCCGCAAGCACGTCGGTTCGGAACCGCGTGGGGTCGTCCCGTGCGACCGCGATACCGCCCTGCGCCCAGTATGAGGTGGTATCGGCCGGCCGGGTTGCTTTTGTTGTGAGCGTCACGTCGGCACCCTCACGGGCTGCGGCCAACGCCGCCGCACAGCCGGCGATCCCCGAGCCGACGACGAGCACCTCACTCGCTCGTCGTCGTGTCATAGTTCGAGCATCCGGTCGAGTGCGACACCCGCGAGCTCTTTCTCACGGGGGGCGACCTCGACACGATTGCGTTCGCGCCCTTCGACCAACTCCTCTAGCAGCCAGGTGAGGTAGTTCGGGTCAATCTGTCGCATGGCGTTGCAGTCCATGCAGGCGTCGCCGCACAGCGGCAGCACCTCCACGTCGTCGTGCCAGCGGTCAAGATGGCGCGCGAGGTGGATCTCCGTGCCGATGGCCCACGTCTCGCCGGGGTCGGCCGCAGCGACCGTGTCGCAGATGGTCGAGGTGGAGCCGACCACGTCGGCGACCTCGACCACCTCACGCCGGCACTCGGGGTGGACGACAACGCTGGCGTCAGGGCGGCGTTCGCGGAGGTCCGCGACATGGCTGGGGGTGAATCGTTCGTGGACCTGACAGTAGC
>CAYZJQ010000089.1:0-10315 GCA_964478805.1 uncultured Halobacteriales archaeon | reverse complement strand
CCGACTGACGTCGGAGGCTTGCCAGTGGACTCCCCGTCTGACTCCGGCCCGAAGGGGCGGGGGGACTCGCCGTGCAGCGGCACCGGCCCTGCCGCCTGCCCACACTGCCAGGATGCGCCCCCACTCGACGGCATCTGCCCCAAGCGGAGTGAGATGAGCGAGTTATACGCAATCGCGATATGTTCTCCGAGTGCCATGGAGGAGTCGGCCTGCTATTGCTCAGTGTTGATCTCATGGGGGGTCGGCTTCCTCCCACGGCTGAAGCCGGGGGCTTCCTCCGTGACTCTGTGTGAGCCGAGACGGGGGAACACTGAAACCCGCCCAGAATTCATCAACAGACATGAAGGTCGCCCTGATCGGCGTTGGGCAGGCCGGCGGTAAACTGGCCGAAGCCCTGGCGTCACACGACCTCGCAAAGCCGGCGGTGACCGGCGCGCTCGCGGTCAACACCGCGAGTGCCGACCTCCAACCTCTGCGTCTCGAGACCCTGCTCGTCGGAGCCGAGCGGGTGAACGGCCACGGTGTCGGCGGCGACAACGAGCTCGGTGCCGAGGTAATGGACGCCGACAGCACGGAGGTGCTTGACGCCCTCCACGGGCGCGTTACCTCTCGGTGTGATGCGATCCTCCTCGCCGCAGGCCTTGGCGGCGGCACCGGCTCTGGTGGAGCGCCGGTGTTAGCCCGGGAGCTGTCACGGGTTTACGACACCCCAGTCTACGCGCTCGGCATCCTACCGGGCCAAGACGAGGGGGCACTGTACCAGCGGAACGCGGGGCGCTCGCTGAAGACGCTCGCTCGCGAAGCTGACGCGACACTGCTCGTCGACAACGACGCCTGGCGCAAGGCGGGTGAGTCCGTCGACGAGGGGTACGCCGCGGTGAACGACCGTATCGCCCACCGGGTCGGCCTGTTGCTCGCGGCCGGCGAGGGCGGATCGCGGACCGCTGAATCGGTCGTCGACTCCTCGGAGGTGATCAACACGCTCCGAACGGGCGACCTCGCCGCTGTTGGCTACGCCTCAGCCGCCGCGAGCGATGACGCGACGGCAAACCTCAACGCCATCACGTCGGTCGCGCGCAACGCTCTCTTTACCGGGACGAGCCTACCGGACGCGACCGACGCCGCGAGTGCGTTGCTCGTCATCGCTGGCGATCCTGCCCGGATTAATCGCAAGGGCGTCGAAGCCGCGCGATCATGGCTCGAGGACGAACTCGGGACGATGGAGGTACGCGGTGGCGACCTCCCGCTTGAGTCCGACCGATTGGCGGCGCTCGTCCTGCTGGGGGGCGTCGAGCGGTCCGCGCGCCTCGAGCGGTTCTTCGAGCGTGCGAGCGCGGCTACCGACGAGGTGGAACGACCGGACGCGACGGAGTCGATGGTGAGCGACGAGTTGGACGACTTGCTGTGAACGTCTCTTCCCACTCAGGCTGACGTCGTTCGCGTTTGTGGACCGAGGGGCTTGCGTCCACGACGCGGTCTACAACCACCAGAATGGCCACACAGCGCCCAGTCTCTACAGGATTGGGCTCTCTGTGGCGCTACTTGCTGGGGGGCTGCGTTGCTCTTTATCTAAAAGACGTGACGTCTCCCGGCAGCTAAACCAGTGACGCGCCGTCGAACTCGGCACGGTCCATCTCGATATCCATCAAGTCCATGATCGTCGGCGCGATATCGAACAGGTCGACATCGTCGATTCGCGCCGTTTCGTCGTCGACGAACAGACACGCGTTCTCGAAGGAGTGCATCCCGTTGCGCGGGCCGGTGTCGAACACCTCATCGTGCCCTTTGAACCCGGCTTTCAGATCGTAGCCGTGCGTCGGAATAATCGTCAGATCCGGCGCGATGTCGTCGTGGGGGCCGCGGAAGGCTTCCTCTTTGGTAACGACCCGCTGGGCAATCGGCTCCCCTGTCGGCCCTTCGATTGCCTCTAGTTCGGCCTTCAGCTCAGCGCGTACGTCGTCGTAGTCATCTTGCGGGACCGCGCCGCGCGGTTCGCGATCTTCGAGGTTGAGATACACCCGCCCGGGAATGAGCGAGTAGGCGCGGGCATCGTCGCCGATGTCCGCAAGCGAGTCATGATCGTCGGTTGCGAACTCCAACCACCCCGCCTGTTCGAGCCAGGTGTTGAGGTGGACCTCGTACTCCTGCGTAGTGAACCCGTGATCGCTGGCGACAAGCATCGTCACGTCCTCGGGGAGTTGCTCGCGGAGCTGGCCGATATAGCGGTCGACCCGCTCGTAGAACTCGAGGAACTCCTCTTTGTACTCTCCATCCCGCTCGTAATCGCCGAATAGGAAATGGTTCACCCGGTCGGTCGTCATGAAGACGCCGAAAAACAGGTCCCAGTCGTCCTGCTCGATGTAGTGTGAGAACGACTCATAGCGGGCGTCAAGCGTCTCGTAGGCGTCCTCGATGAACTCGGATTTGTCCTCGCTGTGGCCGAGCTTGGCGTTCATATCGATGCGATACCCTGACGACTCAAGCCGGTCGCGCAGCTCGTCCGGATAGGCACCTTTCTCCACGCTTGGCGAGAGAAAGCCCGAGACCATCCGCTGGACATCCCGCTGGGGCGGAAACGTCACTGGGACGTTCATCACCGTGGCGTCGCGCCCTTCGCTGCTCACCCGGTCCCACAGCCGCGTCGCTTGGACGTCACGTCCCATCGGAACGTAGGTGTCGTAACTGCCATTCTCGCGGTCTTGGAACCCGTAGACACCGGTCGAACCCGGATTGACGCCCGTCGTCAGCGCCGGCCAGCAGGCCGACGATTCCGGCGGAACGATCGAATCAATGGCACCGCCGGCGCCGTCACGTGCAACCGCTGTCAGGTTCGGGAACCGATCGGGGTTGTCGGCGATGAGGCTGTACGGTACGCCGTCGATACCAAAGAAGGCAACGCGCGGACCGTCGTCCCCGCGGAGCCGATCGAACAATCCCATATCTGACCTGAATGCCCCACCGACAAGAAGTTTCGTTTCGACCGCCGCCAGTCGCTTTGATCGTGTGCCGCAGCCGCCGTCAATTGTTGACGGTCCTTGGAGCAAGCCCTGTCGCTTCCGCAAGCTCCGAGAGCGGAAACGCCCGGACGCGGTTGCTCGTTTTGATGCGCAGGTAATCTATGGGGCGCTGGCAGGCGAGCCGTTCGCTGCTGCGACCGACCGTCGATGGGGCATCCATACAGGCGGCCGGTGCCAGTGACGGATGAACACTGACCGCGGGATTCCGGGGTTCGGAGAGCCCCGTTCGGAGAGTCCGAAAGATACGGACTGCATCGATCACACCGGGGCGTAGTGGCGACTTGGACCGGTCCCCTCGCTGTCGACGAGATTGTACTGTTCGAGCTTCTTCAGATACTTCCGCATCGTTCGCTTGGTCTTGGGCTCTTCGACGCGGGTCGCGTACCGCTCGTGGAGCGTCTTCGGCATCAACGGTCCCGATTCCAGCAGGATGTCGTAGAGGATGCGTTGGTCCTCGGTGAGCTTGTCGAGGCTCCGCTGACGAAGCGTGTCCCGGGCAGCGGGGATTGCCGTCTCCACGTGTGCCTCGGTAATCGTCTCACTGCCGTCCCACTCGGCCTCTTGGGCCGCCTGTCTGAGAAAGGTAATCGCATCGCGGGCGTTCCCGGCTGCGGCGTCAGCGATGTGGTCGAGATGCGTGCGATTGATCGCATCTGGGGTGAGAGCGGCTTCGGCCCGGGCCTCAAGAATCGCAACGAGTTCGTCGTGGCTGTACTGGTCGAAGCGGATGCGCACGGCACTGCGGAGTCGCGACCGGACGCGCTCGTCGAGCGGGTCGAGCACGTCCTGTTCGCGATTAGCAATGAGGATACACGTCAGCTCGGAGATCGACCACAATGACCGGAGAAGGCTCTTGTCGCTCAATTGGTCGACCTCATCGAGGATGACGACATAGGGACTGTCGAGGGCCTCAAGCCGACTGAGGAGCGTGTCGTGGGCCGTGTTTCGGTGGATCTCATGCGTCGGGCCGATGCCTTCGAGCAGGTCAAGCAGGACTTGGAACCGACTGTGATGGTTCCAGCAGTCGACGTACTGCGTGCGGACGCCGAGTGCCTGTTCTTCGAGCTTCGCCGCAGTATAACGGGCGAGACAGGTCTTGCCCGCGCCCGATGGTCCTTCCAGAAGGGCGTCTCGGGGCATCTCGCCGTCGATGACCGGTTCGAGGGCGTCCCGCAGCTGGTTCTTTTCGGTGTTGCGGTGGACCACGTCACCGGGCACCCAGTCGGCGTTTAAGACGCGGGCGTTGTGAAGCATCGGCCTACGTGTGAGGGCACTCGTGCCGAGGCATATAAGCGGAAGGTGCAGGCTTCCGGGTTTCCGAGTATCAGCGAGTAAATAACCTGGTATATCACGTACCACCGCGTGTGGATAGCGAGCCGATTGCGTGCCGCTCAACACGGGCGTTGGAGATCACTCGAACGGCGAGTCGCCATACAGCGCAGCGCTGGACGGGGAAGCTCCAGTCAGCGCGTCCCGGCCTCCGACGACCGGCACTGAAAACACCGTGTCGGCGAGATGGACTGTCAATGTCGGCGCGGACGGCGGACGCTTCGTGACTGCCCGGTCGCTGGAGTAGATCATCACACCGAGGCGGTGGCCCTCAGCAAAGACATGATCAACTGGGTTCGGCTCGAACGACACGTTGTAGCGCTCGCCCGGGACCAGCGGCTCCGACTCGGTCAGCGAGGTTCGGTTGAGGAGGTTCATCCACCCACGACTGATGAGACGCCGGGTCCCGGTCGGGCCATAGTCGACGACTGCGACACTGAGAAGAGCAGCCTCCGAGTCGACCGAAACAGTCAGAGACGGTGTTACCGTGCCGCTTACTCGGACTGGGCCCTCGAACGGGTCCGTCCGGTAGACGACTCGGTTCGCGGTCGCTTCCTCGCCGACGAGGGTCGAGGCAGGAATCTTGGAATCATCGACGAATCGGTCGGTGGTATCGGGTGCTGAACCTTCGAGTTTGAGCGCACCGAATGGCTCCCCAGGACGTGCTCGGAACGAAATCTGCTCGCGTCGTGGGGACGGCCACCCGCGTTCGCCCGCTAGAGCACCGCTCGGTGTCTCCACAATCGCCGTTGGACCGTCCATTACGCCAGTAGCCTCACCGCGGACCCAGTAGTTGAACCAGTCGAGTAACAGTTCTCGATACCGGCCTGCATACCTGTTTCGCAGGTTCGGCACCGCCCCGTGGTCACCCTGCCCAACCCACATCCGGTGGGGAATGTCGTGACGGCGGAGCGCCTCAGCATACACCGACAACTGCCGCGGACTCATCGTGTCGTCTCGGAGCGTGTGCACCAACAAGACGCTGGCATCAACGTTGTCGAACTCAGCGACGTACTCACGGTCTGCCCAGTACTCGTTGAAGTTTCCGGACTGCCAGTCGACGCCGGCCGCCATGCGCTCAAGCACGTCATTGCACCGCTGTTTGTTGACGCCCGTCGTCCATTTGGCGGCAAACGACGGCGTTGGGCTGTCGGTTGTGACGGCGCTGTGAGCTCGATTGGCGAGGTAGCGGCTGACGATTGAGGCCTTCGGAACGATGGTCTTCAGTCCATCGACACCGGTCACGACGACGTTGTTCTGGATGCTACCCAGGTACGACTGGCCGACCATTCCAGCGTTGCCATCCGCCCACCCTGCACGTACGGTGTCGTCGCTCGCACGCCCGGCGTACGCAGAGACACGGTCGTTCAGCCAGTCGATCGCGGCGACGACGCTCTGTGCTTCCGACGCGCCGCCGAGAGTGTTACACCCGGTCGAGCGACCGGTCCCAACCGGCGACACGTCCACATAGGCGTATCCTTCAGGAACAAAAAGTCGCACGTACGCTCGCCGAACCCTTTCGACCGACCCGACTGTGGCGAATCGCTGGCGTGTCGAGGCGGTCCCTCCGTTGCGCCCAGTCGGTGGCTCCGAGTCGGGAACGAACAAGGGCACATCTCGCGCCCCGTACACCTCGGAGGGGCCCTCGGGTGAGGGTACGCCTTCTATATCGAAGACATCTTTGGGAGAGCTGGCGATATCGTATGGGTCGGCACGGACGACCGCGGAGAGCGGTGTCGTTGCCGACTCAGGCCGGACGACGTACACCTCAACGCGGTCCGAGCGGCCGGTGTCATCGGTATCAGTTCCGGTCTTGACCCACACACTCTCGGTTCGGTACGGCACGTCGATATCGTATTCGTCCGGGGAGTCGCTAACCGCCGTTGAGGCCTTCGAGTCGGGAGCGGGCGAGTCTGTTACGGGCTGTTCGGTCGCTGTTTGGGTGGCCGGGTCGGGGTTGCTTGAGGGGGCTGAACACCCGGCGACCACGGCGCCCAGTGCAGCCAGCACCGAGCGCCGCTGGAGGGCGCGGTCGTCGGACATCGTGGGGAGTTAGTTGGCTGTGTCGCATTCAATATTACGCTGAGGGATTTGTGCAGCCGTCTCTTGCGGCGACGAAAATAAAGAAACCGAGTATGACGATATGGACTGCCGAAACGAGTACGTGCCAGCGCGTTCAGCCTGGGGAGTCGCCCGCTCTATAGGCCGGTGTAATTAGTATCATCAATACCGTGAGTCAACGAGTGCTCAGTACCACAGTCCGGGAAACAGAAGTATCAGTCTCTGCCACTACCTGTACAGGCACATCTGTGATGACAACCGCCTCGAGATGTTGTCAGGCGAGACTCCGGTAACCCCCTCGGCAGATATGCACCTCCGATTCAGCGCGACCGGTGTAAGCTAGCATATAGTCAGTTCAGTCACTCCGACTCTCCAATCAGTGCCCAGTGCGTAGTCTCACTGACCGTGCTGAGTAGTTGTGAAACGCGTCGGGGTATTAACTATGCGTCAAAAACCCGAGGCGGACGTCGCTCGATGCGAAGACGACATGATCGTTCGGGGCCACCATTCCGACAGTGCCGTTCGTCTCGGCCTCTCACGCGGGGCGGCTGTCGCGGGTGGAGGCGTACACATTGCCATCGAGAAGGGGTGACTGCTGGTGTCGGTCGGGTTGAGTCACGCTTGTCTAGGTGACATACTTCGTGCGTCTGCCTCACCGATCGCTGGCCCCGGCTTAGTTCACTGTAATCTCGGTGCTGCTCAGCTGAATGATTCAAGCGTTCGGTCTGTCGTCGATCGGAGCGCCCGCGCCAAGTCCCGATCATCATAGCCCAACGGTGCAAGCACACTCAGCGCCGCCCGACGGAGTTGGGTTACGTAGTGCGCCGTGTCGTACGTCTCGACCGACTCGAACGGGAACCGGACGCGGTTCGGGCCGTCCACGCTGTCGTCGACAACGACGTACGCGACGTCCTGTCCCGGTGATCGCGAGAGGCCGAGCGCGTGAGCCCGTTCTAAAGCGGCAACGGTCTGCGTGCGCTGGGTGTACGCCTCAAGCGGCTTCGACGTGCGAGCCGTCACGACCAACTCCGAGGCTGGAACGCCACCGGCACGGAGGTCGGCTAGTGCTGCCCGTAGTCGGTCGATCACCGCTTCGGGATCGCGAGTGCGGTCGTACGTTGCGACCAAACGCTCCTGGACGGCGGCGATGTACGCGGGCGTCGACCGCTGGCGTGTCTCGATCCCGCGGAATTTGTAGGTCTCAGTGTCGCGCAGTTTCCCGAAATACTTCGTTAAAGCGCCGGCCTCGCTGTCGCGCCGCGGGACGAACGCGACCCACGCGAAGTCCGCCTCGTGTTCGAGCGGGATTCCCACATCGGCTGAGATCTCGGCACAGAGCGCGCCGAGTGGCTCCGGGTCGGCGACGTCGTCAGCAGGGGTGACCCACAGCGAGTCGACGATGCCGTGGACGACCCGCCAGCCGCCCGTCTCAAGCCGGGCCTTTGCGTCAAGCATAATCTCACGGGCAACAGCGTTGATCGCCTCGTGACACTCGATTCGACCGAACTTCGCGTTTCGATAGCCCTGATAGCCGAAGCAGGAGACGAGGATCCACTTCAGTGCGTCCGCCTTCGCCTGCAGCGTCGCCTGTGTGTCGGGATCGTCCGTCGCCACCAGTGCCTGTTTGAGTTCGGCGCGGTCGTTGATAATCGGCTGCAACACGTCGGGAACGAACCCTCGGTCCTCGCACAGCGAGTAGTCGAGGCCCGGTACGTCGGCCCCGTCGTGGCAGGCACAGTCGATTGTCTCCGGCGATATGTTGTACTCACACATGATGTTGGGGTACAGCGACGCGAAGTCGACCTCGGCGACTGCCTCGTGAACGCCCACCTCAGGGGAGAAAATGTAGCCGCCGCGGTCGGCGGCATGGAGCCGGGCAGCTGATTTGAACGCTTCCGGGCGCCATTTGTTCCACGGCACGAGTACGTCGCGGGCGAAGGCCTCGCGGATCTGGATGGCAGTGAGGATCGTCCCGATCGACCCCCACGCCGTCTCCTGAAGCGGCTTCCACGAGCGAGCGACTAAATCACAGATGCCGGCGAGCCCCGCTTCATCGAACATGAGGCTATTCGCCGCGTCGACGATCGCGCGCCCTGGAATCGCGTATCGAGCCGGTGAGTGGCCGACCCGGCCGTAGGACTGGTAACTGCTCGCTCCGGCGAGCGTCCGATAGCCGGGCTGGCGGCCCACTGCGAACCCCTCGAGCCCGTGGTCGGCTGCCGCCTCAGTGAGCAGTGGAACGAGTTCTGCCGACGAGACCACGAGGACGTCGGGGTCGGTGGTCCGGAGCCGCTGGGCGAGCACGCGAAGCGTCGTCGCCGCATCGCCCGCGACTGGGTCGCCGGCGATTCGCAGTTCATCGACGGCGCCATCGGCGAGATGCTGCTCCGGGAGTGTGACGCGGAGCGTCCGTAGCGTGCGGGTGGGTACCGGTTCTGTATCGGTCTCGAGACAGTAGCGGAACTGTGGCGAGAGGTCGACGTTGTACAACCGGAGCCGACCGGGCTGGGTGAGCGCCGGTTCGTGATAGCTGCGGACCTCGTGCGCGAACGTCCGGGCGTCGTCCGTCCGCTCGAGATCGACACGGAGAACGCGATCGCGGGTGTCGGCTGCCAGCGATGTGTACCACCACTCCACGCCGGTAGCGACGACCTTCGGGTCGCTAGCGAGCCGGGCGTCGAGTGTCGCAAGGGCGTCGTCGGGCCCGCCCACGTAGACGGTCGGGTGATACGAAGTGGCGCGGCGTGTCTCGACACCGTTGGAGGTTGCGTGCCACTCGACCACGGCATCCGCGCGGAACTCAACCGTCAGCAGCGACATGCGCTTCCAAGTCGGCCACCCGTCGTTCGAGCGCCCGTCGGTCCGCCTCAAGACCGACGAGCATCGTCACCAGCAGGGCAGTCTCGGGGTCCGTCCGGTTGAGATAGCCGGCGGCGTCGGCATAGTGGTGAGCGTGTTCGAACAACTGGTCGAAGTCAGCCCGCGACTGCCGGCGCAACGCCCGCCGGAAGTCTGCGAACGCCTCGCGTTGGCGCTCGAGATACCGCCGATACGTTGGATTGGTGCGGCCCATCTACGCCACCCCCGCGAACTCGGCGGCCGCAGCCGCCTCGACAAGCGAGGTGTCCGCGGCGGCGCCGTACAACTCCACCCAGTAGGGGATGGTCGTCTGCCAGTACGCGCCGTGGTGGTAGCCGTGCTGGTCGACGCCGTCGCCGTCGTACCGGAGGCCGAACGCCGTCCGCTCGGCAGTGATACGGCGGTCGGCGGCGTCGTGGACGCGCTCGGCGAGGGCATCGTCGTGGGTCGTCGAAACGAGCACGGGCACGTCATGACGGGCGGCGAGGACGCCGAGTCCGGCGAGGACAGCCCTGAGGTAGGTGTCGCGCTCGTACGTGGGAACGTCGTCGTCGCGATACAGATGGGTGCAGTTCGGGAGACAGACGAGGTCGGTTTCCGCATCGACACGGTCGATGAGCGCTCGCGCAAGCGAGAAGTGCTGATAGGCGGTGAACGCACGGGCGATCTGCAACCCGGAAAGAACGCGGTCGCTCACCGCTCGGTCGTAGAGCCGGTAGGTGCTCGCGACGTTGCGGGCATCGACCCAGTAGACCCGGGCATGTGGTGTCAGGGCGGCGACAGCGAGATCGACGATAGCGGGCGACCGAGGCCCCTCGACAGCAAGACAGGTGAGCCCCGGGTCAAGCGTCGGGGCGGTGGTTCCTAACGTATCGCGTGGGTGTGGTGGCTGACCCATAGGGGACGCCACGGCCGACCGTGGGGTAACTGCTGGTTACAGGCTTCCGGGTTTCCGGGTTTGCCAGCGATCGTGATGCTCGGCAGGCATTAGCAGCAAGTTCAATCGCGAGGCAGCCGTCCGTTCGGTCATGCCAACTGTCTATATCACT
>CAYZJQ010000088.1:0-10470 GCA_964478805.1 uncultured Halobacteriales archaeon | reverse complement strand
GAACTGCTCACGCCGACCGGCGCGGCGATCCTGGCGGAGATAGCCGAGGGCGTCGACGCGCTCCCGTCGCTGCGCGTGTCAGCGTCGGGGTACGGCGCGGGCCACGCCGACCTCGCGGGGCGGCCGAACGTCGTCCGCGCCGTCGTCGGCAAGGCGACCGGCGGTCTCGTGCGCGACGAGATACGGGTACTGGAGACGAACCTCGACGACGCCGCGCCGGAGGTGCTTGGGAGCCTCCAGCGGTCGCTGACGGAGGCCGGCGCTCGCGACGTGACGGTCATCCCGACCACGATGAAGAAGGCGCGTCCGGGCCACCTGGTGAAGGTCATCGTCAAACCTGAGGACGCGCGGGCGGTCGCGCGGCGGCTCGCCGAGGAGACCGGCACGCTCGGGGTTCGTGAGACGGGGGCGGGCCACCGCTGGGTGGCGGACCGCCGGTTCGAGACCGCCGCACTCAAGATCGGCGGCGAGACGCACGAAGTGACGGTGAAGATCGCCAGCGACGACACCGGCACGCCCTACGACGTGAGCGCGGAGTTCGACGAGGCGGACGCGGTCGCCGCGGCGACTGGACTGCCGACGCGGGAGGTGATGCGCCGCGCCGAGGCGCAGGTGCGGGAGTGACCGAACCGTTTTGCACGTCATCACCGTACGCCGGCGTATGTCGATGGCCGCAGAGCGCCCGCTGGCGACGGCCGGCTGGATCGGCGGGGCTGCAGTCGTCGCGTTCGCGGGGTGACGACGTTGACGGCGATCGCGCCGACGACGGCCTTCTTCGCGTCTATCGTCGTTGTGATACTCGCGTTCGGGGTCGCCTCGCTACTTAGCGACGGACTGCCGGGGCTGGTGGGCGATTCCAAGCGCGGGCAGGTCCACACCCCGGATCACGGACTCATGACGGCGTCGGTCGAAGGAGCAGACTCCGTCGAGGGTGCCACACGCCGCGTACGGCTGTTGCGACGGGTCCGGCTAGTCGCCGTTGACGTCGCCGTCGGGGCCGCGAGCGCCCTCCCGCTCGCCCCGCGCGTGGTGACGTTACTCGGGTGACCCGGCGTCCGTGTCGTTCCGGTGCTCGGCAAGCGCCTCGTCGACGGTCAAGTCGCCGGCAGCGACACGGCGCGCCAGCCGTTCGTTGATGGTGCGGCCGTCCTCGCTGCGCTCGCGCGACCGGTTCTTGATACTCTGGAGCTCCCCCTTCGTCGGCTCGACCTCGCGGGAGTCAACGCGCTCCCCTTCGAGGCGGGCGATGTTCACGGCCGCGAGCACGTCGCCCATCCCGCGAGCGCCGGTCCCGAGATACGGCGTCGTCCCGGTCTCGTCGACGAGTTCCAGGGGGAGGTCCGAGAGCGCGTCAACGAGCTTGGCACCCTGGAGGCGCGCGCCGTCGCCGACGCGGACGAGCGGGTCGGGGGCGTCGGCGACCTCCTCGCGGACGGTCGCCGCGACCGCGTCGAGGGGGACGTGGAACGCCGCGACGACGGTGTCGCCGACGAGGACCGCGACGCCGGGGCGGTCGCCAGGATCAACACCGACGACGGTACGCCCCGATCCTCCCCGGAGAAGCGCAAGTGCCTCCTCCACGGCCCGACGCGGCTCGGCGGGGTCAGCCTGGACGACGGGTACCGGCGCGTCGAGTTCGTCGTTCCCGCCCGCGAGGACAACATCACACTCGGGGAGCGACTCGTCGGGGGTGACAGTCGTAAACATCACCTTGCGGTCGCGGAGCTCGCCGACGAGCCCGTGGTACAGCTCGAAATCGTCCGTCGCGACGACCAGCACGCTCTCATATTCGCTCCCCGTGGCATAAGCGACGCGGGAAACGGGAACTTTTCACCCGGCGCCAGTGAAGCACCCGTGTGAGCGAGCCGATCCCGACGGGGTGTTCGACCGTCGATGAGCTGCTGGGCGGGGGATTCGAGCGGGGGGCCGTCACGCAGGTGTATGGCCCGCCGGCCGCGGGAAAGACGAACCTCGCACTCGCAGCGGCCGTCGGGGTTGCGGCCGCCGGCGATACCGCGTTGTACATCGACACCGAAGGGCTCTCCCCCGACCGTTTCGAGCAGCTGGCACGCGCTCGCGCCGGCGATGGCCTGCCGGTCGATGACATCGCCGAGCGGGTCGTTATTTCGGAGGCGCTCGACTTCGCCGAACAAGAAGAGGCGGTCCGAGGCGCCGCCGAGTTCGCCGAGCGGGCCGATCTCATCATTCTCGATTCCGCAACGGGTTTCTACCGACTCGAGCGCGACGGCGATGACGGCGGCGTGGCGCTCCGGAATGTCGCCCGCCAGGTGACACACCTGCTGTCGCTCGCGCGGAAGCACGACATCGCGGTCGTCATCACGAATCAAGTGTTCTCGGACCCGGATAGTGAGTCGGACCGGGCGCGTCCGCTCGGCGGGAATACCCTCACGCACTGGTCAGGTGCCGTCCTCCGTGTCGAGCGGTTCCGTGGTGGCAACCGCCGTGCGACCCTGGAAAAACACCGGTCGAAAGCGGCCGGCGACACCGCCCGGTTCCGCATCACTGGCGATGGACTCATCGGCGTCGAAGAATAGACCTTGATCGTTTCCTCATGGAGTGAATTGGAGACACACTTTTTATTGTCTGTTTGATAACGTATGTCTGACTACGATGTCGAACAGAACCAGTGACGGTGTCGACCACACTGTCACACAGGGGGGATCAAAATGGCCCGTCACCTCGAAGCCGACGGCAGGAGGATTGTTGGGACTATCAAGCTCACGTCGCAAACGGCGGAGCCAACGTTGGTGGAAGTTGCACAGCAGGTCCCAGCAGACCTGTCGGTCGAGTCAATAGCATTCAAACCCGACGCATCTCCCGAATTCAAGCAGATTTCGGAGGACATGATCACGCTCAGACAGACCGTTGCGGAGGAGTCGGTGTAGCTCGTCTTTGGCATCATGCTCACCGAACCCCCTGATGAACTCGCGTTCGCGCCGCCGACAGTCAATGCAGCGGACCCGGCCGGGGCGACACGCGCCTCGCCGACCACTGATGACATCAACAGAGAGTTGGAGGCCGAGGTCGGCTCGGAACTCGCTGGGAACGGGGGGCCCGCTGACGCGGACGCTGATCCCGACGAGCCGTCGTCGGGTCCCGATTCTGCGAGGTCCGGGGCGGCGGCTGACGGTGGTGCCGATCTTGAGCATCGTGAGTCGCCAGAAGCCGATGAGCCAGCGACCACCGATACGGAGCGCCGGAGCACCGAACTCCGTGTCGACCGGCTGAGCGCCCGTGTTGAGGAGTTTGCGACGTATGCCGAGGCCCTTGAGTCGTTCCTCAACGAGCATGGGACTGCCCCGGAGTTCGTCGACCGGGTTGAGTCGCGAGTCGACGACATCGACGAGCGGATCACCGATACTCGCAACGATCTTGAGATGAAGCTCGACGAGGAAGCCACTGCGATCCGCGCGGAGCTGTCCACTGAGACGACTGATCTACGCTCGGGGCTTGGGGAGACCCAGTCCGAGGTGGCGGCGTTACGCGACGACCTCGGGACGGTTCAAGAGGATGTCACGGCGTTGCGTGAGGAGATTGCGGCGCTCTCGGAGGACGTGGGAGAGCTCACGGAGATGCGCGAGTCGATGGCGACTGCGCTGTCGAACGATCCGCTGGCGGATCCCCAGCCAACCGTCAAGAGCGGGGAGTCGAACGACTGACTCCAGCTGGCGTGTATCTCCCGTCGGTG
Source organism: uncultured Halobacteriales archaeon (assembly GCA_964478805.1). GTDB lineage: Archaea > Halobacteriota > Halobacteria > Halobacteriales > Haloarculaceae > Halosegnis. Next base: position 6,761 of record CAYZJQ010000088.1, on the reverse strand, counting down.
ACCACCGACGATTCAAGGACCGGCGGTGCTCAACCCGTCTGTGGCTCAGAAGATGTTTGCCTGTTGGTAGACCGAGATTCCGTCGCCGGTGATTTCGTACGGCTTCGTCTCACGGGAATGGTTGGCATTACGTATCTTCTGAATCTCGACAGCGAGGCGCGTCTCGCGGAACTCCGAGCGAACGTACTGGAGGACAAACACGGCGTCGGTGAGGTATTCGATAATGCCGTGTCTGGAGGCGTACGGGTTCGATTCGCTGGCCTCGGAGGTCAGCATCGTCGTGACACCGGCGCGCTTCAGTGCCTTCGTGAAATCGAACACCTCGGTCCGTCGTTCTGCTTGCTGGTCATACATCATTTCGAGCAGTGAGACGGAGTCGAGAACGAGCCGCTCCGCGCCGAAATCGTCGACTAGTCGCGGAAGGTCGCTGCGGATCGAGGAAAGTGAGTTGGCCATCTCGATCGGATCGAGATCGACAATCGCGAGTTGGCCGTCCTCAACGTATTGCTCGTAGTCCCAGCCCTTTTCGCCCGCCGCCGCAAGGATCGCCTCGCGAGTTTCCTCGAGAGTGATATAAACGACCTTCTCGCCGTTTTGAACGCCGTGGTGGAGAAACTGGAGTCCGAAGGTGGTCTTACCGGTACCGGCCGACCCCATGACAACCATCAGCGAGCGTTCCGGAACGCCACCTTGAATCATCTCATCGAGCCCTTGCACGCCGGTGTCGATGCGGGGGATCTCCGTCTCGTACTCCTCCTCGAATCCCTCCCCACCAGCGTCGAACGCGGCCCCAAAGTCTTCTTCGAACAGCGTCTCGTCGTCGGCCTCGCCGAACGGCTCGTCGGCCGCGCCGAACGGGTCCGTGTCGTCAGTCTCACCGAACGGGTCCGTGTCGCCAGCGTCGTCGGTGTCTGTTGAGGCGGCTGCTTCCCGGTCGATTTCGTCGGTCCCGTCTGCATCCGCCGGACCGCCGTCGTCCGGCCACTCGGCGGTATCGGACGACCCGGAGGTGTCGCCGGTCTCCCCGCCGACGGCAGCCTCGAACCAGTCCTCGTCGGCGTCCGCGTCCGATTCGTCGCTCACGGGCGCGTCACCTCCGGGTCTACCATGACGCGGTCTTGCGGAGCCACGGAGATAAGTGTGCCCGTGGACTCGACTGCGTGAGGCTTATTCGAGCGCCCGACGAAGCGGGAGCGATGCACGTCGGAATCGTCGCACAGCGAGCCAACGATCGAGCGGCGTCGCTGGCTGCAGAAATCGCCAATGCGCTCGACGTGACTGTCTCGGTCGACACCGAGACCGCCGCCGCACTCGGTGTAGAGGGCGTTGCGCCCGCGGCGATGGCTGACTGCGATCTCGTGGTCTCTATCGGCGGCGACGGCACGTTTCTCTACACCGCGCGGAGCGTCGGCGACGCGCCCGTGATGGGGGTCAACCTCGGTGAGGTTGGCTTTCTCAACGCGACGGCCCCCGAGACGGCCGTCGAGACGGTTGCGGAGACGGTCGCCGCGATCCGTACTGGTGCGACTAATTACCAAGAGATGATGCAGGTGCGGGCGACTGCGCCGGGACTCGATCTCCCACCGGCGCTGAACGAAGTGGCAATCCTCGGCCCGCACCGCGGGCACGGCCACGGTATCGATGTCGAGGTTCGGGTAGACGGCGAGCCATACTCGGAGAGCTACGCTGACGGAGTCATTATCGCGACGCCAACCGGTTCGTCCGCGTATAACCTCTCGGAGAACGGTCCGCTGATTCATCCTCGTGTCGGCGGGCTCGTCGTCACAGAGATGTGTGCCAACGGCTCGATGCCGTCGCTCGTCGTCGAACCGTCGGCAACGGTCGCAGTCACCGTTGACCGCGCCGAGACTGCCCACGTCGTTGCGGATGGCCGGACACACGAGCCCGTCGACCCACCGGCAACCGTGACTGTAGCGCGCGCCAACACGCCGGTCAGGGTGGCGGGGCCCGAGCTCGACTTCTTTGCAGCACTGGAAAAGCTGGGGTGACAGAAACCGATTTACGACGGCCAGCCGTTGTGCGCACAATGAGTAAACAGCTGCCGGACGTGCAGGCGAGCCGTCCGGACGTGAACGTTGGCCTGAATCGGGTCGGCGTTACCGGGGTAGAGAAACTGGTAAAACTCGATCGGGCAGAGGGCCGCCCCATCGTTTTGATGGCCGAGTTCGAGGCCTACGTCGACCTCCCCAAGTGGCGCAAGGGAATCGACATGTCCCGGAACATGGAGGTCGTCGACGAAATCCTGGAAGAGGCAGTGTCCGAGCCGGCCTACCGCGTTGAGGACGTCTGTGGCGACGTGGCCGAGCGTCTGCTCGACAAGCACGACTATACCTCTCGCGCGGAGGTCCGCATGGAGGCTGAGTACGTTATTCGCGAGCGAACGCCCGAGTCCGACCGGCAGACCCAGACGACAGCCGACATTATCGCGAGCGCGACAGCCGACGAGACCGGCACACGCGCGGAGATCGGCTGTCATGTCGTCGGGATGACCGTCTGCCCCTGCTCACAGGGAATGAGCGAGGCGCGTGCCCGCGAGACGCTGCGGGGCCTCGATGTCGAGGAGGATGTCATCGAGACGTTCCTCGACGAGGTTCCACAGCCGGGCCACAGCCAGCGCGGACACGCGACACTTACGGTCGAGGCCAACGGCTCGCCGGACGCCGACCTCAATGATCTCATCGACATCGCGCGCGACTCGATGTCCGCCCGAATCTACAACTATGCGAAGCGGCCTGACGAAGACCACATGACCTACCATTCGCACGCGAACGCGAAGTTCGTTGAGGATTGTGTCCGTGCGCTCGCCGAACACGCCGTCGACCGACTGGACCTCCCGGACGGTGCCGTGCTCACGATGAAGCAGTCAAACGACGAATCCATCCACCAGCACAACGCCCACGCAGAGCGGGTCGCGGAGTTTGGGCAGTTGCGGGCCGAACTGAACGGCGACTAGAGCGCGAGCGGCTCGGCCTCGGCCCACCGTGGCTCGAACGTCTCGCGGACCGATTCCGCGAACTCACGGTCGGTCAGATCGATGACCCCGAACGTCTCCTCACGGTCCAGCGGGTGTGGCACCTCGATGACGGTCTCGGTGTCATCAAGCAGCGTGAACGTCCCCGAGACTGCCTCGACGGTTCGGACCTGGAACCCCCCCTCGTCGGCCAGGTCTGCGCGGTATCGCTCACCGATAGCGGGTGGCAGCGTTGGGACAAGTTCACGGCGCATCAACAGTTTTACCGCAACACCACGGTCAAGCGCAGCCACAAGCTCGTCTAGGATTTCGGTACCGTAGCGGTCGATGTCGAACAGCTGTGGGGTGTACGCCGACAGCACCATCACGACCGACTCGTCGGCGGCGGCGATCCGTTCAACGAGCAGCGCTGCGGTTTCGTCGCTCCCCAGTGCTGCCGTCCAGAACGTCTCCTCGCGCGGCTCGGCCGACTCCAGTTCTCCCTGCAGCTCCGCGACGATGTCCTCGTACTGTGATTTCTGCTCCTCAAGTTCGCGCTTCTTGTCCTCAAGCAGCCGGTCGAGTGCGGTGTCCGGCTCAACGGCTGCGTATTTTTTGGGCCGACTCGCGGACTGCGAGCGGACGAGGTCGTACTGTTCCAGTCCGTTGAGGACGTCATAGATGCGCCCCATCGGTACGTCACTGTCGCGTGACAACTCCTTTGCAGTTGTCGCCCCGCTCTCAAGCAGCGACCGATAGGTTCGCTCTTCGTACTCCGAAAGACCGAGGTCGCGAAGGTCAGCCATCTCGATGAGGGTAGCGCGCCCCGTACAAAAACACATCGCACGTTTACTTGCGCGCAGAGTTGTTATTCCGATGGCGACCGTTGAATGACGTCCTCAGGACTGGCCGCAGCCGCACGCGTGACGAGCTCGTCTGGTGTCTCCGCCGGCGCCGACCGGTGATCACCACGAACGATCGTGGCCGTCTCGCGGTCGCCCGGAACGACGACCTTCTCGTGGTCAGCCACCCGCCAGGCCGCGCGGTGGAGGTCCGACCCCGCCTGCGGCGTCTCGATCACGAGCGGATCGTAGACGTGCCGTGCGCAGGCGCCCCCGTAGCTCGCGACCTCAGCGCCCATCCGAGTAGCTGCGCCAGCGAAGGCCGCAAGCGCGTCGCCCGCCGCCTCGCGGTACCGCACCACGCCGGTGAGCGCCGCGAGATCGATTAACGCGTCGGCGAGTTCTACGTTCGCCTCAAGGGGACGCAGCGGGCGATCGAGCAGCCCTGGTCCCTCGTCCGGACCGTCGAGAAAGGCGCCGTCATCAGCTTGTAGAGCAAGAGTCGCGTCCGCGACTGACTGGGCCGCGCGCAGGTACGTTCTATCGCCGGTTGCTTGGATGCCAGCCGTGAGACCAAGCAGGACGCGCGCGGCGTCAAGCAGAATTCCGGTCTCCGCACTGGCTCCGTCGAAATGCCGCACCTCACCGTCATCCACCAGGGTCTGTAAGACGTACGCGAGTGCTCGCTCGGCGTAGCGGGTCGCCCGTTCGTCGTCGGTGTACGCGCCGAAACGGAACAGCGCGTCGGCCGCGAGCCCATTGCGATCGGCGTAAATGGTCCCATCAACGACGGGCGCGTCAGCTGCCTCGCGCTCAGAGGGTGACAAGGTGTAATACTCACCACCGGCCTGCGAGCCGGCGAAGGCGTCGCCCGTCCAGAGGTCGGTCGTGAGGTACTCGATCGTCCCTTTGGCGGTCTCACGGTAGCTCGCCTTGCCCGTGTAGAGATAGCCGGTCGCGAACGCACGAAGGAGGGCGGCGTTCTCATCAAGCAACTTCTCACGGTGGAGTTGGCCGCCCCAGTTCCGGTTCGTCGCATAGCGGTAGAAGCCGCCATCGTAAGTGTCGTACAGGTGGGTCGCGACTGCGTCAAGCGTGCGCGTCGCCCGTTTGCCGTCGCGCTTCGCGGCGAACTCAACCGTCCGCGGGAGCGGGAACTTCGCGTCGGTGCCCCAGCCACCGAACTCCTCGTCGAAGGCAGCAGCAACCTGCTCGACGAAGTGTGCCTCAACCTCCGCCGAGACCTCGCCCCGCGGCGGGGCGGGATCCTGTAAGGCACGAGGCACGCGCCCTGCTTCGCTTCCCTTCGCGGCCCAGGTCTCGCGGACGGTGTCGAGCGCCGAGCGGAATCCCTCGGTACCGAGGTAGCCTGCGCCAGTGATGATGCGGCCATCGGGCGTGCAGAACACTGTCGAGGGGAACCCACCCATCTGATAGCGCTCGCGGGCACGCGGATGCCGGTCGACGTCCACTCGGACAGGGACGAATCCCTCTTTCAGGTGACCGGCCAGTCGGGGATCAGCGTACGTCGTCTGGTCCATCTCGTCGCACGCGACACACCACGACGCTGACAGCGACAGCAAGAGCGGCTCGTTTCGTCGCTCTGCCTCGGCGAACGCCTCTGCCCCCCACTCGCGCCACTCCACGAGTGTATCCTCTCTCATTGGTCACATTTGGTCGCCGGCGCAGAAAGCGTCGGCGCTTCGAGGCCTGTGGTTCACCGTTGCACACACTTTGGCTTGCACCGTCTGCCGATGCTCCGAGCGATCGCTGACGTCCACCCCCTATTCTCGGGGCAGTCCGGAACGGTGTCACTGACTGCGGCCGGATGCGCCCCTCACGATTCCTCACTCGCTCCAGTCGGCTATCGCTTCCAGGGCGTAGCGTCGTGGCCGCCCAGCGACACCACACATTGACGCGGACTGCGTGGGCCGTCGGCGTGCCGTTACTGCGTGACACCGCTTTCGCGTCGCGTGGACGCAACGCACCGGAGCATAAAGCATATCTCCGGCGCGACCGCAGTGTCAGTAGATACCACGCTTATGAACGAGGTTCAACTGGAGGTGGCGAAGGCGTACCCGAACGACTCGGGACGCGGCATCGCTCGCCTCGACCCGGACACGCTGTTGCACTTGAAGCTGTCCCCGGGAGACATCATCGAGATTGAAGGCGCCGACACCACGGCCGCGAAGGTGTGGCGCGCCGACCGGCAGGACTGGAACACCGACACCGTCCGTATCGACGGATTTACGCGACAAAACGCCGATGTGGGCATCGGCGAGCGGGTGACGATCCGGAAGGCCGAGGCGACGAAGGCACAGAAGCTCGTGCTCGCGCCTCCCGAAGAGGCGTCCGTCCAGTTCGGCTCCGACGCCGCCGGGATGGTAAAACGCCAGATTCTCAAACGGCCGGTCGTCGAGCACGACATCGTCCCCGTGATGTCCTCGACGAATCATCCGTTCATGCGCTCGCCGGGCCAGGCTATTCCGCTCATTGCGGTCGAGACCGACCCGGAGGGGGTGTGTCTCGTCACCGAGGATACGGACGTCGAACTCCGAGAAGAGCCGATCTCCGGCTTCGAAAAAACCGGCGGCGGTATCACCTACGAGGACATCGGCGGCCTCTCCGATGAGATCCAGCGCGTCCGGGAGATGGTGGAGCTCCCGATGAAACACCCGCAGATCTTCAAGAAGCTTGGTATCGAGCCACCACAAGGCGTCCTTCTCCACGGTCCGCCCGGTACTGGCAAGACGCTGCTCGCGAAGGCCGTCGCCAACGAGACGAGCGCGAGCTTCTTCTCTATCGCGGGCCCGGAAATCATCTCGAAATACTACGGCGAATCCGAACAACAGCTCCGGGAGATCTTCGAGGATGCCACCGAGGAATCGCCCTCTATCATCTTCATCGATGAACTCGACTCCATTGCGCCCAAACGCGAGGACGTAACC
>CAYZJQ010000087.1:4542-10526 GCA_964478805.1 uncultured Halobacteriales archaeon | reverse complement strand
GGCTCCAGCCGTGGGGATCGAAGCACGAACGGGGGTCCCACGACGGAGTGAGTCTGGCCTCACTGGTAGATGGGTCGTAGGCCGAGTCAGTACAACCCCTGGCAGAGAGCGCAGGCTTCAGCACCCCTTTTGACTAAGGATGGATATCCGGACCGCAGACTCGGCGGTACAACCGGTAACAGACACAAGCGTGTTTGTCTCCGCAAAGGTCGGGGTTATCCGACGGCTAATCTCGTAGGCGTTCTGTTCGACGCTGTGTAACCACTGGTCGGGCCCTTCGGGAGCGTTAAGTGGTCGTCGCGGGAACCGGCGTGCGTGTCAGACCTCAGGCGCGCCGCTGCCTTCGCCGCCGTGGCCGGCTTGTCACTCGTTACACCTGCGGTCGGCGGCGGCGGCGACCCTCGAACAACAGCGGTCATCGCGGCCGCTCCGTTCCTCGTCGTTGCCGGCTACGCGCTGTTCGGCGCGGACCGCGATGACCCGCTGTTCGACACGCTCGCTCGCCGCGGCGACTACGAGGAGGGGCGTCTGTTCGGTCTCGGTGGCTTCGCGCTCGCCGGCGCTGGGCTCGCCGCGCTCGCCGCTGGGTCCTCACTCCCGCCTGCGGCCTTTGCGGTCAGTGTCTTTGCGCTCACTGGCGGTGCCATCGCCGCCACGGTCGTCCAGTCGACAACGAGCCACGAGTTTCTCACGACCGCTGGCTTCTCGGCCGGAGCGCTGGTGTGGGGGCTCGCCGGGGGGCTGGCGGCCGTGGCCGTCGAGTTCGGTGTCACCGGTCTGACCTATCCGAGCAGCGCCGTGCCGTTCACGACGCTGGTCTTTCTGGCCGCGACTGCGGCGGTCGCGGCAGCGCTTCTCCGGGAACTATTGTTCGAACGTGATGATCCGCTTGTCGCCGTCTCGGTCGCGTTGCTGTTGTGGCTGTTCGTTGGCCTCGGAGTGACCGTCCCGCCCCTCCGGCTCGGGATCGGGCTCGTCGTCACGGTGCTGTTGGGGTACGTTGCGTATGCGCTCGGGACGGCCAGCGTCGCCGGGATGCTGACGGGTGTGTTGCTCGCTCTCTTCGCCATCGTGCTCGGCGGCTACGGCTGGTTCGCGCTGCTTGTCACGTTCTTTGGCCTTGGCGGGCTGGCCTCAAAATACCGCTACGATGAGAAGGCCGACCGCGGCATCGCCGAGGGGAACGACGGGGCCCGCGGTTCCGGAAACGTCCTTGCGAACTCGGCGTCGGCACTCGCCGCCGTCCTCGCGTTTACCGCGAGCCAGGGCGTCCTCCCTGCCTTTTCGCCCGCCTTCCGATTCGCGTTCGCCGGGGCCGTCGCGGCGGCGCTGGCCGACACCTTCTCGTCGGAGTTCGGCGGTCTCTTCGACGGACCGCGGCTCGTCACTACGTTCGAGCGCGTTGAGCCGGGCACTGACGGCGCCGTCACCTGGCAAGGCGAGGTGTTCGGGCTTCTCGGCGCGGGGATCATCGCCGGCATCGCTGCCGTCTTTTTCGACCTTGGAGTCATCGCAACTGGGCTCGTCGTCCTTGGCGGCGCCATCGGCATGACCGTCGACAGCCTACTGGGTGCCACTCTTGAGGGAAGCCGGCTCGGCAACCAGTCCGTGAACTTCCTCGCAACGCTGTCGGGAGCAGTCGCGGCCGGCGCGCTCGCCGTGGTCGTGCTCCCGTGAGCGTCCGCCCCGCAACGTCGGCTGACGCGTCCGCGGTCCGGCGGCTTCAGTCGCTACTTGATTACCCGGCGCCTCGACTGCTCGATGCGGCACTCAACGGGCCGACCGGCAAGTTGCTGGTCACCACGGCCGACGGCGCCGTCGTGGGCTATGCGCTTGCGGTGCCCGGGGTGGACGGTCACTACCTCGCCGAACTCGCCGTCGCGCCGACGGTGCGCCGCGACGGCCACGGCAGCCGGCTCGTCGCGGCGGTCGCAGCGCGAGGGTCAGGGGCGCTTCAGGTCACCGTCGCGGCCGCCGACGACCGAGCGCGCGCCTTCTATTCGGCGCTCGGCTTCGAGGCAAAGGAGCGACTGCCTGACCGGTTCGATGAGTGTGACGGGCTACTGCTCAGCCGGCCGGCGTAGCTCGTCGGCCGTGCGGACTCGAACGCTTGTTGGCTGTTTCACGAACTCGCCGGTCGTAGAAGCGACGATATCGCCGACACCGCGTTGTGCCGCCACGTCGAGGAGGCGCTGGTCGGCCTTCCCATCGAGAACGACTGTCGCCGGCACGTCCTCGGCCGCCGCTTCACAGAGTCGGTCGAACGTCTCCTCGGCGGGAAACTCTACGAGCAGGTCGAGGTCCGCACTCAGGAACCGCGTGGTTCCGGCATCGGTCACCGCCTCGATATGGCCGCCAAGCGTAGTCGACGCCTCGACGTCGTCCGGGCGCGCCGGTGGGTCGTCAGTGAGTGGCGGGTCCGCCTCCGCACTGCTGGACTCGGCGTCGTTGGCGTCGGCCGAGGTAGCGTCGGCACTATCGGGCTCCGGTGAGGAAGGAGCAGCCTCCGCAGTCGCGACCGAGTCTGAGCCGTCGGCTCCAGGGGCGTCGTCGGCCTCGGCGTGGCTACCGGCCACCAGTTCATACGGGACCTTCTCCCGAAGCGCCGTCATCACCTCGCGGCGGTCGAGGTCCTCGACGGATTTGTCCTCGGGTGCGAAGGCGACGAAGTCCACCTCGCCCACCTGCGCGAGTTCTTTGAGAATAAGATCGCCGCCGCGGTCGCCGTCGAGGAACGCCGTTACCGTACGCTCCCGAGTGAGGGTGGCTATTTCATCGGGGACGTTCGTTCCCTCGACCGCGACGGCGTTTTTCACCCCGTACTTCAGCAGTTGGAGCACGTCGGCCCGCCCTTCAACAACCACGATGGCATCGGAGTCGGCGACGCGGGGGCCGGCAGGGTAGCCTTCGTACGCGGTGATGTCCTCGACGCGGACAGCCCGGCGCACCTCATCGACGAGTTCCGCCGAAGAGAGCATCGACCCGTCGAACGACTCCTCAAGCAGCGCTTTGGCCCGTTCGACCACCTCGCGACGCTTGGCGGCGCGGACGTCCTCGATCGACTCTACGTCAATGGTTGAGCGACAGGGACCGACCCGGTCGATGGTCTCAAGCGCGGCCGCGAGGATAGCGGTCTCAACTTTGTCCAGTGAGGTCGCGATGGTGATCTCGCCGAACGACTGGCCTTGGCGGGAGTCGATCTCGACGTCGATCCGCCCGACCTTCGAGGAGTCCTGTAGGTCGCGCAAGTCGAGGTCGTCGCCGAGCAGGCCTTCGGTTTGACCGAAGACGGCACCAACGACGTCGGAGCGCTCGACCACCCCGTCGGCGGTGATGTCAGCGTGGATGAGGTATTTTGCTGTGTCGTGCATGATATGGATGAGTGCCCGTGAGGGCGTGATGGTGAGACGGCACGGTGACCCGTGACCTTCAGTTTGTAATCGTTTCAGCGGCAAAACCGTACCGACACCCGGACGAGCGGCACCGTCGGTACCTGCAGCCCGGAGTGAAGAATAATACTCTTCATAGAAGCAGTTCGGATGTTTGGACCACAACATTTAGATTATCGTATGCCTAAACGCTGACAATGGTGCAAAACGAAGCGGAGTCGTCAGTGCACTCACCGCTTGAGGCGGCGGCGTGGGTGGCCGCGCTCGGCGTCGTCGTTGTTCTCGCCGTGCCGTGGTTCCTCTGGCGGTCAAGCGGCATCGCCTATGGGCTCCCGGTTTGGCTGTGGTGGCACATCGGCTGGATGCTGCTTGCGGCCGTTGTTTTCTACGCGTTTAGCCGCCGGGCATGGGGGCTGTGGGTGACGCCGTGAGCCTCGCTGTCCAACTGGGAGTCGTGGGCGCATACCTCGTGCTCGCGCTGGTCGTCGGAGTCGTCGCCTACCGTGCGACCGACCGCGCGGCCGAGGATTTCTACCTCGCAGGCCGGACTCTCGGTACCGGCGTCCTCCTGTTCACCACGTTCGCAACGCTACTGTCTGCATTCACCTTCTTCGGTGGGCCGAACCTCGCGTACTCGGCTGGCCCGGAGTGGATCCTCGTGATGGGACTGATGGACGGAATTCTGTTTGCGTTGCTGTGGTACATCGTCGGCTACAAGCAGTGGCTTGTCGGGAAGGTGAACGGCTACGTGACCCTCGGCGAGCTGCTTGGAGACCGCTTCGGCTCCCGACGACTGCGGGGGCTTGTCGCCGGCGTCAGCCTGCTGTGGCTGTTCCCGTACGTGATGCTCCAGCAGAAGGGAGCGGGCCAAGCGATCGTCGGGCTGACCGGCGGGGCAGTCCCCTACGCCGTCGGCGCGGCGCTTATCACTGTGTTCATGATCGGCTACGTCGCGCTGTCGGGACTGCGCGGCGTCGCGTGGACCGACACGCTCCAAGGGGTGTTCATGCTGGGTGTCCTCTGGCTGGCGGTGGCGTGGATCGCCTCGATAGGGGGCGGGGTTGGCGCGCTCACCGCCGGGATGGCCGAGGCAAACCCCGAGTTCGCCGCGTTGGGCGGCGGCCTCTACTCCGTTCAGTGGATGCTCGGAACGGCAGTTGTCATCGCCTTCGGCGTCGCCACGTTCCCCCAGGTGAACCAGCGGTTCTTTATGGCCGACAGTGTCGAGACGCTGAAGCGGTCGTTCGCACTGTGGCCGATTCTCGTCGTGCTGCTGTTTGTGCCCGCGTTTTTGCTCGGCTCGTGGGCCGTGGGGCTCGGCGTCGAAGTGCCACAGGGGAGCAACGTCCTTCCGGTCTTGCTCACTGAGTACACCCCGGCGTGGTTTGCATCGGTCGTCATCGCGGGTGCCCTCGCAGCGATGATGTCCTCGTCGGACTCGATGTTGCTGTCCGGCTCGTCGTACTTTACCCGCGATATCTACCGGCCGTTCGTTGCGCCCGACGCGTCGGAGGCCCGCGAGGGCTGGGTCGCACGGGTTGGCGTCGGCTTGTTCGCCACGGCGACGTTCGTTGCTTCGCTGTTCTCACAAGGCGGAGGACTTCAGGCCATCGTCGCGCTCGGTGATACCGCCTTCGGTGGCTATGCCCAACTCACGCTGCCTCTGGTTTGCGCGCTGTACTGGGCCGGCACTACCCGGACAGGCATTGTCGCAGGAATTCTCACTGGACAGGTGCTTTATCTCGCGCACGTCGTCGTCATTGAGGTGTTCAAGCTCACCTCGCTGTCCATCGCCGGCGTGCCAGTGTTCCGCACCACCTACCTGACGTGGGACTTCGCGCTGTGGTGTATGCTCGCGTCGTTTGTCGCCACCGTCGTCGTCAGCGCAACCACGACCGCCGACCCGGACGAGGACGCGACCGTCTTCGCGGCCGGAAGCCAGGCGGACTGACCGCTCGGGTCGAGGGCGGTACCACGCCTGTCGTGGGCGCCCGATAATCGCCGGTACGGGGACGCGGCGGGCGATTATTCGTGGGTGTGGACGTCAGTGCTCCCGCAGTCAGGACACTGCGTAACCGTTCCCAACGGCGGATGCTCGACGGTCCCCCAGTCATCGCTGTCCGACGGGGCCGCGAACCCGCACCCGAGACACCGCAGCTGTGTCGTGTCGAGAGCTTCTCCGAACATTATTTTATGCTTTGGTCGCCCGAGTCAAAACGTTTACCACGGCCCGGCTGTCCCGCACGGGGATTAAATACCCGCCGCGGCGGAAGGGCGCCCATGCAAACGCACATCGTGCCGGTCGGGTTCGACTACGACCGACTCATCGCGCCGCTGGTGCGTGATCGGCTGACCGTCGACCGAGTCGTGCTCCTCGAGGGCGCAGTCGGCAGCGAGGCCAACGTCGCCTACTCGCGCAATCTTGGGGAGAAACTGGAGCAGGACTTCGAGAATCTGCTCGGCGCCGAGACCGAGCGGTACGCTGTCGGGGACGTTTATGACTACGGCGCCGCCTTCGAGCAGGCATTCGATCTGATCAACGCCGAACTCGACGCCGGCAACGAGGTGTGGGTAAACGTCTCCTCGATGCCGCGG
>CAYZJQ010000087.1:0-4532 GCA_964478805.1 uncultured Halobacteriales archaeon | reverse complement strand
CGCATTCACACCTACTACACGGCGCCGGAGAAGTACCTCGAGACCGAGCTCGCCGAAGAGCTGCGCGCCGGGGCGGACCTGCTCGATGCCGTCCTCCAGGGGGACGCGGACGACGCGGCGGTCCGCGAGCGGCTTGATACGGCTCGTGACCTCCTCGCGGAGTTCGACGAACGCGGGACGACCATCGGGGCCAAAGAGTTCAACGGCAGCCACGTCGTCGAACTCCCGGTCGCTTCCTTCTCCAATGTTAAGCCGTTCGAAGAGCTCATTCTGTTTACTCTCGGCGAACACGGCGAGTTCGAGTCTGTCTCCGAACTCGCGAACACGCTCGCTCGCGAACTCGGCGAAGAATACACCGACTCGTTCCGTTCGAAGGTCATCTACAACGTCGACCGGCTCGGCCCCGGCGGAAAAGGGTACGTCGAGCAGGAAGAACAGGGGAAGTCCTACCGAACGCGCCTGTCGCGCATCGGCGAACTGTGGGTGCGCTCGCACACCTCCGAGGAGTTCGGCTGAGCGAGTCCCGGACCTAATCGCCACGCGTGGGGCTGTGCCCGCGCCCGACGTAACTTATAAACAGATTCACCGAGTGTACACGTCCATGGCTGGGCTCACCGCAGTGCCACCCGACGGGTTCGAGCCCACGTCCCGTGTCGTCGCTGTAGGCCCTGTATAGGGGCCAATCAGTTCTCAGCCGGCGTCGAACCGCCGTCGAACAACGAACAGTATAACCGACACCCACTGATTCACCCAGACAAGAATGAGCACACAGGAAACAGAGGAGCGAGACGACGCGCTCGAAGGGGCTTACGACCCCGCTACCGTCGAGCCGAAGTGGCAGCAGTACTGGCTCGATGAGGAGACGTACGCATACCAGGACGAAGCCGCGGACCCGAACACGATCTACAGCATCGACACGCCGCCGCCAACGGTCAGCGGGAGCCTCCACATGGGCCATCTCTACGGCTCGACGCTGCAAGATTTCGCAGCGCGCTACCACCGAATGGCCGATGCAGACGTGTTCTTTCCGTTCGGCTACGACGACAACGGCATCGCTTCCGAGCGGCTCACCGAGCGCGAACTCGGGATCAACCATGGCGACTACGAGCGCCGTGAGTTCCAAGAGCTGTGTCGCGAGGTCTGCCGTGAGTACGAGGCCGACTTCACCGAGGAGATGCAGTCGCTGGCCGTCTCCATCGACTGGTCGCGCACCTACAAGACCATCGAGCCGCGGGTCCAACGGCTGTCGCAACTCTCCTTTATTCACCTGTACGAACAGGGCCGAGAATACCGCGAGCGCGCGCCAGCCATCTGGTGTCCGGATTGCGAGACGGCCATCTCACAGGTCGAGACCGAGGACGCGGAGCGCGACGCTCACTTCAACGACATCAGCTTCGAGTTGGTCGATGGCCCGCGGGAGTCGGTCACCATTGCAACGACGCGGCCCGAACTGCTCCCGGCCTGCGTCGCGATGTTCGTCCACCCGGACGACGAGCGGACGGACGATCTCCCCGGGTCGACTGCGCGGGTCCCGCTCTTTGGCCACGAAGTCCCCATCTACGAGGACGAGCGCGTCGATATGGAGAAAGGAACCGGCGTCGTCATGTGCTGTACCTTCGGCGATCAGACGGACATCGAGTGGTACCAGGCGCACGACCTCGATCTCCGGGTCGCTATCGATGAATCCGCCACGATGACCGAGGCCGCCGGTGAGTACGCCGGGATGTCGACTGCAGAGGCGCGCGAGGCCATCGTCGAGGACCTGGACGCGGCGGGCCACCTGGAGGCCCGCGAGCCGCTCGTCCACGACGTCCAGGTCCACGAGCGGTGTGGCACGGACATCGAATTCCGGGTCACCGACCAGTGGTACGTCAAAGTGCTCGACAAGACCGAGGAGTACCTCGAGGCCGGCCGTGAGATGGAGTGGTACCCCGAGAAGATGTTCACCCGGTACCAACACTGGGTCGAGGGGCTCGAGTGGGACTGGTGTATCTCCCGACAGCGCGACTCGGGCATTCCGTTCCCCGTCTGGTACTGTGACGACTGTGGGGAGACGATCCTCGCCGAGAAGGCCGACCTGCCGGTCGACCCGCTCTCCGATGCGCCACCCGTCGACGCGTGTCCGACCTGCGGAGCGCACGCGTTCACCGCCGAAGAGGACGTCTTCGATACCTGGGCGACCTCCAGCCTGACACCGCTTATTAACGCCGGCTGGGACTGGGACGAGGAGGAAGGGTTCAGCTTCGCCCATCCCGAGCTCTACCAGTTCGACCTCAGACCCCAGGGCCACGATATCATCTCCTTTTGGCTGTTCCACACCGTCGTGAAATGTTACGAGCACACCGGGGAGGTTCCGTTCGACTCGGTGATGATCAACGGCCACGTCCTCGACGAAAATCGCCAGAAGATGTCCAAGTCGAAGGGGAACGTCGTCGAGCCGCAGGCGGTCCTCGAGGAGTACCCCGTGGACGCGACACGCTACTGGGCCGCCGGGACGGCGGTCGGCGACGACTTCCCGTTCAAGGAGAACGATCTCGTCACCGGCGAGAAACTCCTCCAGAAGCTCTGGAACGCCTCGAAGCTCGTCCGGTCGCTTGCTGAGGACCACCCCGAGGAACCCGCCGAGACCGAGTTCGCGGCCATCGACGAGTGGCTACTTGCGACGCTCGACGACCTTACTCGCGAGGTCACCGATCATTTCGAGGCCTACGAGTTCGCGAAGGCTCGCGACCGACTCCGGTCGTTCTTCTGGCACACGTTCTGTGACGACTACCTTGAGATCGCCAAGCAGTCCGATGCCGACTCCACCGCGTACGCGCTGCGGACCGCCCATGAGCGGTTCCTCAAGCTGTTCGCGCCGTTTCTCCCGCACGTCACCGAGGAGCTGTACCAGACGATGTACGGCGACACGTCCGTGCACGTAGAGGACTGGCCGGAGCCGGCGGGCTACGAGGCTGACCGTACAGCCGGCGAGACAGCGCTTGAGGTCATCGGCGCGCTTCGCGGTTACAAGACGGACCACGGGCTGGCGCTGAACGAGCCGCTTGAGCGAGTCGCCGTCTACGGCGATATCGACGGCTTCGAGGCCGCAGTCGCCGGCGCGATGCACATTGAGACCCTCGAGCGGCTGGAGGAGGCCCCCGAACTGTCGACCGAGGTAACGGGCGTCGACCTCGACTACGCGACGGTTGGACCGAAGTACGGAAGCGCGGTCGGCGACATCGACGCCGCCATCGAGGCCGGCGAGTTCACCGTCTCCGACGGAAGGCTTCACGTCGCCGGCGAGACCCTCGAGGCCGACCTGTTCGAACTCGAGCAGGAGCGGACGTATGCGGGCGATGGGGAGTTCCTCGAGACGGAACATGCGGTCGTCATCGTCCGCTGACCTGCGGAGTGGCGCGTCGCCGCAGTTTCCACACCCGGGTCGCAAGCGCAAGGAAGACACACAGCATCGTCAGAACGACGGCACCGGCGGCCGCGATGTCGTGCGCTGGCAACGAATGGTCGAACGTGCCGTTGACCAACTCCGCCCGGAGCACGGTGTGGTGGGGGTCGCCCACAAGTGGGATGAAGTAGTCGACCACGTCGTTGACACCGTACCACAGCAGAGCGACCGCGACTGCCCGAACTCGGAAGTCGGCGACCCGGTGGAGAAGAAACGCCTGGAGGACCATCGCGGCGTGGCTCCAGATCAGGAACTGGTAGAGCCACGTCGGCGTCGTCCCCTGGCCGTTGACGACTAACTGGACGAACGGCGTCCACGCGCCGAGTTTGATACAGCCAAAAAAGGCGAGCGCGGCGAGGTACTCCGACGACCGGCCCAGCCGCCACGCGGCCAGCGCCAGCGCGATAAACAGCGTCGCCAGCGGCGAGTCCGGGACGAACGCCCACATCACTGGGTCGGTGACGGCGAACTGAAACCGGTAGTACCAGAAGCCGAACGCCGTCCCCGCGAGATTAGCAACGACAACGAGCCACACGGCCCGAAGCCCGAATGACTCCAACCACTCCGGGAGAGGGGCGACGTAGCCGGGCAGCGACTCTCCCGCCGGGATGTGGCCGTCGCCACCGGGCAGCCGGGTCGCGAGGGCGTTGAGCCGCGCGCCGAACCGCTCAAACATACACCCTGACGAGGTGACGGGCCAGTAAAAGCGTCGCGGACAGTCGCCCCAAGGACACGGGTTAAGTGCGTGAGACCCCAACGACGGAGTATGTCAGAGACGGATATCGAGGAACTCCGCCGCGGGACCGATCTCGTCAAGCGCGGGTTCGCGAAGATGCAGAAGGGCGGCGTCATTATGGATGTTGTCACGCGCGAACAGGCCCGAATCGCAGAGGACGCCGGGGCGGTCGCCGTGATGTCGCTCGAGGCAGTCCCGGCCGACATTCGCAAGCGCGGCGGTGTCGCGCGGATGGCCGACCCCGAGATGCTCGAAGAGATCATCGATGAGGTCTCCATTCCGGTGATGGGAAAGGCCCGCATCGGGCACACGGCCGAGGCACAGATCCTCGAGGCGACTGGCGCCGACATG
>CAYZJQ010000086.1:0-10620 GCA_964478805.1 uncultured Halobacteriales archaeon | reverse complement strand
GTCGTCGTGCAGGGTCACGTCGGCCCCACACTCGATGCACTCTGTCATCACCTTCTTCTCGCGCCTTCTCCACCTTAAGCGCATCGAACTTGTCAGATAAAATGAAAGAACAAGGCAGCCGCTGTTGGCGTCAGAGGGCGTTCGGTCGCGGTTCCCGAATCAGGTATCAGGATCTCGATATACGTCCCCAGACGGGGACGGTGGTCGCGGGCTGGGTGGCCGCCTGGCAGAAGGCCTCTGTTTGAACGGGCGATAGTGCCGCGTGCCGCGCGACGGACCACCCGAAAGCCACACATCGGACTCACGCATACGTCGCCACCTCCGCGACGAGTCGCTCCTCCGCCTCGACGAGTCCGTCCCGCCGCGTCCCGAGTGCGGCCTCCGCCTCCGCGATGTCGTCGGCTGCGCGGTCGAGCGCGCCCTCGACGGCAGCGGACGCGGGCCCGCCGAAAGAGTCACGCGCCCCGACGCTCGTCGCGGGGTCCAGCGTCTCGACGAGCGCGTTGCGGTCGACGTACTCCGCGAGGTCGACCCCCGCCGTCTCGGCGGCTTCTTCCAAGGCTGCGAGCGCGGCGTCAGTCTCGTTGTCTGTGGCTGCGATACGCTCAGCCGCCGCGGCAACTATTTCATGGGCCGTCCGGAACGGCAGGCCGCCGGCCGCGAGCAGGTCTGCGACCCCCGTTGCGGTGGAGAACCCCTCGCCAGCCGCTGCTGCGAGCGTCGTCTCGTCCCATGTTGCGGTGGCGATCGCGCCAGCTGCCACTTCGGTTGCCTCGGTCACAACGTCCACTGCCTCGAAGGCGTGGCCGTGTGCGCGCTGGAGATCGCGGTTATATGCCCGTGGAAGTCCCTTCAGCGTCGTCAACAGCCCGTTGAGCCCTGCCGTTGCATCACCTGCGCTTGCACGCACCAGCTCCAGGGTGTCGGGGTTCTTTTTTTGAGGCATGATCGACGACGTGGAGGCATACTCGTCGGCGAGTTCGATGTACTGCTTGTTGACGAAAATGATCAGATCCTCCGCGACGCCTGCCAGTGTCGTCGCGAGCGTCGCGGCTGCGGCCGTCGTCTCCGTCAGGAAATCGCGCGCGGAGACGGCGTCGGTCGCGTTCTCGACCACCGCGTCGAAGCCAAGCAGATCGGCGACCCGCTCGCGGTCCACGTCGAAGGTGGTGCCGGCGAACGCTGCCGCGCCGAGCGGTGAGCGGTTGGTGCGGTCGAACGCCGCCAGCAGGCGCTCGGTGTCGCGCGCCAGCGCCGACTCGTACGACAGCAAATAGTGGGCCACCGTCGTCGGCTGAGCGGGCTGGAGGTGAGTATAGCCTGGCATCACCGTCTCTGTGTGCTCCTCGGCAGCGTCGCACAGCGCCTCGCGGCAGGCCAGTACCGTCTCCGCGAGGTCGAGCGTGTCGACGCGCAGCCGGTGGCGCAGACAGGTCGCCACCTCGTCGTTGCGCGAGCGTGCCGTGTGCATCTTCCCGCCCACGGGCCCCACGCGGTCGATGACTGCCGTCTCGATGGCCGCGTGGACGTCCTCGCCGTCGGGAAGCGCGCCGTGGCCCGCGGCCTCCACGTCGTCGAGCGCGGCGAGGATTTCGCCTGCATCCTCGTCGTCCACGATGCCCTGCTCCGCGCACATCACGACGTGGGCGCGATCCACCTGAAGGTCCGCATGGAAGATGCGCTCGTCGGCAGCAAGCGAGGAGAGGAACCCACGGGCGGGGCCGCCGCTGAACCGCTCGCGGCGCACCACGTCGCTCCCGGGTTCCTCGCTCATCTCAGTCTCCCTCGTTCCCGCCCTCGAACTCGCGGCTCGCGGCTCCACCGCTCGCCCGTCCCGTAGTCTCGCTTCCCTTGACCACGCAGGCCGTCTCGTCCACGTCGGTTCCCGAGAGTGCGGACTCCTCGCCGAGCGTCGACTCGCCGTCGGTACCGCCGTCGGCGGCCGTCTTCCCGAGGGACTCGTTCGCCGCCTCGACGGTCTTGTTGGCCAACCGTTCCTGGAAGCCGTGGTACTTCGCGACGCCCGTCGCGTCCGCCTGTTCGATGTCGCCGGTCACGTCCTCGGTGTTGAACGAGGCGGCCTCCGCGGAGTAGACGGCGTACGGCGACTCGCGGCCGACGACGCGCGCCTGGCCCCCCTCGAACCGGACGGTCACCGTCCCGGTGACGCGCTCGTTCGTCGTCGCGATGAACGCGTCGAGCGCCTTCACCAGCGGCCCGTCGACGAGCCCCTGGTACCCCTTCTCGGCCCACTCGTTGTCCACCTGTGTCTTGAACGACCGCTCCTCCTTCGTGAGCACGAGGTCCTCGAGTCCCCTGTGGGCGTTCAACAGCGTGGTCGCGGCCGGATGCTCGTAGTTCTCGCGCACCTTCAGCCCAAGCATGCGGTCCTCCATCATGTCGGTCCGGCCGACACCGTACGCCCCGGCGAGTTCGTTGAGCTCCTGGATGAGCGCGACCGGTTCCGTGGGCTCGCCGTTCAGCGCCGTCGGGTAGCCCTCCTCGAAGGTGAGGGTGATCTCCTCCGTCTCGGCGGTCGGTGCCGTGGTCCACTCGTAGATCTCCTCGCCAGGGACGTAGCTCGGCTCCTCGAGCTCTTTCCCCTCGACGGAGCGCGACCAGAGGTTCGTGTCGATGGACCAGTCGCCGTCGTTGCCCGAGTCGACGGGGAGGTCGCGCTCGGCCGCGTACGACTGCTCCCACTCGCGGGTGAGTCCCAGCTCACGGACGGGCGCGATGACCTCCAGGTCGGAGTCGCGCCACACCGCCTCGAAGCGGAGCTGGTCGTTCCCCTTCCCCGTGCAGCCGTGCGCGATACCGGTACAGCCCGCCTCCTCCGCCACGGAGAGGATGGCCGCGGCGATGACCGGCCGCGCCAGCGCCGTCCCGAGTGGGTAGCCCTGGTAGGTGGCGTTCGCGCGCACGGCGTCGAGACACAGCGCCGCGAACTCCTCCTTCGCGTCGACAACGTGGATGTCGAGCCCGAGCGCGTCCGCCGTCTCCTTGGCTTCGGCGAACTCCTCGTCCGGTTGGCCGACGTCGACCGTCACGGCGACGACTTCGTCGTAGCCGTATTCTTCTTCGAGCAGCGGTACGCAGACCGTCGTGTCGAGCCCGCCCGAGAAGGCGAGTGCGACTTTGTCCGTCATGATGTGTGGTGTGTGTGGTCACCGCCGAACCGGGCGGTGGATCGTCGAGTGCGGTGCGACCGTCGTGGGAGAATTGTAATTACGGGCTCAAAGGCCCGGTCGCGGTCGCGGCGGGTGGCACGGGGCGCCACCGAACGGACGAGCGTGCGCGGCACGCGAGCCGCAGATCGGAAAGACACCGCTCGGCGTAGACGCGCCATGGACGGGAGCGGTGGTCGTCATGTATCCAGTCGTACTCCCTTACCGTTATTAAAACCTTCCGCACCCGCAATCCTGTCCGACCGTGTCAACACTCACCGTGACAGCTCGCGCCACGAACGGCCACACCGTTTATCAGCGCCCCACGAGCCGATTACGTATGGTAGACGCCGACGACCTGCTGAAACTCGTGCTCGTACTCGTCGTCATCTGGATCGGACTCGAGGTGCTCGACGCCGTCATCGGGCTTGCGCTGGGCGCGTTCGACTCCATCATCGGGCTGCTGCTCGTGATCGTCATCGTCCTCTTCCTCCTCGACAGGATTTAGGCCGCGACCCGCAATTCGCTAGCGTGTACAGCGTCAACGTCCCCGTGCCCGGCGAGGTGGTGAAGCTCGCCCGCGGGCTGGCCGCCGAGTGCATCACCGCGACCCCTCGCCGGGGCCACAGCCTTGTCGTCAAGCGGCTCCCCGACGAGCGCTACGAACGGATGGCCCGGCAGGTCCGCGACGCGCTCGCCGGCACCCCACCCTTCGCCGCGATGGTGACCGGCGTCGACTGCTTCCGCGACCCGCCCTCGGGTGCCGCGCCGGTCGCCTACCTCGCCGTCGAGTCGCCGGAGCTCCGGCGCGTCCACGCGACCCTGTGTGAGACGTTCGATCCGGTCCCGGGCTTCGAGGGCAACGAGTACGATCCCCACGTCACGATCTGTCGCGGCGGCGACGCCGCCGACCTCCTGGGGCGAGAGATCGAGCCGTTCGAGTGGGCGATCGAGCGGCTGGCGCTGTGGCACCCCGGCCGCGAACTCGAGGTGGAGTCGATCTCGCTGCCGGCGTAGGGCGCCCGCTCAGGGCGTCGGCGGGTCGCCCTCGTACGCGTCCATGTCGGCGTAGAAGTTCAACATCGCGTACTTCAACTTCCCGGGGTCGACGTCGACGTGTTCGCGCCGCTCCTCTTCGGGGAACGTCTCGTAGACGGAGTAGTCGCCGAGTTCGCGGGCGTTCCGCCGGGTGTACCGCTCGTCGAGGAGGACGCGTACGCCGAAGTCCTCGGGCGAGCGAACGACACGGCCGAGCGCCTGCCGCGTCTTCCGAACCGTCGGCACCTCGACGGCGTACTCCCAGCCAGCGTCCTTGCTGCCGCCGAAGGCGCTCGCGTACGCCCGCTGGACCGCCTCGAGCCGATCGTCGAGGTGGGGGTACGGGACGCCGACCACGACGACGGTGCGGGCGTCGTCGTCGTCGTAGCTCACGCCCTCCGCGAGGGTGCCCCACAGCGACGTGAACAGGACGCCGTCGTCGTCGGCGACGAACTCCTGTTTCAGTTCTTGGGCACGAACGCCCGGGCGGTCGAGGTACGGGGTCGCGGCGCTGCCCACCCGGTGGTAGTAACGCTCGGCCTCTGCGTAGGAGGGGAAGAAGACGAGCGTGTTCCCCGGGGTGAACCGTACCGCGTCCTCGAGCATCTCGGTGACCGTCGCCTGGGTACCGGCGTCGTCACGCGTGCTCGCGAACAGCGCCGGGACGTCGACCGCGAAGGTGCGCCGGCGCGCTTCGGGGAACTGCTCGCCGTACGCCATCGTCACCGGGCCGTCGTCCCCATCCACGCCCAGCACGTCGCCGAGCACGTCGAACGGGCGCAGCGTCGCGGACATCAGCACGGAGGCGTGGAGTTCGTCGAACAGCGGCTGGGTGACCGACTGCGGAATGCAGGCGTACAGCTCCGCGCGGCCGTAGACGCCGGCGTCGTCCCGGCGCACGGAGAGCACGGGGTAGGTGCCGTCGGCGACGGAGCCGTCCACCCACTCGTCGAGAAAGCCCGCCGCCTGGAGGACGCGACACTCCTTGCGCGTCGTCGTCTCGCCCTCCTTGTACTGGTCCTGGTACTTCCGGTCGAGCGCGGCCCCGAGGTTCAGCGCCGCCTCGAGGTCCTGGCGGAAGCCGGGACCCTCGTAGGCGTCGAGAAAGGCGAGCGTGAGGTCGTCGCGCCCCTCGGCGTTCTCGATTGTGAGGTCCGCCCAGTCGTCGCCGACCGACTCCTTCGCGCCGACGGACAGTGCCGCGTCGTAGGTGCGGGCCATCGCCGTCCGGTACGCGTCGATAACGCGCCGTGCGGCCTCCGCTCGGTAGTCGTCCACGTCGTCGAGCTCTTCGACCGCGCCGTCGAGCGTCCGCTCCGTCAGCTGGCGGGTCGCGTGGTCGCGGGCCGCCTCCTCGATGTTGTGCGCCTCGTCGAAGACGGCGACGACGTCCTCGGGATCGCGGCCGAGCCACCGGAGAAACTGCTCGCGGACCATCGGATCGAGGAGGTGGTGGTAGTTACAGACGACGAGGTCGACGCCCTCCATCCCCTCCTTCAGCAGCTCGTAGCCGCAGTAGCCCGCCCGCTCGGCGTACGCGTACACGTCTTCGGGGGTGCGCACGTCCTCGTTGAGCCAGGCGTAGAAGTCGTCGGTATCTTCGGTGAGGTTGGCGTAGAACCGCTCGCAGACGTTCGCTTCTTCTCGAAGGGCCTCGACGCCCTCCTCGACGCTCTCGAGCTCGTCCATTACCGCGGAGCGCGCCTCCGCGGCCTTCTCGTTGCCGTCCTGAGCGGCGTCGAGCAGTTCCTCCTGGCGCCCCTCCAGTTCCGCGAGTTCCGCCTCTTGATCGACGAGCTGGCGGGTCGTGTCGCGCAGCGCCTGGCACTCCTCGTAGCCCACGTCGATGTGACACATCGACCCCTTGCCGCGGAAGACGACCGTCCGGATCGGCTGTTGGCGCGTGATGGCGCGCGCCTCCTCGATGAACTGGCGGGTCTGCTGGTGGACGTTCGTCGTGATGACGACCGTCTTGTTCTCCCGTTCGGCGTACTCCAGTGCCGGGACCAGCGCGGCGAGCGTCTTGCCCGTCCCGCAGGCCCCCTCGAACAGGGTGTCCCGCTCGTCGGCGATGGCGTCGCTGATCCGACCCATCGCCTCGAGCTGGTGGTCGTAGGGTTCCTCGTACGGGAAGTAGCGGAGGAACTCGGCCGTCGTTGCCACGTCGGTCCGTCGGGCGCTTTCGAATAAAAAGGGTCGGGCGCCGCGGCGAAAGTGGTCTGTGGGTTCAACTACGGGGACGCGGCCAGCCGGGGCGTGGCCTGCCCCGGAGCGCATGCCGGTCGAGGCGGGAGCGCGGACCGCCGGCGCGTCGTCACCACGGTCCGCCTGCTCGCCCTACGCCTCCGGCTCGATGTACACCTTCGAGACGCCGGCGTTCGTCGCCTCGAGTCGGGCTTCGAGCGCGGAGATATGGTCGTCGATCGCCTCGATGGCGAGCTCGGGATCGAACGCCACGTCCGCGGTGACGAGCACTGCCTCGGGACAAAAAAGACGCTCCGGAAGTCGATGATCTCGCGGACGCCCTCGTGGTCGGCTACGATGGCACGCAGTTCCCGCTCCTGCTCGCCGGGCAGCGACTCCCCGAGCAGGAGCCGCTTGTTCTCCTACGCGAGCGCGACGGCAAAACCCTTGACCTGCGGTCGCGTAGCGCCTGCATGATTTTGGTCCTCTCCGACACGCACGGCCGCGACGGCCACCGGCTCGCGGGGCGACCCCGCGAGGCGGTCCGAGAGGCCGATCTCGTCTGTCACTGCGGCGACTTCGTCACTGCGGCGGTGCTCGACGGGTTCGAGCGGACGGTCGCCGATGCGGGCGGGGAGTTCGCCGCCGTCGCCGGCAACAACGACCCGCCGGCGGTGCGCGAGCGGACGGCCGAGACGCGCGTCGTCGAGCACGACGGCGTCCGCCTCGCCCTGGCACACGGTCACGACCACACGGATACGTCGCTCGCGCTGTTCGGCCGGCAGTCGAACGCCGACCTCGTCTGCGTGGGCCACTCGCACCGGCCGGGCTTCGAGCGGCTCGGCAGCGTGCCCACCCTCAATCCGGGGAGCCACGCCGAGCCGCGCTTTCACCGCGCGGCACACGCCGAGCTCGAGGTGGGCGCGAAGGTGCTCGACGGGCGGCTCGTGGCGCCGGACGGCGAAGTGTTCGAGCGGTTCGAACTGACGCTGTAGGAGAGAGACGGGGACCGACCGGGCGGGTCGGGCTGACCGTGGTGGAGGGCCGATGTCAGCACCCGTCTCTACCGTGGGTACACAAAAACACCTACCGTAGGCTCAAACGCCCGTTTTACCGAACGGAGAGCGCGACGGCGGCTACGAGGACGACGAAGCCGCCGAGGAAGAACAGCGCGCCGGGGGGAAGCGTCCCGACGGCGTCGCCCCCACCGCTGGCGATCGGGGTGGCAGTCTCGGCCGCGGTCCGCGCCATCTCGGTCGGCGTGGCCGTGTCCGTCGCGAGCGGCGTGCCCGTCGGCTCGGCGGTCGCCGTCGGCGTGCCGATGGGATCGGGCGTCCCGGTCGCGGCCGGTGTCTCCGTTGCCGTGGTCGTCTGCGTCGCTGTCGCTGCTTCAGTCTCCGTACCCGTCGCCGCCGTGGGCGTCCCTTCTGCCGTCGGCGTCGGAGTGTTCTCTGCGATGCCGATACCGCCGCCGTCGCCCTCCGTTGGGGTCGCGGTGGGGTCGCCGGCGCCTGCCCCGTCGCCGCCCCCGCCGCCACTCGCCGGAGCCGACCCCATCATCCCGACCGACGGCAGGAGGCCGTCGCCGAACACCTCTTGTACGGCCGCGCTCCCGACGAGGAGAGCCGCGACGCCGCCGAGCAGCCGCGACAGCGCCGCCTTTAGCCCTGTCGTCTGCTCCTCTTCGGCGGCGACGATGACGAGCGGCTGGTCAGCCGGCGCGTACACGTCCATCTCGCGGCCCTTCTCCGAGTAGGCCGTCCCGGCCACCTCGACGACGCCGGCGTCTTCCAGCCGACCGAGGTGGTACTGAACGTTCTGGAGGGAGCTGTCGACCTCTTCGGCGACCTTCGAGGGCGGTGCGGGTTCGTCGTGGAGGGCGGCGACGATGCGGCGGGCGGTCGCCGAGGAGAGCGCCGCCAGCAGCTCGTCGGCGTCTTCGCTGTCGACGCCGACGACGCGCGGCTCGCCGTCGGCGGAGACGTCCGGCGTGGAGGGCAGCAGACTCACGGTCGCCTGTACGCGCCCGCTGGTATCAGTTTTCCGTGCGAACTGACCCCAAAGGGAAAACGCCTATACCCGCGACGAGCCACCCGACAGCATGGTCAACGTGGGCGGAGTGGACCCGGCGCTTGTCGCCATCATCGTGATTTTGCTCCTCGTCGTGCTGGCGGTTTACCTGTTCATTCGGCGCACGCTGCTGGCCTTCACCGACGGGCTCCGCGAGGGGTCGCGCCGCGACTAGTCGACGCGGTCTGCGGCCGCCACGGCCGCCGCTACGTCCGCCTCGTCCACGTCCCAGTGGGTACAGAAGCGGACCTGGTGCTCGCCGAACTCCGCGGCACGGACACCCTCCGCCTCGAGCGCGTCGAGGAACGCGCTCGCAGGCTCGTCCGTGTCCACGAGCACGATGTTCGTCTCCGGCTCGTGAACGAGGAGCCCATCGATTCCGGCCAGTCCCTCGGCGAGCCGGCGGGCGTTCGCGTGGTCCGTCTCGAGTCGGTCGCGGTTCTCCAAGGCGAGTAGACCGGGGGCGGCGATCAGCCCCGCCTGGCGCATCCCGCCGCCGAACAGTTTCCGGTGGCGGTGTGCGCGCTCGATGAACGCCGTCGGCCCGGCCAGCACGGAGCCGACGGGCGCACCCAGTCCCTTCGAGAGACAAAAGAGGACGGAGTCGACCGGATCGACCAACTCGCTCGCCTCGACGCCGAGCGCGGCGGCGGCGTTGAACAGCCGCGCACCGTCGAGGTGGACCGCGAGGTCGTGCTCGCGGGCGGCCGCGGCCGCCGCCTCAATGTCGCTCGGGGCGATGGCGGTCCCGCCCCTGCTGTTGTGGGTGTTCTCGAGACACAGCAGGCTCGTCCCCGGCCGGTGGCCGCTCGTGGCGACGTATCCCTCGTGGACCTGTTCGGGGGCGATGACGCCGCGTCCGTCGCCCTCGATTGTTCGCGCCTGGACGCCGGAGTGCTGAGCGATGCCGCCCAGCTCCCACTTATAGACGTGGCTCTCGACCTCGCAGAGCAGTTCGTCGCCGCGCTCGGTGTGGGTTCGGACGGCGATCTGGTTGCCCATCGTTCCGGTGGGGACGTACAGCGCGTCCTCGGTGCCGACGAGCTCGGCCGCGCGCGCCTCGAGTTCGTTGACGGTCGGGTCCTCGCCGTAGACGTCGTCGCCGACGTCGGCGTCGCGGGCGGCCTCGCGCATCGCCTCGGAGGGTCGGGTGACGGTGTCCGAGCGGAAGTCGAGCATACCAGCTTCTGCGCCTGCGCGGGCAAATACGCGACGGTCGGCCACCGAAACCGGCTTCTCCACCCCACCCGAGCCGACGGGTATGGACCCACGCATCCGCGAGCACGCCGAGGTCGTCGTGCACCACTCCGTCGGGATCGAGCCCGGCGACGACGTCGTCATCGACGCCCACCCGGTCGCGGAGGACCTCGTCGTCGCGCTCCACGAGTCGCTGGCCGACGCCGGCGCGAATCCGCTCGTCGTCCAAGAGCGGATGGGGACGCGCTTCCGCCGCGCATACCTCCGAAACCACGACGGCGACTTCGAGTGCCCGGACCACGAGATGGCGCTGTTCGAGGCGATGGACTGTTACATCGCTGTGCGCAGCGACGCCAACGTGACCGAGGCGGCCGACATCGACGGCGACGTCCAGACCGCGTACTCGCAGGCGCGCCAGCCACTCCTCGAGGAGCGGCTCGGCAAGACCTGGTGTCTCACACAGTACCCGGCCGCGGCGAACGCACAGCTCGCTGAGATGGCCACGGAGGCGTACGAAAACTTCGTGTACGACGCCGTCCTGAAGGACTGGGACGCCGTTCGCGACCACCAAGCGCAGATGGTCGAGATCATGGATGGCGCCGACGAGGTCCGGATTCGGTCGGGCGAGACGACCGACATCACGATGTCCGTAGCCGGTAATCCGACGCTGAACGACTACGGCGAGGCGAACCTCCCGGGCGGCGAGGTGTTCACCGCGCCCGTCCCCGGCTCCGTGGAGGGGGAGGTCGTCTTCGACAAGCCGGTCTACCAGCGCGGCCGCGAGATCAACCGTGCCCGATTGGTGTTCGAGGACGGCGAGGCCGTCGAGTGGTCGGCCGATAAGAACGAGTCCGTCCTTGACGACATCCTCACCACCGACGCGGGGGCGCGCCGACTCGGCGAACTCGGCATCGGGATGAACCGCGACATCGACCGGTTCACCTACAACATGCTGTTCGACGAG
>CAYZJQ010000085.1:0-10647 GCA_964478805.1 uncultured Halobacteriales archaeon | reverse complement strand
GTACTGCGCGGCTTCTCGCGCCCCGAAGACTACGAGCGCGTCGCCGCGGCGCTGGCGGACTCCCGTACCGTCCCCGAGATCAACGCGGGGCGAGTCCACCGGTCCCTGGGACGGGTCCACCCCAACACCGAGATGCTCTCGCCGTTCTGCGACCGGGGCGTCGGGTTCGTCCTCGGGACCGACAGCCACCGCCCCGACGAACTGACCCGGCGCGTCCCCGCACTCGAGGCCGTCGCCGACGAGACGGGTGCCGAACTGGTCGGCCTCGAATCGATTCTCTCCTAACACCTGCGAGCCAGCGACGTCGGCGGTGGGCCGCGCGGGCGTGACCTCCCTCGTCGCCGGTCGCGTCGGCTAGCGACGTCCGCCCACGGCGGTTCCGGTACGCCCGCGACATCCCCACACTGCCGTACGGTACGACGGCGACGTACCCGGAAATATAGTTCTCAATAGAACTGCAATCTGACACCAGCTGTTCGTACCGCTCTGAACACACGGGTTCGCTGGGTTCTATTCTGAGCTATCAGGACAGAACAGTGCCGTGCTATATATAAAATACCAGAGATTAATTCCGCACATGCGCGATCACCGCTCGCATGGTATAGTACACTTCAGCCGATTCAAGTAGCGCGTTCAGTTTCGACCACAGGGACATGATGGTGTTCATCCTCGTGATGTCCCTGCACGGGCTCCAGAGCATGATCACGGAGCTTCTCCCAGAGTTCTCGATGGCGGGACTCGGGGTGGAGATCGGACCATTCTGGTTCGTGGCGATGTCCGTGGTACTGCTATTCCGCTCCTTCTGGGCCTGCCTTGCCATCCCAGTGGGCGGCATCGTCTTCGGCGAGATACTCATCGGGGACTTCAGTGCGCTCGGTGCGGTGGAGGGCCTCATCGTCATCACGATGTCGTGGTTCTTCGTGATGTCCCTCATCACTGACCCGACAGACGTCAAACAGATTGCCCCCTTCGGATTCCTCGCGAAGGCGATGGAGGAGGTCGCGGCCTGGTTCATTGACGTCGGGAAGTTCTACGTCGGCGTCGAGGAACTCGAAGCGATTGCCTGGCTCCCGGAGACCGTCTGGGCGACCGAGGGGATGGGCGCCCTCGTCCAGATCATTGTCGCCGGCATCGTCTTCGGTGCCATCCCGACGCTGTACCTCTACCCGCGCCTGCGGGGGAAGATCGAACCGCTCCTCGGCATGAACCCAGTCGAGAGTCGCGACGGACCGACGTTCACGCGCTCGTCGCTGAAACGGCTGGTGGCGTGGGTGCTCCTGCTGCCGGTCGCCTTCGTCGTCGAGGCGCTGAGCGAGACTAGTGGGGGGCTCATCGTCTTCGAACCGGAGTTCGTCGACACCTACGGGCAGGAGTTCCTGTTCGTGCCGATCCTGCTCGCGGCGGCCGTCGCCTTCGGCCTCGTCTTGTACCGGCAACGCAAGGTCGAGCCCTGACTCCCCCACCTCATGAGTGACAGCGACATCGTCGTCGACGACCTGACGTTCCGGTACCCCGGCAGTGACGATCCCGTGCTGCGGGAAGCAAACCTGACGATCGAACCGGGCGAGTTCACCGCCGTCGTCGGCGGGAACGGAAGCGGCAAGACGACCCTCTGTAAGACGTTCAACGGGCTGATACCCCACTTCCTCGACGGAGCGTTCGACGGGTCCGTCCGCGTCGCCGGCATCGACACCCGCGAGTCCGACGTCGGAGAGCTCTCGCGTCAGGTCGGCTACGTCTTCCAGGACTTCGAGAACCAGCTCGTTCAGGAGACGGTCCGAGATGATGTCGAGTTCGCTCCGCTGAACTACGGCTTCGAGGACTACGGGGAACGGGCCACGCGAGCCCTCGAGACCGTCGGGCTCGCCCACCTCGAAGACCGGTTCATCTGGGAACTGAGCGGCGGACAACAGCACCTTGTCGCGCTCGCGGGCGTCCTCGCGATGGACCCCGAGTTCGTGTTCGTCGACGAGCCGGCGGCCCAGCTCGACCCGCACAACGCCCGGCAGGCGTATGAACGCCTCCGCTGGCTACACGAAGAGCGGGACAAGACCATTATCGTGATCGAGCATCACTCCGAGTTCATCGCGGACTACTGCGACGAGATGGTGCTCGTCTCGGACGGCGGCATCGCCTGGAAGGAACCGGTCCACGTCGGCCTCAACCGGCTCGACGACCTGCACGCCCACGACATCCACCCGCCACAGGTCACCCAGATCGCCGACGGTCTCCCGTCCGAACTGTCGACGCTCCCGGACGGCCGGTATCCGGTCACCGTCGACGAGACGGTGGCGGCGCTGCCGGCCGCGTCCGCGCTGCCGAACGCCGCGCGGTCGACGGCTGACGGCGGGCCGGCCGCGACGGACGTTCCCGGTCGCACCGACGGCGAGAGGGCCAGGAGAATCGACCGGGACTTCGACCCGATCGTCACCCTCCGGGACGTCGAACACGGCTATCCGACGCTCCGAGAGGGGTACAACCGCGTCTTCGACGGCATGGACCTCGACCTCTACGCCGGCGACCGGGTCGCGCTCGTGGGTGCGAATGGCTCCGGCAAGTCGACGCTGCTCCGCCTGCTCACCGGCCTCGAGTCCCCGGACAGGGGTACCGTGACCGTGCTCGGCCGCGAGACGAACGACGCGCTCCCGG
Organism: uncultured Halobacteriales archaeon; assembly: GCA_964478805.1. Lineage (GTDB taxonomy): Archaea > Halobacteriota > Halobacteria > Halobacteriales > Haloarculaceae > Halosegnis. The sequence continues at coordinate 7,998 of CAYZJQ010000085.1, read as the reverse complement.
AAGAGCTGGCAGACGACACCGTCTACGTCCACCAGAACCCCGAGGAGATGTTCGTCGAGGACACCGTCCGCAAGGACGTCGCTTACTACCTCGAGAACCGCGGCGCTGCGGACGTCGATGAGCGCGTCGACGAGATACTCGCGCACCTCGACCTCGAGGAACTGGCCGACCGCGACGGTCGGTTGATGAGCCTGGGACAGCAGCGTCGGGCGTCGCTGGGCATCGGCCTGGCGACCGACCCGACCGTCGTCCTCCTCGACGAACCGACGGGGAGTCTCGACCTGCAGAGTCGCCGCGAGGTCACGGGGATGCTCCGAAAGGCCGAGAGCCGCGTCGAGACGGTCGTCATCGCCTCCCACGACCTCCAGCTGGTCGCGAGCTGGGCCGATCGGGTGATCGTCATGGACGACGGCGACGTCATCGCCGACGCGCCGCCGGCTGGGGTGTTCGCTGACACCGACCTGCTGGCGGCAGCGGACCTCAGACAGCCGCAGGTGGTCGCGCTCAGCGAGCGACTCGACTTCGATTCGCCGGTGCTCACCACTGACGCGATGGTCGAGGCCGTCACGGCCGCCGGTGCGGACCGGCGCCCCCCGGGTGCGACCAACGAGGGCGAGTCGGCGCGAAACGGCGCGGTGACCGAGTCGCGGACGTCGAGAGGGGAGCGATGAGCTACCTCGACTCCTTCACCGACATCTCCGTCGCGGACATCAAAGTCGACCTGATGCGGACGGCCTATGACAACGACGACGCGCTGTTGAACACGTTCGACCCGCGCGTGGTGTTGCTGTGGACCGTCTTGTTCATGATCGTCCCCTGGCTGTTCTACGACACGCTCCCGCTGACAGTCATGTTGGCGGCGGCGTTCGTCCTCGCGGCGCTCTCGCAGGTCAGCAAGTACCTCCTCGCGCTCCTCCTGTTCGGCCAGGTCACCAACGTCGGCTTCTTCGTCGTCGTGGTCCCGATAATGGGCGGGATTCTCCGCGGGGCGGCCTACCTCGGCGACAACGCCTCGCGCCTGGTCGACAGCGCCTCGACGCTCAACCCATCGGTGTTCGCGGAGGCCTGGACCATCGTCGCCGTCGCCGCCGGACGGGGCGTCGACACCGCGCTGACGAGCCAGGAAGTCGGCTTCGACGCCGTCGGCGCAGTCGTGCCGTTCTTCCTCAAACTCACCATCATCTCGGTGATCAGCCTCGCCGTCTTCTCTGCGATGAGCCCGCAGAAGATCAGCAAGGGGATGCTCCGCCTCGGCGTGCCCCGACAGCTCACGTTCGCCATCGCCTACGGCTACCGGATGATGCCCCTCCTCGTCGAGGAGTACCACGCGCTCATCAACTCCTTCCGGCTCCGGAGCAAGGTGCCCGAGGACCGGGGGGTGCTGAACTGGCGGTACTTCTACTACCTCCTGAAACTCTCGATAAAGGCGTTCTACCCCCTCATCTTCAACGTCGCGAAGCGGGCCCGCGTCACCGTCGAAGCGATGGAGACAAAGGGGTTCTCGCAGTCGCTGAACGACCCGACGAGCCGGGAACTCCGGACAGACGAGATGATGGTTCGGCCCCGCGACGTCTCGTTCGTCTTCGGCTCGCTCCTGTTCGTGGCCGCGCTGTGGGTGTTCCTCTGACCTGCCGTCCCTCCTCCGCCGTCAATCGTCGGACTGCGCCGGCGACCAAGTCAGTTCGCTGTCGTAGTAGAACGCAGCGTGGTCCCGTTCGAGGTTGACGACGGTGAGCGAGAGCCAGCCGTTGTCAAGGAGGGTGGCGACCTCGTCCCGCCGGTCAAGCACCGCAGTCACGCGGTCGAGGGGCGCGTGGATCACCGTCGAGAGCCGGAGCGGCTGGTAGTACGGGTCCCCGTCGCCCACGACGAGCGACTGGTGTGGCAGACCGGTCATCAGGTCGCCGCCGTTCCCCTAATAGACGCCGGCGTTTCCGACCGGATTGTGCGTGATCTTCGACCCGCTGCCGTAGGCGGCGTTGTCGACGGTCGCGAAGTAGTAGTGCGTGTTTATCGACTGCGTGACGACCAACGAACCCGCCACGACGGCTTCCAGCGCCTCCCCGTCGGGGTCGGTGGTCCAGTTGTACGAGTGCAGGAACGAGCGGCCGTCCAGATTCAGGTCGGCGGTGAGGGCCCGCGGGCCGACGACGAACGCCGCGTTGCCCGCCAGACCCCACTCGGGGCGGGTCTCCGCCCAGTCGGCCGCCGCTCCGTTTCCCGGACGCCGTCGCGGCCGCCGCGCTCCGAGGGCGAGTCCATCGATTCGGCCCGCTCTACGGCCGCGCCGGCACGGACCGCCTCCAGGGCCGCACGGAGCCGTTTGAGGTCGTCCTCGTGGCTCCCCGGGACGTCGTCGGCGTACAGCGTCACCTCGTCCGTCGTCGTGTTGTGCTCACCGGCGACGAAGACGGTGTCCGGCGGCACGTCAATGCCGCGCTCGCCGAGTCTCTCCCTGACGGCCGCGTCGTTGCAGACGGTCGCGAGGACCCGCGCGCTCGGGCCGCCGGGGTTGCCGGCGCAGGCGCCGCAGTCCAGACTCGACGTAAACGGGTCGTTCGACGTCTGACTGGCGTGACCGACGAAGACCGCGAGGCGTGCGAACTCCTCCCAGCCCATCGACTCGAACGCCGCCGCCGCGTACTCGACCCGCTCCGCTAGCGTCAGCCCCGCCGGGAGGTCTGCGCCGCGGTGACTTGCCGTGTCGTCGCCGCCCGCAGACGTGTGGCCTCTCTCGTGACACGACGCGGTCCCCTCGGCGCTCACGTCGCGCTCGACTGCCGGACTGCAGAACTCGTGGTCTGCGGGCACCCGCGCAGTGTCAGGGTCTCAAACGGGGTTCCGAGCATCCTCAGGAGCGCTTCGAGCTGTCGCAGCCACCCACGACCGAGCTACAGGATCAAGCAGAACCCACCAGTTACCATGACGCGATCGAGACAGCCGCAGACGACGGCCCGGCTGTCAAAACAGGCGTCACCCGACAGGCACTCGGACAGCGTCTCGACGAGTTGGTCGCGCACCGCGTCCCGATGGACGAGGCCGTGCGGACGGTCGTCCGAGGAGTCGGGTATGAGGCTGGCCTTGAGTGGGCGGAGCTCCCGACCGAACTCACCCGGCTGGCTGAGTACTCGGCGGACTCGCGCGTCGAACACCTAATGTGCGGGATTGTGGACAAAGCGGACCAGCAGGTCGAGGCGTTCGCTTGTCGACAGGGACAGATCAGCGAGGAACCAGCGATTGCGGGAATCGCAGGCATGTCTATGACCCCGGCGTCCACGAGCTAGAGTAGTCACGGCTGTCGACACGGCAAATACCACGCCGTCCACGGTCCGTCGCGCGCGTGTTCCCGGGTGGCGGCCCGCTCGGCGGATTTGGCCCTGTTGAAACCCGCATCCGGTGGTAGGTTTCCATCGTCCGTGCGAGATATACAGCGCGAGTCTTGCACAGTACATCGGCAGCGCTGGTCGGCAGACCGAGTCGACCAAACCAGACCGTAGCGGCGACCTCGATAGCGGGGTCAAGAACCAGGGAGCCAGTATGACCTGACACAATTGCCCCACGGTCCGGCGACCGCTCGCTGCTCAGACGGGTTCGATGCTCCCGCGCATCCCAGAGTGGATGGTACAGATGTAGTAGTCTGCCGCCGCTGCCAGGTCTTCTGTGTAGGTGAACTCGAACGTTTCGCTGTTGTCTGTCCAACTGACGGCGTCATCGCCCTCGACTCGGCCGTCAGCTGATTGCGAGAGTAACGGGGTATCGTCCGCGGCTCGAATCGCGAAGGGGTGCGCACTCCAACCGCGATTCTCGACCGTATATCGTTGCCCAACTGTGAGACTAAGTGTTGGGTTGTTTTCATCCGTTGGTGCCACAGACTCGCTTTCAGCCTCAACAACTTCCCACGCTTGGAACCCGACGTTGTTGATGACGACCGAAACTGAGCCTGCCGACGCTGTCGTCTCGGTAGGGGTTGCAGTCTGGGTGTCGGTCGGAGTATCCGTTTCCGCCCCGGACGTATCGGAGTCAGTCGATGTAGTCGTGGTCGTGTCGGACGGCGTCCCGGTCTCTGGCGGTGCGGTCGTTGTCGTCCCCGCTGGCGTCGAACTCGTCTCTTCAGGTGTCGGTCCGTCCTCCGGGCTGCTGGACTGTTCGGCACAGCCCGCAACGGCCGGGAGGAGCGCGGCGCCTGTCAGTTTCAGTAGTTTCCGTCGGTGTTCGTCCATGGGTTAGCTGTTGTCGACGACCTCGTCTTCCTACCCTTCGCGGTGGATGCGTTCGGTGGGTGTTCCGAGATCACGCAGTTTCTCGTTCGTATCGACCACCATCGGTGGGACGCCACAGATGTGACATCCTCCCCGCCGTTCACAGCGGGACTTTCCGTCCCGCAGGGGAATATTTGACGGTCCCCGACACAACCTGTTCTCGCTGGGCGAACGCCCCATTGTCTGAGTCGAACAAGTATGTCGAAGACTGTGCCACACAGCCGGTACTCCTCTCCTCACCGTGAGGGCTCGGAGGTATCATCTGACACATGTTCTCCGCCCCGTTGCAATCTGCGTTCCCGACCACCTCACACGACTGGCACACGTACAGGCCACGGTGCTTGCAGTTCGACTTTGTGTCGTCACCACACCGTGAACACGTCTTCAAGATGTTCCACTCGTTCTTTTTCAGCACCTCGGCACCACGCATCTCGCCTTTGCATTCGAGGTACTGGGGGATGCGGTCGAACGCCCACGTATGCAACTTCTTGTTGCCAGTCGTACCCCAATCAGATTCGCGCACGTTTTCGGGCCAACTCACCGCGAGCGTGCCAACACCGCGTTCGACACACTCGGTGATGATGGTGTCTGTCAGCGTGTGGGAGAAGTGCGTCTCGCGGGCTGCGAGTTTTCGACGTGCCCACATCGACGTCCCTGACGCCCTGTTCTCCCCCTCGGTGTCGTACTTCGTACGCATGAAGTAGTGCTTGTCCTGTTTGAGCGAGTTGCCGGGAGAGAGAACGTATTCATCGGGAAACGCGACCGTGGCGATGTTCGTGATATCGAGGTTGATTTTGCAGCCGAAGTGCAGTTCCCACTCGTCCCCGTTCAGACAGCACGAACGTTCTGTACGGACTTGACCTCTGAGAAATCTACGTCGGGACGAATGTGATGCTCGCACAGCAGGAAGTCCGACCAGTATTCTTTGAGGTTCTTCCCCTTGCTGAGTCGAACGCGGGTGTTCTCGGGGTCGTGTGTGAAGCCGTCTGGTTTGAACGTGACTGTACTCTGTGGTCGGGTGTCGCCGTGTTTGCGGTAGTCGGGCGGATTCGCCTCGTCAGACTTGTGTCGCAGGTCAAATCATGACTGGAACGCGTCAGAACGTTTTTCGATGACCTTCTGACTGGATTGTGCGCTCAAGTCGTTCCAGCACGCTTGGTTCGTCATATACGATTTCAGCACGCCTTCGTTGGGGAGTTCGCCGGTCGCGTCCCATACTCGGTCGGCGGTCCATCGGGCGACGTTCCAGATTTTCGAGGCGGCGTCTCCGAGCGAGTCGAGGCCATCGCAGACCTGCTGGTGGGTCTGGATAGAACCAACGTAGGTACGAGTGAGCTCAATGGTCATACATAGCCCATGTAGACAATCGTCGGTAATGATTCGACGTAGTGTGGGATATCCAGTCTGCCATCGGCAGCGGTCTGGATAGGAGGTGTCGGATTCACCCCCGGCGTAACCGGCGGGATCCTCTCCTCGAAGGAAGATAGCGAGATACTCGACTTTCTCGGAGACTGGAACGTACACTGACAATCAGCATCAACGACAGAAGTGAGCTTCTCCGCCGGCCACATCAATGTCCACAATTGTGTGGCACCGGATTGAATGTCAATCATATCATTGGTGATCATAGTATGGCAGACTGCTCCATGATGGACGGGTCCCCTGAAGCGGTTGCAGTTCGAACGTCGCTCGTGGCGGGATTCACCGGCTCGGTCATTGGTGCGATGTTTGGCCCCCCGGGCGCTCTGGCAGGCGGGCTCGGTGCAGGCACCGCCGGCTACGTCTACGGCTACAGCATGGCGGAGCAAAGGGGGACGTCCCATGACGCTCATCACACAGACACCGCCGACGGGTCTCAACAGAGCCACATCTGATTTCGGAATCCAGAAACTCGCCCTATGGGTGCGAACGTAGGCTCAGCGCGTGGTCATCTTTCCATTCGATATCGGTGACTGCAGACGGGAGCTGACCAAGGCGAACTTCGAAGACGGATAGTGGGTGGTCGTCGAGGAACTCGACCATCTCCCGATCGATGACCGCGTCTCCATGCGCTAACTGAAGATGGACCGGCCCCAGGTCGGGGTGGTCGGTGTCCTGATGCCAGCCCAACAAGAGCTGTCGCTCGGGCTCGATCCAGTTGATCCAGTAGTGGTCGTACCCCGTGCCGGTCTCCACATCGAACCCGACTTCGAGACGCCCTGTCTCCACAGGGTAGTCCGTGGTCTTTAACCACTGCTGGGGGTCCGCCTCCGCGATGACGCTGTACGGACCTGGCTCTCTGTGCGAAGCGACTCGCAGTTGGACAGAGCGACAGCCAGCTTCGTTCTGGAGACAGGTTCGTATCCGCCGGTGGAGGCGCTTGTTTTGCAGGTTGGCCCGGTTAGCGAGAAAGACCATGCCGAAGATCGCTATGCGAGTGCCAGTCGGTCGTCTCCGTCGGCAAGTTCTGTGACGTCATCGTAGAGCTGGAGGGCGTGCTTCGTGAGCCGAATCTCGCTTTCGAGGGCACTCCACGTCGAGGCACCGTTCCGTATCTCCCGCATCTCAGCAGCCGACAGGTCGTCGTCGGTCAGGCGCTCACGAAGAGCCTCGAGCGTCTCCACGTCGTACTCGTCTTGAAGTGATTCGAGGTCCGATTGGCACTCGACCAGCCTCGTCTCTAGTTCCTCGCGGCTGTGATCGTGAATGAGGTCGAGGAGTTCGTCGAGCAAGAGTTGGACTGGATTCGGTCCATAGACCGTCTTCCCATCGCGAGTGTATACTTGGGCGTCGTTCTGCTCGACGAGGCGCTCGAGCTCGCTCTCTGCGGTGCCCCATGCGACGTCTGCCCGCTCGGCAATATCGGTGATCGTCGTCGGCTCATCGAGAAGCTCGACCACCATCCGAACCCGCTCTCGTCCGCTGTACGCGTCGGTCCACGAGCCCTCCCCGCTATTTGACATCGTGAACTCGCCTATGAGCTCTCATCTCAAATAGTTTTGCTGCCCAGTATTATTTGAGATATTTGGTCATAATTTGCTTGCTGCGCTGGCCGCAGCAGGGGGACCGCCGAGTCGCCCTGACTAGGGTGGCCGAGATGGTCGGCTCACACCTGTTTATTTGCTCTTGAAGGGTGTGGGGCGCGATACGGAGTGCCTCGCGGAGAACCGATGAACGACGCAGAGCCATCGACAGCGTTCGCTGGTCATCCGCTGTACACCACGATCATCTGTACAGCGCCCGTCTCCGAGCGTGACGACCTAGCGAACCGGGCGCAGGACATACACGGCGTGACGGCCGGCCGCGAGATCATGACCGGCAAGCGGAACGTGCACGTCAACGCTATCGGACAGTCGCACAACACCCCCAATCGGATTGTCGGGAAGCTCGGTGGGGTCAGGCTAAATATCGCTATTGAGCTACCCACCGCTAAAGCGGTGGGATTCCGCGTCAGCGTGGACTCCCGTTCTGGCCGATTCCTCGGCAGGAGAAAAGCCTCCGCTCACGTTCAACGTCCCGCTGTTCAAGCGCACGCCCAAGGGTGCGCCTCCGTCACCCACCCACAGTTTGGGTGCGACGGAGATACCGCAAGCCGATATTTTCGCCGCGTTGTAGTCCGCGTGGTTCTCATATCCGCACTTCAGGCACCCGAGGTCCTCGTCCTCGCGGTTGTCTGGATAGACAGCCTATTCAGGACGAGTACATGTGCCTGTATCACCGCTTGCGCTCGGAGGACGCACTCGATTCGATTCTGCCGAGC
>CAYZJQ010000084.1:8540-10685 GCA_964478805.1 uncultured Halobacteriales archaeon | reverse complement strand
CAGGACGTGTCGCGCGTGCGACCACGGCGAGTCGCCGCGTGCCATCCGACGAATCATGACCGAAGACACCGACCGGAGCTACGAGGCCGAACCGACGATCTGCCCGTTCTGTGGCGTTGGCTGCACCATCGAGTACGCGGGCCGGCCGACCGCAGCCGGCGCCGCGGGTCCTGTGAACACGGAAGGAGAGATCTGCCCGAAGGGCGCGGCGGCGTGGGACGTCGTCGACCACGAAGACCGGTTGACGACACCCCTTGTCCGCGAGAGCGGCGAGTTGGTCCCCGCGACGTGGGACGAAGCGTTCGCCCGCATTGAGCGCGACCTCGGTAACGTGGTCGACGCACACGGCCCCGATGCCGTGCAGTTCTTCGCCTCCTCGAACTGCACGAACGAGGAGAACTACCTCTTCCAGAAACTCGCTCGCGTGCTCGGGACGAACAACGTCGACAACTGCGCGCGGCTGTGTCACGCCTCGACGGTCGCGGCGATGTCAGACCGCCTCGGCGCCGGCGCGGCGACGAACACTCTTGAGGACCTCGCAGAGACGGACTGTCTGTTCGTCACCGGTGCGAACCCGGCCGAACAACACCCCGTCATCTTCCGGTCGTACCTCCTGCCTGCCATCCGTGACGGCGCGACGCTGATCCACGTCGACCCCCGCGCGAACGACACCACCGAGGCCGCCGACCTCCACCTTCCGGTCCGCCCGGGAACAGACATCGAGTTACTCAATGCGCTCGCGGCGGTGATTGTCGAAGAAGGCCTGGTTGACGAGGCGTTTCTCGCCGAGCGGACGACCGGCGCTGACCGGCTCCGCGGTCACCTTGCCTCGGTCGATATCGACGCGGCGGCGGCGACGACCGGGGTCGACGCCGACACTATCCGCGAGGCTGCCCGGACTTACGCCGAGGCCGACGCCGCGGCGGCCATCACGGGCATGGGAATGAGCCAGCACGCCTGCGGCACCGACAACGTCCACGCTCTGCTCAATCTCGCGCTGTTGACGGGCAACATCGGGAAACCGGGTGCCGGAATCAATCCGCTGCGGGGCCAGAACAACGTTCAGGGGGCCGGCGACGTAGGAGCGCTTCCCGGCGTGCTTCCGGGCTACGAATCGGTGGCCGACCCGGCGGCCCGCGAGCGGGTCGCCGATGAGTGGGGTGTTGAGCCGCCGGCCGAGCCAGGACTGACCGAGGTGGTCGCGACCCACCAGTTCGGCGAGGAAGTACACGGGGCGGTCGTCTTCGGCGAGAACCCAGCCGTGACGGAGCCGAACGCGACGCAGGTCGGCGAGGCGTTCGACGCGCTGGACTGCTGTGTCGTGATCGACCTCTTCGAAACGGAGACGGTCGCTCACGCCGACGTGGTCTTACCCGCGAGCAGTTGGGCCGAGAAGGACGGCACGGTGACGAATACTGACCGTCGGGTGATGCGGATGCGGGCAAATGCAGACCTCCCCGGCAACGCCCGCCGCGACCTCGAGATCGTCGCGGCGCTCGGTCGCCGGCTCACCGACCACCCCGAGGCCTTCGAGTATGACAGCCCCCGTGAGGTGTTCGCGGAGTTGACCCGTGTCTCGCCGATCTACGCCGGGATGGACTACGCCACCGTCAGCGAGGGGTTCCAGCGGTGGCCCTACCCGGCAGGGGCCGACGGGGGTGTTGGCATTCTTCACGAGGAGACCTACGCCTCGGGCGACCGGACCGCGCCGCTGGTACCGGTCGATGCTGTCCCGCCCGCAGACGACCTCGCTGATAGAGAGCTGGTGCTTACGACCGGCCGCGTGCTCCAGCATTTCAACAGCGGTGCGCTCACCCGCCGTTCCGACCGGCTGACAGCGATGCGCGGCGAGGACGTCCTCCAGATTCACCCCGATGACGCGGCCGCCCGCGGGATCGCGGACGGCGACCGCGTCAGCGTCTCGAACGAGCGCGGCCAAGTTACCGCGACTGCCAAAGTAACCCCTGCTGTCCGGGAAGGCGTCGTCTTCTGTACCTTTCACTACGCCGAGCCGCTGGCGAACACGCTCACTGGCGATGCCTTGGACCCCGACGCCGAGATTCCCGAGTACAAACACAGCGGCGTCGCTGTCGAGCCAGTCGACGCCACCGGCACTGGGGCGCCGGCCGACGACTGATCTCCCCT
>CAYZJQ010000084.1:0-8440 GCA_964478805.1 uncultured Halobacteriales archaeon | reverse complement strand
GTGGTGCGGCGCTCAAGGCTCGATATTCTCGCGGAACCCCGGCGCGAGCCCGTCCTGTTCGACGCCGCTCCATGCCTCGATTTCGAGCGCGTACACTGCAACCCCACCCGACGTGGTCGCCGTCTCCAGCGTGTTTGGTCGCCACGCCTCTGCGAGGACGTCGCCGAGTTCGTCCCACCGCTCCTCAGGCACTTCCGAGAGCGTGCCAGTCAGCGAGACGCTTCGCCACCGGAACGGTGTCTCGGCGTCGTAAACTAGAAACCGTCCCCGGCCGGCCCGTTCAGTCAGCGTCGCCTTCCGGCTCGATTCGCCGAGGACGTAGGTGAAGTAGAGCCGGTCGTCACCGTCGAAGGCATACGATAGCGGCAGCAGATACGGGACGCCGTCGTCGGCCAGCCCGAGCACGCCGACCTCGTTGTCGGCGAGACACGCCTCGACGGCCCCACGGTCCATCTCCGCCAGCCCGTACACCTCGAGTTCGTCGATCGTCACGACCGTTCACCCGCGTTCGTGCCGGCGGTCGCTGGTGTGAACACCCGGTCGACGCGACGGCCGTGTCGTGTGTAATCGAACAGCATGACTGGTATCACAGAGACAACGTACGGGTCCGCCCGATATAATACGTGTTCCACGCTACGGGGGCGCGGTCCGCGTCGGCTCCTCAAACGGCCCCGCTCGCCAGCAGGCCGGCGTCGACAAGCAGCAGCAGCCCGCCCGCCGCAGCCGCCCACAGGTACGGCCGGGCCGTGGCGGCGAGGTGGGTGGTGTCGGCATCGTCGCCGAGCGTCAGCCGCGCTATCGTGTGCCGGGCGAGCCCCATCTCGGTGCCGTCGGCCCGGCGCACCCGGTAGGCGCCGAGCTCCACCAGCCCGTTGACGACGCCCCACAGCGCGAACATGGCGACAACGAGCCAGCCGCGCGGCGTCGAGAGTAGCCGCGCGGTCGGATAGAGCAGCCAAATCTGGTAGAGCCCGGTGACGGGGAGGACGAGCCCGGTGACGCGGGTGAGCTGGAGCAAGCCGTCGAGCCCGCGCTCGAGGCCGGCTGGCGTGAGGTCGCCGCCGCGTGCGGTCACGACGAGGCCGCCAGCGAGACTGCCTACCCACGCCAGTCCTGCGAGGACGTGGAGGACGTAGGAGGCGGCGAGGGCGGCAGTCATCTCACTTCGGCTCGCTCAGGTCGGCCTCCTCGCCCCGCCACGTGGTCGGGTCGTAGATGCGCTCGAGTTCGCCGCCCTGCTGGCGGATGGCGACTGCGGTGGTAAACAGGAACGCGCCCGCGAGCACGACGGCAACCAGCGCGACGCCGTCGCCAACGGCCACGAGGTCGGGCGCGAACGCGGCGACGTGTTCGGCGGCGGCGACGACGGCCAGCGCGAGCAGCGCGGGGACGAACTGCCGGGTCACGGCGGCGACGCTCGTTCCCTCCTCCGCGCGCACGACCGCGACGGCGTGGTACAACGCGTACGCAACGGCGACGACCAACCCGCCGAGCTCGACGACCGCGACGACGGTCGACGACGCCAGCAGGTAGCTCGCCCACCACGCGGCAACGAACGATAGGACGACGCCCGGGGCGATCCGTCGGAAGGTCGCGTCGCTGACGAGCGGCGCGCCGCCAACGGAGCGGTGGACGCCGCGCAGCCCCACCGCACAGAACAGGAACACGAACAGCGTCGCTCCACGGCGAAACGGCTCTGCGGCGGGCGTTGCGAGTAGTTCGGCCAGCCCGGCCGCGCCGTAGACGACGGCGGCGCCGACGCCAACGGCGAGGTAGCGCCACCGCGTGCGGAACGGCTCGGCGAGCAGTCGGGTGGCGAACTCACGGAGATACCACAACAGCCCGACTCCCGCGACAACGACGAGCAGGTAGCCGAGCGCCTGCGCCACCGCGAGCGCGGTCCCGGGGGGAACTGTCTGAGGCGTCTGAAGGGGAAGCAGTGTCATATGGTCGCCTATGAGTGCGGTCATGGTATACCTCCTGTCCGTTCCCAGTACGTGAGACTGCACGACTCAGTCCGCGGCTGTCCCGTCCGCTGCCGGTATCTCGCCCGCCCGCTCTTCCGCGGTGAGATAACACTGTGGGTCGGGGGCGAGCGGGTCGCCGTGGACGGCCAGTGAACGCAGTGGCGACCCGCCGCCACACACCGCATGGTAACGGCAGTCTCGACACCGCCCTGACAAGTGGGCCGGACGGTCCCGCAGCCGCGCGAGCAGCGGGTTCGACTCGTCGGCCCAGATCGCGCCGAACGGGCGGTCCTTTACGTTGCCGAGGCTGTATCCCTGCCAGAACTGCGTCGGGTGAACGTTCCCCCGGTAGTCGATATCGGCGACCCGATCGCCCGCAGGGTCGCCGCCGTTGCGCTCGAGATAGCGGTACACTCGCGTTGCGGCCGTCTCGCCCAGCTCCGCGCGGGCGTACTCGACGAGGAAGCCCGCGTCTGCGTAGTTGCCGACGAGCAGGGTCTCGATCGCATCGCCCGCGGCGTGGTACTCGCGCGTGAGGTCACAGAGTTGGCGAACCACTTCGCGCCGCCGATCCGGAGAAAGATCGGCGGCGGGGGCGCCCCGTCCGCCGTAATCGAGGTGGTAGAAGCAGAAGCGGTCCACGCCCACGTCGGTCAGCAGGTCGACAACGCCCTCAAGATCGTCGACGGTGGCCTCGGTGACGGTGTAGCGGAGGCCGGTCTTGAGGCCGGCGTCGAGACACGCCTTCATTCCAGCGACGGCGTCGTCGAAGGCTCCCTCGCGGCCCCGGAAGGCGTCGTTCGTCTCACGGAGACCATCGAGACTGACGCCCGCATATGCTAGCCCCGCCTTGCGAAGCGCCCGCGCGCGGCCGGGCGTGAGCAGCGTCCCGTTCGTCGAGAGGACGGGTCGGAGGCCGGCGTCGGCGGCGTGGGCGACCAGTTCCTCGAGATCGTTGCGCACGAGCGGCTCGCCACCTGAAAAGAGAACCACAGGAACCCCGTAATCAGCGAGATCGTCGAGCAGGCGCCTTCCCGCCGCGGTCGAAAGCTCCCCGTCGACCGGGTCCGCCGCGGCCGCATAGCAGTGCTCGCACGCGAGATTACACCCCTTCGTGACGTTCCAGACGACGACCGGGCGCCGTTGGCGCCGCTCGCGAATCTGCTCGCCGTCGCCGGGGTCGCCATAGCGGAGGCCATCGCCCGCCGCGCCGACGCGACACAGCAGCTTGCTCACAGAAATCATGACTCACCCTCCAGCGTCGCGACCTCGAAACGGGCCACCGCATCGGCCGGACAGAGCCACAACCCGGCGGCATCACCGAACAGTGTCGCCGCCCGCTCGTGGCCCGTCTCCGGGCCCGCGGCGGTGACGCTCCCGACGTGGACCAGCGGTTCGTCGATGGCCTCGCGCCGGAACACCTCCCACTCTCGCGTCTCGCCACCGTCGTTAGCGCGCCCGACGCGCGAGCGGGGCGCTGTCTCGTCGCGGTCGTGCATACTCCTGCTACCGGTCGGGCGCAAACCACGGTCCCCCCTGCACGTGGTGGTGGTTCTTGGGTTCCACGCCACGACGGTCGTAGCGCGGCGGCCGGTCCACACCGCTCTGTGGCGTACCGACGTGGGCTCCCCCGGCCGGTTATCTGTCGCTGCCCCGAATCACCGATGACTCGAAGATGGAACGTCGTACCGCAAGCGTCCTGATCGGGGTGTTCGCTATCATCTGCGTCGGCATGGTCCTCTCCGTCGTGTACCCGTTCACCATGGCCGAATCGCACGCGGCGAACCCGTCCGGCGAGCGGTTCACAGTCCCCGACGCGGACGCGTACAACGCGAATGGCCGCATCGTCGTCGACGGGGAGACGCGCCTCGCGTTTGACGGCGCCGTCGGCGGCGACGGTGCGTGGTATGAGCGGATAGTCGATGAGGATACCGTCGGCGAGACGTACCACTCCCCGGAGGGGGTCGTCTACGCCCGGTCCACGCTTGAGCGAGGTGACACCGCGGAGCAGCGCCGCGCCCGCCTCGTTGAGGCCGAGGACGCGACCCTCCTCCGCGAGACCCGCGACGGGGACTGCGTGACGTTCGTCACCCGGCGCAACGCCACCGATGACGCGGAACCGGTCACGGGGACGGCGTCGGTCTTCGTCAACAACCTCTGGGTCACAGCGTACGAGCCGACGGCCACCGACCAATCGGGCGTGACGACGTACCGGCCGCAGCCCGGCTGGTACGACGCGCGCGTCCCGTACCGGGTAACGGCCGTCTCGGGGACCGTCCGTGCCGCCCGCGCGACGGATGCGGTCACCGCGGCGAACGTCTCGCTGACGGTGACCGAAGCGCCGACGTACGCCCACTACCTGCTCGCCGGCGTGGTGGGCGACGGCTCGATGCGAGTGCGGACGACGTTCGCGTTCGACGCGACCGCACCCAACCTCGAGCGACCGGCGTGGGCGACTGACGAGACGCCCAACCACAGGACCACGACGAGCGCCTGCTGATGCCCGCGCCGTCGCGGGCCGAGTCCGTCCACCGGCCCGCCGCGAGCGCAAGCGACTAATCGGTGGACCACTGAGTACCGGTAATGACCGGCCTCCGTGCGGAACTCCGTATCGACGACCCGCCGAGCTGTCAGATCGCCGCCGCGACCGAGGCGGGTGGAAGCGCCGATTCGGTGACGTGGGGCGACGCCGGAGACGGGGTCGTCGAGGAGGTCACGCTGCCGGCCGATGCCGACCCTGAGGAGATGGAAGAGGTGTTTTCCGACGGCGAGCGCGGTGTCTACCGGTTCGAGCGACCGGCGGACCAGACCTGCGTCTGCGAGGTGGTCGAGGCCCACGGGGCGCCGGTCCGCGACGCCCGCTCTGAGGACGGTGCGCTCGTGTTGACCTTTCACGTCCGCGACGCCGAAGCGCTGCGGACCGTCGTCGCCGACCTCCGGGCCGTCGCCGACGGCGTCTCGCTCGTCCGGCTGACCCGGTCGGCGTCGACCGACGGGGACCGTGATCTCGTGTTCGTCGACCGGGCAGCATTGACCGACCGCCAGCGCGAGGTTGTCACCACCGCCCACCAGCTGGGATACTTCGAGCGCCCGCGCGACGCCAACGCGACTGAAGTGGCAGAGCACCTAGACATCTCGCGAGCGACGTTCGCAGAACACCTCGCCGCCGCGCAGTCGAAGCTTCTCGACGCCGTCCTCGATACTTAAACTCCCACGGTATCGAGGTCCCGGGCTCACCCTCACAACCGCCGTATCAGCGGATATGTCGACAGGGTTTGGACTCGGTCGGCGGCGGCCCGAGGGGTCGGCCGCCGACTTCGCCGTCACCGGCTCTCGGGTTGCATTGCTTGCCCTCACCGTCGCCTTCCTCGGGGCCGCGCTCGTGAATCTACGGCTCTCGATGCGCGTCCAGGCGCTGATCTATCTCGTTGGGATGGTGGGACTCAACCTCCCGCATGGCGGGTATGAGCACTTCGCCAACCTCCGTCGGCGCGCAACGGAGTTTCGTCTGCGCTACGTCGGCGGCTACCTCCTGATGGTCGGCGGTTTCGTCGGTCTGTTCGCCGTCGCCCCGGTTACGGGACTGGCGCTTTCGCTCGGTGTCGCCTGCGCAAAGGGTGGTGGCGGCGACCTCCACGTCATGCGGGCGACGACGGGCACTGACCACCTTCGGACGCGCACACAGCGGCTGCTCGCAGCCGCCGTCCGCGGCGGTGCCGTGATGGCTGTCCCCATCGTCGCCTTCCCCGAAACGTTCCACACGTTCTCGGGCATCATGGTGGGGCTGTTCGAGCCGGGAGCGCTGGGCGCGGCGGGGCTCAATTTCGACGTGACGCGGCTCGCCGTCGGTGTCGGCTACGGGGCGCTCCTTGTCGGCCATCTCGGGCTGGGCTTCCTACGGCGGACCGGGTCGGGAAGCTTCCGCGCCGACGCCGCGGAGACGCTGCTGCTCGTCGCGTATTTCGCGGTTGTCCCTGTCGTGGTCGCCGTCGGGCTCTACTTCCCACTGTGGTACTCGGCTCGACAGGTCGCCCGCGAGCTGGCCGTCCCCGAGGCGGCTGATGGGCCGGATTTGCTTGCCGCCGAGACGCCCGGCGGCGTCGCACTGCGGGCGTGGGGAGTTCTCGTCGCCGGCGCAGTGGCGACGGGCGCCGTCGCTGCGGCGGTATGGTGGCTCGCGCCGAATCCGCTCGGCTACGCGCCGTTGTTGTACGGTGCCGTCGCCTTCTGGAGCGTCTTCATCAGCATTATCGCGCTGCCACATGTCGTCGTCGGCGCCGTGCTCGACCGCGGCCGCGGCATCTGGCACGTCCCCTGAGGTCAGCGACCCCCATTTGAGTAGCCACCGTGTGATGGACGACCACTCAGGGGTGTTACTCCCTACGATTCAGATGCACTCGCTGACCCGGCGTCTCCGACTGTCCCTTCCGATGTCCGGTGTGCAGCTGGGTGCGGGTGCGATGCCAGCCCGACGCTCGGTCCGGCCGCGCCGACCGGGGCGGCGTCGGAGCCGATTCCCTCTCCCTCGTCTCTGCTTTCACCGACGCTAAAGCGGCAGGCTCGGTAGTCATGGTTTATCAGCCTCAGGAGTAAACAACCACGGGTCGGATGACCCGTGGAACTCTCGCTGTTCTCTTTTATACCGGCCCCCCATCGTTGCACACTGCGCGACGAGGTGCGCGGCGATCTACCGGGCGAACAGTCGGTCGCGAAGCCCCTGCTCGGTCACGTCCTCGTGAATCGCGTCGCGGGTGTGCTCGCCGGAAATAAGACACATCGGCATTCCGATGCCTGGCGTGGTGTACGCGCCGGTATAATAACAGCCGTCGAGCGGCGCTCGATGGCCGGGGCGGAGCGGCCCAGTCTGTCTGAGCGTGTGAGCTAGCCCGAGCGCCGTTCCCTGGGGAGCGTTGATCCACTCGGTGAATTCGGAGACACAGGCGGTCTCCTCGACACGGATGCGCCCTCGGAGGTCCACACCGGTGTGGTCGGCGATGTCGGCAAGCACCTGTTCGCGGTACCGCTCGCGCACCTCGGAGTCGTCCTCCAGACCAGGCGCGATTGGGACGAGCACGACAACCGCGTGACCGTCGTCGGGGGCGACCGTCGGGTCAGTCACCGACGGGACGGAGAGGTAGTAAGCGGGGTCCTCTGGCCAGGCGGGGTCCTCAAAGATGGCCTCGAAGTGAGCATCCCAGTCTGTCGGGAGTACGAGTGTATGGTGTTCCAGTGGCGCCACGTCGCCTTCGACTCCGAGGTACAGCATGAACGCAGAAGGGGCGTAGGTCGCCCGGTCCCACCCGCCCGGCGGGCCCCCGCTTGCGCCCGGGGGAAACAGTTCCCGCTCGGCGTAGGCGGGATTCGCGTTGACGACGACCCGATCGCCGGTGACGGCATTACCGCCCGCGGTTGAGGCGAGTAGTTCCTCACCGGTTGTGTCGACGGCAGTCACCTCGCGGCCAGTCTCGATCGTCACACCGAGCTCCCGCGCGAGGTCAGCCATCCCCTCGACGACGCCGTGGATCCCGCCCTCAGGGTAATAGACCCCGAGTTCGTGGTCGACATGCGCCATCAGGTTGTACAGCGCCGGCGTGTTGTGCGGCGACCCGCCGAGGAAGACGAGCGTGTACTGCATCAGCTGGCGGAGCTTCGGGTGGTCGAAGTAGTCGGCCGCGTGGTCGGCCATCGACCCGAGCAGGGTGATCCCTCGCGCTGACCGGACGACCGCTGGGTCGAGGAAGTCGCGGATTCGGGGGCGGTCCTGGTAAACGAACCGCTCCATCCCCACCTCGTAAGTGTAGGCGGCCTCATCGAGATACGCGTCGAACGCCGCGCCGGCGCCGTCCTCGTAAGACTCGAACAATTCGCGGGTGGCCGCGGTGTCGGCGGTCACGTCTGCACGGTCGCCGTCCTTCCAGAACACCCGGTACTGTGGGTCGAGCCGTTCCAGCCCATAGTAGTCCTCGGGCGAGCGGTCGAAGTGGCCAAAGAACCGCTCGAAGACGTCCGGCATCAGATACCACGACGGGCCGGTATCGAACCGGTAGCCGTCGCGCTCGATCGTCCCGGCGACGCCGCCCAGTTGCTCGTTGCGCTCAAGCAGGTGGACGTCAGCGCCGGCGTCGGCGAGATAGCAAGCTGCGGCCAGTCCACCGAATCCGCCGCCGACGACCGGCACCTCGAGACCGGCGAGCGGGTTCGTATCACCCATCCGTGACCACCTCGAGGTTCTCGGTGCCCCAGACGAACGCCGCTCGTGCACGGTCGTCGAAACTCAGATACTCGCCGACGGCGTTCAGTGCGGCCGCCGCAAGGCCGGTATCTGTCCGCTCAGTGGTCCGCGCCGGGGTGTCGGCGCCCGGCGGGAGCCACTCCTCGTGCACTGCGTCTTCGGTTCGTACGTATCGGAGCCGTGCCCCGTTCGCGAAGTGGACCACGACCGCGTCGTGGCCCCCGACGGTTGCTTGCGTCCG
>CAYZJQ010000083.1:0-11038 GCA_964478805.1 uncultured Halobacteriales archaeon | reverse complement strand
AATATCTTCCGTAACGGAAAGCCCGTTGGCTGAGAAGCGAACGTCCGCCCGACGGGAAGACAGTTGTGGCCAGGTGGAACGCGTTACGGAAGTGCAAGGAGAAAGCCCCGCCCTTTATGACAGGGATGAATCCGACATAACCCTCACATTCAACCGTTCACACGCTCGGCAGGATATTCCACGCTCGAAACCATACTATCAAGTAACTTTGACTACAGGTGTAACGGCTGGTTGGCACAGCCATCGGCGTTCTTGTTTGACAGGGAAACTGGTGCATTCACACCTCAAGAACAGGTCACGTCGTAAACCACAATATTCCAACGGCGGTCGGGAATCCTCGCCCTTCAGGGTGGGGAGGATGTCAACGGTGGGCGTCGAGCAGTTCGTACGACCGCTTCCATTCGTGGTCGTCGTCGAAGTACTGCTCGGCGATGGGTTCGGCAGGCATCGCGCCGGTCTCGATCTTCTCCTCATGATACGACCGGCGGTCTTCTTGCTTGTAGTAACGGCCGGTAAGCACCTTCCCGTCCCACAGGGCCGATTCCGTCTCGTACATCGCGTCGGCCGCCTCACGGCGATCTGTGATATCGAAGTCGTACTCCTCGTTCTGCTGGATATCGATGTAGGGAACGTACTGTTTGGCGTCTTTGTTCCAGGTCGGACACTGGGTGAGGAAGTCGACGTGCGAGAAGCCGTCGTGTTGGATCGCCTCAACAAGAATCTCTTTCGCCTGGTTGGGATTCACAGCGGCGGTGCGGGCGACGTAACTCGCACCCGCAGAGAGGCTCATCGAGAGCGGTCGCAGTGGATCCTTCGCGGAGCCCTGCGGCTGTGTCTTCGACTTGTGGCCCTTCGGACTCGTTGGCGACGTCTGTCCTTTCGTCAGCCCGAAAATCTCGTTGTTGAACACGATGTACGTCATGTCGTGGTTCTCCCGAGCGGTATGCATGAAGTGGTTGCCGCCGATCCCGTAGCCGTCGCCGTCGCCGCCGGCGGCAATGACGGTTAGTTCGGGGTTAGCGAGTTTAGCGGCTCGCGCGATGGGGAGCGACCGCCCGTGAATGGAGTGGTAACCGTAGCTTTCGAAGTACGAGGACAGCTTCCCCGAGCACCCGATCCCGGTGACGAGGAGGATTTCCTCAGGGTCGAGGCCCAGTTCGGCTGCGGCCCCCTTCAGCGCCTTCAGGACGCCGAAGTCGCCACAGCCCGGACACCACGTCGCCTGTGGCTCGATTTCTGGCGTGAACTCGTTCTGGTCGACCTCGCGGTCCTGCCCAATAGCATTGAATGCACTCATTATCAGTCACCTGCTGCATGTTGGAAGCGAGCGGATGACCGCTCGAACTCCGTCCCGTTGATTGTCGCTTCGAACCCCTCTACGATCTCTCGCGGCTCAAAGGGGTTGCCGTTGTACTTGAGCAGCGACGAGAGTTTGTCGCCGTATTGTTCCGTCTCCTTGTGAATGAGCCCCTTCAGTTGGGCGGTCGCGTTCATTTCGACGACCAACGCGCGATCGACGGAATCGATAAACTCGCTGACCTCCTCGGTCGCGAACGGCATCAGGTCTGAGATACCGAGCGACTTGACGCTGTGGCCCTGGTCAGCGAGTCGGTCGACGGCTTCCTCGACGGTGCCCTGTTGACTCCCGTATGTGATGATACCGTAGGCGGCATCGTCGTCTCCATAGTACGTCTGCGTGGACTCGTCGTCGAGCTCGTCGCGGATGGAGGCCAGTTTCCGCATCCGGCGGTCCATCTGGGCGATACGGTTGTCGGGGTCTTCTTGAATGTGTCCCTCAGGCGTATGTTCGTTGCCAGTGGCGAGGAACCGCCCACCCTTCTGTCCGGGGATGGAGCGCGGAGAGACGCCGTTTTCTGGGTCGTGTTGGAACCGTTGGAACTTCCCGGAAGCGTGGTGAGCGGCCGTCTCGAGTTCTTCTTCAGTGAGCGTCGCGCCGAGATCCGGGTTCGGCTCGCGGTCGAACACGCTTGAGTCGACGTTTGTCAACTCGCCCGACAGCTTCTGATCGTAGACGAGGATGGCTGGGATGTGATAGTCATACGCCAGCCGGAAGGCGATGCGTGTCTGATCGTACGCTTCCTCGACAGTGCCCGGCGCAAGGACGACGCGATTCGAGTCGCCCTGGCTGGTGTAGAGGACGTGCTCGAGGTCGCCCTGTTCGGGCTTGGTCGGCATCCCCGTCGACGGGCCCGCGCGTGTCGCCTCCACGAGAACGATCGGTGTCTCTGTCATCTCTGCGAGGCCGAGCGGTTCGCTCATCAGCGCGAAGCCGCCGCCAGAAGAGCCCGACATCGCTTTTACGCCAGCATGGCTCGCGCCGAGCGCAAGCGCCGCAGCGGCGATCTCGTCTTCGACCTGCTCGGCGACCCCGCCGAAGTTAGGCAGGTGTTGGCTCATCAGCGTGAACACTTCAGTCCACGGCGTCATTGGATAGCCGGCGATGAACCGGCACCCCTCGTCAAGCGCGGCGTAGGTGATGGCGTTTGAACCCGAAAGCAGTACCTGATCGGATTCGTGGCTTCCCTCTGGGAGCGTGATGTCGTGGTCGTTCTCCATTGCTGCGACCTGCTCGTACGCGTCTTCGAGCACCTTCACGTTCGGCTCGTACACCTTGTCCGGCATCCGCTCGCGCATCAGTTCGTCAAAGTACGAGAGGTCAAGCCCGAGTAGCGCGGCCGTCGCACCGACACCTGCCGTATTGCGCATGACCTCACGGCCGTGCTCTTTCGCGATGCCACGGAGGTCGAGGTCGTACACGTGCCAGTCATTGGCCTCGACCCGCTGCTCGAAGTCGTCCGGGAGGTCCTCTTCGCCGAGCAGCCCTGCATCGTAGATGATGATTCCTCCCTCGCGGAGTTCATCGAGGTTTTCTGTCAGTGGCTTCACCTCTTCCTTTCCGTAGTAGGCCTCTTCCTTCGGATTGCGTGCGAAGGAGTCACCCAGCGAGAGCAAAACGTTGTAGCCGTCGCCACGCGACTTCACTGGTTGGTCGCGGGCACGGACCTCAACGTATGTGTGGCCACCTCGGATGCGTGAGGGATAGTGGCGGTGCGTGAACACGTGCAGGCCGGCACGCATCAGCGCCTTCGTGAAGTTCTGGCTGGTCGAGTCGATTCCGTCGCCGGAACCGCCCGCGATTCGCCAGACGAGTTCGTTGTCTGTCATGGTAGATCCGGCGTCTGCGAACGCCTTGCCCAAACTGCGGACCCACCAGACAAAAGGGTTTGTGAGTCTTTAGCAAGGATTAATTATGATAAAGGTGTATTAACCGTTCAAGATCGGGGCGCTATCGGCGGATTCGCGGCACATCCCACGCACGACCGACCCGAAGCGTTCGGCGGAGGTTATATACGTGATTGTTGCCTTCGGATAACCGATTGGATGACCCTCAGTGAACTGATCCGTGGCGTTGAAGCCCACGAGAAGACTCTAACGGTGTTCAACGGGGACGAGGCCACGGTAGAGACACTGCGGGCGCAGTTCGGGGATCGAAACCTCACGGTCCGCGGCGAGCGGACGGATGGTGGCCATCTTGAGTCGTTCGTCGTCCTCTCGCAGGATGGCGAGTTCGTCACGGGAGCAAGCGTCGCAGAGGTACTCCGACTCGAGGGGCGAACAGACCCGGAGTCCGCCACGGACGTCTACCGCCCTATCCTCGACCATCTGGACGAAACGATGTTCACCTCCTATGACACCGACCAGATGATCGCGGCCTCCCGAGAGATCGAGGACCGCGCGTGGCGGCTGGGGAAGGGTGAACTCCACGCCGGCTTCCAGAAGCTCTCGATCCTCAATCCTCAACTCGACGTGTACAGACAGTTGGCATCAAAGGACGGACTGTCGGTACACGCCTATGCAGTCCCTGATGTCGAAATGCCGAGCCACGATTCCGAGCTCACTATCCATCTTGAGCGAAGCGAAGAAATCCGTGAGTCCTGGTTTGTCGTCTACGACGGCGCCGGTGTTGACGTGAACAAGTGCGCCCTCGTCGCCGAGGAGCGCGAACCGCGATCGTTCTACGGCTTCTGGACGTACGATCCTGAGACCGTCGATTACATCTTGGAGTACCTGACGGAGTCGTATGGGCTCGTCGAGCAGTAAACTCCTGAACAACCAGTCAAGAGTTCACGCGCCCTTAAGTAGCGCCCCGTCCAGTCACACGCATGGATGTGCGAACGAGAGCGTGGCGCGGGCTCCATGCGGGGGTTGTCGTCGCGCTCGTCGCGCTGTTGTGTGTGCCGGCAGGGCTTATTGGGGTTGCAGCGGCCGGCGTGGACGGCTCACCGCAGCTTGAAGTATATGGGACCGACACGAGGGTCTCGCCGGGCGAGGTGACGCGTCTCGGCGTGAGCGTCGTCAACACCGGCGAGATTGGTACTGCCTCACAAGATGATGCCTCATTAAGTAGCGAGGTCACGACCGCGAAGGGAACTGTTCTGACTCTGGAGTCCGATGACGCTCCGATCACGGTTCGAGAGGGAACGGCTGCGGTCGGGTCTGTTCCGTCAGGCGCGGCAGTTCCAACGACGTTTGAAATTGAAGTCGATGAGGACGCCGCACCGGGTACCTACCGCGTCCCTGTTAACGTGGAGTATGAGTTTACCAGCGTCATCACCGACGGCGGCTTCTACGATGAGGATAGCCGCGACCGAACGAAATTCATCACGATCACCGTCGCCGAGAACGCGCGGTTCGAACTCGTCGACGCCGACACGGATGCTGCTATCGGCGGGAGCGGACAGGTCGAGGTGACGCTGCGCAACACGGGGAGCGCGACGGCCGAGGACACGACCGTCTCACTGCGCTCTGGGAGCGGTGATCTCCAGTTCGGCGCCGCGGGCGCCGCAGAGACGTTCGTCGGCGATCTCGACGCTGGCGAGACCACGACCGTGAGCGTCGGTGCGGACGTGGCCCGCGGGGCGACGCTACGGGCGCTGCCGCTCTCGGCGACCGTTTCTTGGACCGACGGGAACACGCCCGCAGAAGAACGACTAACGACGGGGGTGATCCCCGCCACTGACAAGCGTCTTGAAGTCGGCTCGGCGACGACAACTGCAGGCCCAGGCGAGAGCGGCGAGGTCACCATCGCTGTGACGAACACCGGCGAGCGTGACCTCTCGGCGGCGACGCTTCGACTGGCCTCCGAGAACACCGGATTCACCTTCGGGGGCTCGTCCTCAACAGCGACGTTTGTCGGAGATTGGGCCGCCGGCGAGACCAAGGAAGTGACCGTCGAGGCAGCCTTCGCGCAGGGCATTGAACAGCGTGCGTATCCGCTCGAGGCGACGGTCGCCTACACCTCGGAAGCGGGCCGTGACGCGACCACTGCACCCGTCACCGTGGGCATCACGCCCGCCGACGAGCAGACGTTCGACGTGACCGACCCGGCCTCAGACCTCCGCGTTGGTGCCGATGGCACCGTCTCCGGCACCCTGGTGAACGAGGGGCCGAGCGACGTGGAAAACGCCGTGCTCGTGCTCCAGCCGACCGGGTCGACGCTCGACGCCGTCGAGACGGAGTTCGCGCTCGGCGACCTCGCGGCAGGCGACAGCGCCGACTTCACTTTCGACATCGCAGTCTCCTCAAGCGCGAAGGACGGTCCCCGGCAGTTCACCTACCGCGTCGAGTACGAAACGTCGGACGGAACGACCACGCAGTCGGACCCAGTGTTCGTCCGCGCGCCGGTCGACCCCTCTCGTGACGTGTTCGACGTGACGGTCAGCTCCGGCGGCTTCGAGGCCGGCTCAAGCGGTGCGTTCGTCCTCGAGGTGACGAACGCGGGCGACGAGACCGTCACCGACATCTCCGCGCAGTTGTTCGCTGACGCACCCGTCTCCGCCAATGATGACGAGGCGTTTGTCGACGAACTCGGCCCCGGTGAGACCGCCACACTCCGGTTCGGCATCGGTGTCGCCGGCTCTGCGAGCGTTGACAAGACTTACCCGGTCTCTGTCGACTTCCAGTATACCGAGCCCGACGGCGACACGAAGCTGTCGGACAGCTACCGACTCCCGGTGACCGTCGAGGCCTCCTCAGGCGGCGGCCTGCTCGCGCTCGGTAGCGGGGCTGGGGTCGGCGTCGGCGCGCTTGCGCTTGCACTCGTTGCGATCGGTGGCGTCGTCCGGTTTAGAAGCTGATGGCCCCCTCGTTCGACTACCAGCGGGTCATCGACCGGGTGGACGGCTACATCGTTGACCGGTCGCGGCTCGTTATTGGGGCGTTCCTGCTCGTCTCCGTCGTGTTCGCGATCGGACTCGGCGGCGTTACCACTGACGCAGGCAACGAGGCGTTCACGCAGGACGTGCCGGCAGAGCAAGCGTTCCAGAAGGTGAACGATGACTTCTCCCCTGCGTTCGCTGCCGACACCGGCGGCACCTCGCTGATTCAGCGGGGGCCGAACGTTCTCGGCAAGCCGGCGTTGCTCACGATGCTTGAGGTACAAGAGCGATCGCGGTCGCACGATTCCCTGCGCGTGACGGGAACGGCCAGTGCCGCCGCTATCGTCGCACAGACGCTCGATCCGACAGCGGCGACCCCCGAGGCACAGATCCGCGTTATCGAGGGTGCGACCGAGGCGGAGATCGATCGCGCCGTACGGCAGGCTGCTGACCGACCCGAGTTCACTGGCCTCGTCTCAAACGATTTCAACCGCGAGTGCGCATGCGCCTCGGCGACGATTGGCTCCGTCTCCCACGAGGTGCCGGCAGGGATCTCTTCGGGGTCTGGGCAAGGTGGCTCTAGCCCGCTGACGCCGATCCAAGAGCGGATGATTACCGTCGTCAACAGCGTGGACGGCGGTGCGTCGATTCAAGTGTTTGGCTCCGGTATCGTCGCGTCAGAGTTCTCAAACGTCATCACCGACTCGCTCATTATCGTGACGCCGGCAGCGGTTCTGTTCATCATTGTCTTTCTGGTGATCTCCTACCGTGACCTTGCGGACCTCATGCTCGGCGTCGTCGCGCTCGGGATGACTATTGTCTGGACCTTCGGGTTCATGGGCATCACTGGTATCCCATTCAACCAGATCCTCATCGCGGTGCCGCCGCTGTTGCTAGCGGTCGGCATTGATTTCGGCATCCACGCGGTAAACCGGTACCGGGAAGAGACGGTTCAAGGCACCGGCATCGACACGGCGATGCGGACGACGACTGACCAGCTGCTCGTCGCGTTCTTTATTGTCACCGGAACGACTGTCATCGGCTTCTCGGCGAACCTGCTTTCGGACCTGCCACCCATCCGGGACTTCGGGATCGTCGCTGCAGTCGGCATCACATTCACCTTTCTCATCTTCGGCATTTTCCTCCCGGCAACGAAAGTCGAACTGGACCGTCTCCGCCAGCGGTACCCGATTCCGACCTTCGCGACGACACCGCTCGGCTCCGAGGGGTCGCTCCTCGGCTCTGCGCTCACCGGTGGCGTTCCCGTGGCGCGTCGTGCCGCCGTCCCGTTCCTCCTGCTCGTGCTCGTCGTCAGCGCTGGCGCGGGCGTCTACGCGACCGGCGTCGACACCACCTTCACCCAGGATGACTTCCTCCCGCCTGAGGAGAACCCGGAGTATCTCACTGCTCTCCCCGAGCCGTTCGCACCCTCCGAATACACCGTGACCGGCACGACGAACTTCCTCGAGGCGAAGTTCGAGTCCGCCTCCGGCGATCAAGTAGTCGTCTACGTGGAGGGGCCACTTACCCGCGATCACGCGCTTGAGGCTATCCACCGGGCAAGCGCCGACCCCCCTGACTCCTTCGTCACCGTTGACGGCCGCGCCGACGCGACCAGTATCGTCACCATCGTCCAAGACCGCGCGGACCGCGACCCCGAGTTCGCACGTCTCGTTGCCCGCAACGATGCCGACGGTAACGGGATTCCCGACGACAATCTTGGAGAGGTGTACGACTATCTGTTGACCTCGTCGTCGGCCGACCGCGCGAGCCAGTACATTACCGACGACTACCGCGCCGCACAGGTCCAGTACGCAACGGAGTCCTCTGCGACACAGTCGGAGATCACTGCCGACGCGCGACAGGTCGCTGATGAGATGCGCTTCTCGGCGACGGCGACCGGCTCGACTGTCGTCTTCCAGGCGATTTCCGATCTCATTCTCGGGTCGGCTGTCCAGTCGCTTATTGCCGCGCTGGTCGGTGCGGCGATCTTCCTCGTTTTCGTCTACTGGGTCATCGAGGGCAAGGCGACGCTAGGGATCGCCAACCTCTTTCCCATCATCGTGTCGGTGACGCTCATCGCGGGGTCGATGCGCTTCTTCGGCATCGCGTTCAACGCCTTCACCGC
The DNA here is from genome assembly GCA_964478805.1 of uncultured Halobacteriales archaeon. GTDB lineage: Archaea > Halobacteriota > Halobacteria > Halobacteriales > Haloarculaceae > Halosegnis. The sequence continues at coordinate 2,731 of CAYZJQ010000083.1, read as the reverse complement.
GACCATCCTCTCGATCACCATCGGGCTCGGCATCGACTACTCGGTCCACGTTACGCACCGCTTTGCCGACGAGTACAAACGTCGGCCGCTGTACGAGGCGCTCGACAGAACGGTACGGGGGACCGGCGGCGCCCTCGCTGGCTCGATGCTCACGACCGTCTTCGGCATCGGGACGCTCACGCTGTCGGTGTTTCCGGCAATTGGAAACTTCGGCATCCTCACAGGCCTGTCGGTGCTCTACTCGTTCCTCGCGTCACTGTTCGTCCTCCCCGCCGCACTCGCGGTCTGGGCGCGGTTCCGGGGCGGTGAGGGGGGAGCGGAGACCGCAAGCGAAGAGCCCGAGACACCGTCGGATGGCCCCGAGGGGCAGGCCACGCCAGCCGACTGAGTTCCGGAGTTTTTAGACTACCGCGTACGCGTCGCCGCCATCGACCGGTGTCCAGGGTTGCCTCACCACCCGCCCTCGAACCGCTCGAGCATCGCGAGGTCGTGGCCGAGGAGGACGTCGGCGTCTGCCCGTCGTTCGATATCGCGCACACGGGCCAACGACTCCCTCCACGCGCGGTTATCCCACAGTAACGAGGCAGCCATCGACTGCCCTTCGTAGTTGGCCTGCCAGTACGCCTCGTCGCCAACCACGAGCAGGGTGTCGTCGCCGCGGTCTAGTCGCGCGCCGAGCAGCCCGGGCGTATGGCCGGGCAGGTGGAGCAGCTCAACCCCTTCGACGAGCTGGCGGTCACCCTCGACGACCCGCCAGTTCAGCTCGCGGTCGAAGTCGGGGGCGAAGTAGGCGACGCTGCCGGTATCCGTCTTTGCGGAGCGGTATGCGAACTCAAGCTCCCGCTCGTGGACGTACACTGGCGTGTCGGTTCCCTCGAAGTGCGAGAGTCCACCGGCGTGGTCGAGGTGGAGATGTGACTGGACGACGGCGTCGATATCCTCGACGGAGTAGCCGGCGTCGCCGAGATCATTCGCGAGGTCGTGCTCAGCAGCATCAACGTGGGCGAACGCCTCATACAGCGGCGCGGGCCAATAGCCGTCACCGGCCTCGGGGTGCGAGCCAGTGTCCCAGAGAATCGTCGCTTCCGGATGGTCGATGACGAGATTCCAGACGAGGAACTCCGCGTACTCGAGGTCCGGGTTCGGCTCGGAGGCGGTCGCCACTACAGAGCCGTCAAGCACGAAGTTCGCATCGGCCTCGATGCGCCCGCGGTCGATGAGGTGGACATCGAAGTCCATGAGCGGCGTTCGACTGCCGCCGATATAATCATGTGTCCGTGCGGTGGTCGATTACTGCGTGTCATTGTCGGTGTCGGGTGTCCGGTCCCCGGCACTGGCGAGCGCCGCCTCGACCCACGCCGTGCGTGCCACGCGCCCCTCGTACGGCTCGTAGCGGAGCTCGATCCGGTAGGTCACCGCTCGACCGTCGATGGTCCGGCGCGATTCGAACGTCAGCGAGCGCAACACTCCCTCGGCGGTGACGACACCCACGAGCCGGCCGTCTTCTCCCGGGCCGACGCCCGAAGTCTCGTTTGCGACCAGCACGAACTCAGTCGTCCCTCCGCGAGTGCGCCGGTCGACGACCCGTGCTGGCTGGTCCGCGAGCGTCTCGATGGCAGCGTCGCCGCCGTGGTCTGTGAGCCGTTCCTCACTCTCCCAGACCGCGTACTCCGCGTGGTCGGCACCGTACAGCGTCCGGCTTGCGACGACAGTTCCGTTGGTCCAGAGCCGGAGTCGCGTCGTCGGGACGTTCGGCCGAGCGTCCCGCTCGAAGACGGTGACCGTCGCGCGCCCTGCAGCGGCGTCGTACAGCCGGGTCTCGTTGCGCAACACTTGCTCGTCGCCGTCGTCGACTAACAGGGTCCGCGAGACACGGCGGTACGAGCGGTCCGCCAGCGTGCGGTGGTGTGCGGCGACGAGCGCCGCGGGGTCGACGACGCCGTCGGCCGTCGTTCCGGGTGCCAGTTGCGGTCCCGGCGTGTCCGGAACGGGTGCTGGCGTGACCCGCTCAGTCGCCGTTGCGTCAGGCGAGGAGGTGATAGCGCTACAGCCGGTGAGGACAAGCAGCATAGCGAGCGCGAGCGGGGCAAGTCGAGCCACACCGCGGACACGGACCACGAGAAGGTGAACGTTCGGCTCAGTTGGGCGCCTGCGAATAGATCAGGTTACGCTGGATCTCGTTTGCCCCCTCGTAGATCACGGGGATGCGCACGTCTTGGTAGACCCGAGAGATACGGTTCTCCTTGAGGACGGAGCGGCCCCCGTGGAGTTGCATCCCGCGTTCGGCGCACATGTTGGCGACCTCAGTAGACTTCACCTTCGCCATGGAGGCCCAGAAGCCGCCGCGGTCGTTTTCAGCCACTTTCTCTGCGGCCCGCCAATTGAGCGCGCGGGCGGCCTCGAACTCGGTTCGCATGTCGGCGAGGATGTGCTGGACCGACTGGAACTCGTTGACCTGCCGGCCGAAGGCGTTGCGCCCGTGGACGAAGTCCCACGCCTCCTCGATGGCGGCCGCAGCGGGCCCGAGCCCGTGGCCGCCAACGACGATACGGCCGTGGTTGAAGAACTCCGCGAGCATGTAGAAGCCTGCGCCCTCGACGCCGATCAGGTGATCTTCCGGGATACGGGCATCGTCGAGAACGATGTGGGCCTGTTTCGACGCGCGCATTCCCATCTTCTCGGGGATGTGCTCGGCGTTGTAGCCGTCGGTGCTTGTCGGAACGATAAACAG
>CAYZJQ010000082.1:0-11630 GCA_964478805.1 uncultured Halobacteriales archaeon | reverse complement strand
GGGCGAGCGGGCAGTCATCGACAAGGGCATGGAGACGCTCTCGGAGATCGGTCAGGGCGAGTCGACGACGTTCGTGCTCCCGCAGGAGCTCACCAGCCTCGTCGGCCGCTACGGCAAGCACATGACCGGGTCCGACGTGAACGACACAGAGGGGGTGCTTGAGTCGATGGACTTCGACGCGGAGACCCGCGAGATGCTCGGGCTTGATGATATCGAAGAAATCCTTGGCCAGATCGACGCTGAGGCGGAGATGGACGTCGAGCAGATGGAGGCCGAGGCCCAAGCGATCAAGGAAGGCGAGGATCAGGCGGACATCAAGAGTGCCGACGAGGTCATCTCCGAGATGGACGCCGACGTTGACGAAGACGTGGCCGCCCAGATGCGCTCGGCGATGGACGAGGAGGCCGAGGCGGAGCCGGAGTCAGAGTAGCGCTGCCCGGGTCACGCTCACAGGGGCGAAGCCGTTTTACCGACAGCTACCCCACCGAGGGGTATGGACGGGGTTGACGAGGAGAAACGTGCCACGCTCAAGCGGTTCGCCGCAGTCGGTGCGGTGTCGCCGCTGGCGCGCCTCTCTGGCGACACGGGGACTTCCGACGCTCGTGACGCCATCTTGGGCTATCTCTCGACGACCCCCGGTGCCCATTTCTCGAAGCTTCGCGACGACCTCCGGCTGGGAACCGGCGAGACACAGCATCATCTCGAGCGGCTGGAGCGCGCCGGAACGGTCGAGTCTGTCAAGGACGGCGACTACCGCCGCTATTTTCCGGCCGACCGGTTCTCCTCGTTCGAGCAGCGTGCTATCGGCTATCTGCGCCGTGAGACTGCCCGTGGAATGGTGGTTGCGCTGCTGCGAGACCCCTCGGCGACCGGCAAGGAACTGGCTGCCGACCTCGGCGTCTCGCGGCCGACAGTATCGAAATACGCGGGCGAACTCGAGGCGGCGGGGTTGTTGACCCGCGAGACCGGTTACGAGCTCGTCGATCCCGAACGACTGCTCGTGCTCGTGGCTCGGTACGGCGACTCGTTCGGCCCAGACGCCGCCGCCCTCGCCGATGAGGCCGCCGGCCTGGTCCGGTATGACCCCTAACGTCTCAGACCGTGACCTTCCAGGTCGTCCCCGACGAGTAGCCCCACTTCTCGATCTCTACGTCGAACTCCCCCTCGTGGATGGCCGTCATATTCGTGCCGACTTCTTTGGCCGACATCCCGAGCGCCTCGCCGATAAGCCGGGATTTGAAATAGGTCTTCGTCGCCGCGTGCTCGCGCAGGTACGAGAGGATCCGCTCCTGTTTGTCGCTCAGCGCGGCCCCCGACTGAGTGGTGACGCTCATACTCGTCGGAAGGCGAGCCACCGTCATAGCCGGTTTGGTACGACCGGCTAACCGGCCGTAGTCTGCTGGTTCACGTGCCCAGGCAGCCCCGAACCGACCCGCTAGAGCCCGGGGTTGGTACGGGAGCGAAAGGGTTACTCGATGACCTCGCCGACGGCGAAGTTGGATTTCACTTCCGTCACCTCGACCTTCACGCGCTCGCCGATCTCGGTGCCCGGCACGATAATGACGTACCCGCGCTCGACGCGAGCGATCCCGTCGCCCTGTTTGCCGATATCCTCAACTTCGACATAGCGGATTTCCCCGCGCTCGACAGGAGGTTGTGGTTCGTCGCTGGGCGGCTCGACGCCCGCCGTCTCCTCTTCCTCGCGGTCGTCAGCCTCTCCCGTCGCGATGAGCGCGACGCGGTAGGTCTCCCCCGGTTCGACCGCACCAGTGTCGATCTCCCGGCGTGGGATCTCGACGGTGTACTCGCCGCCTTCGTCCTCGATAGTTGCGCTGAACAGACAAAGGAGTTTGTCGGAAATCTCCATAGACGGACTGTCCTCTCACGCCTGTGGTAAATGTCTTACCGCTCGAACGGTGTACCGTCAGGCCGCTTTGCGCCCTCTGAATCGTGTACGACCACCTCGCCCGGTCCGGGGTTGGCCGGGTCGTAGCTGTCGCGAACCCCAATTGCCTCTTCAAGTTCCCGGACCGCTCGCGCTTTCAGTTTCGCGGCCAACTCTTCGGCGTCCGCCCGCGAGATCTCGCGACCGAGCCCTTCGCACTCGTGTGCGCGGACTATCCCCTCGGCGTCGACGGCCTCGCCCATCGGCTGTGAGGTGCCGCCGAGCGCGACAGAGAACGGGTACGTGTGACAGATCAGCGGGCGGTCCTCGTGGACGGTGCAGGCGCCGACCCCATCGTCGTCTTCCGCGTAAAAGGCACAGTCGCCACAGGCGTCGGTCTGCAGTGCCCACTCGAACGTCTCGCCCTCGGGCCCGGTCGTGCCTTCCGTTAGGCCGTACGGCATCGGGCGAGCGACGTCGCGCCATTCGCGCTCGGTCCCCGCCGCCTGCAGCTGACGGACCTCGTCGGGGAACACGGTCGCCGTGTGTGGCTCCGTACCGTCCGCGGTCGTCTCGGCCGTACAACAGGCTCCACAGCGCGTACACTCAAAGCCGATAGCCTCGATGGCGTCTGCCAGCGTTGCGACCGAGAGATCGCGGGCACGGTCCAGTTCGGCTTCGAGACTCGCCATACTGATATTATCGGTCCCGCCTGTAGAAAGCTTCCGCTCAGGAGTGTGCGACCGACTCGGGGGCGATCCGGATGATGACGCGCTCGCCGTCTTCCTCGTCGTGGTGGGGGTACTCGTCGACCCCCATGTACCGCTGCGCCAGGGTGTCGATGTGTTCGACGGCATCCTCGGTGGTCACCGTCGCCGTGCCGCGGACGGCGAGGTAGCGGTAGCCGTCCTCGGGGTCGGTCATGCTGACAGCGACTCGGTCGTCGTGCCGGAGGTTCTTCTCCTTCCGGCGGCCGCGAGCGGTGTTCACGAGCACCTCGCCTGTCGTCTCGTCGTAGTCGACCCAGACGGGCGTCGTCTGCGGGGCGCCGTCGGGCATCAGCGTGGTGACGTGTGCGAACGTCCGGCGGTCGAACAGGTCGTGGAACGACTCGGGGATGGTCGCCATACCGAGATGGTCACTCTGCGGCGCCAAGCGGGTGTCCCCCCGAGCGCGACGTTCGTGACAGCACCGTTTGTATAAGGGGCCCTTTAACACCTGGGTGGATAAGTACCCTTATGACTCCCATATAGGGAACACTTACCACTTGGCACAGGGTCAGTGCGGGTATGAGCGCGACCACCGAGAAGACCACTAAGGATTCTCCAATGTCTGACCCCGACTTCCGTGAGCGCCTGCGCGAACTGCCCCCGAGCGCGAAGCTCGTCGCAACCGTACTTGACGGTTCTAGCCCGCTCTCACAGGGCCAACTTGCGGAGGAGTCGCTCCTGCCGGACCGTACCGTCCGCTACGCATTGAACCGTCTCGAAGAGCAGGATCTCGTCGAGTCCCGGTACAGCTTCCACGACGCCCGCAAACAGGTCTACTTCCTCGCGAACTGAGCGGCCACGACCAGCCGGTCTTGTCCGGACGGAACTAAGCCGACGGCCGCCGATGGACCGGCTGTGAACGTCACTCGGATCCCTATCTCCCACGACCACGTCCCCTACGGACGTGTCAACGCCTACGTCGTCGCCGATCGGGTTCTCGTCGACCCACCAGCGCGGCACCCGGATATCGATGCCGCGCTCGACGGCCTCGACCACATCGTCGTCACCCACCACCACCCCGACCACGCTGGCGGCGTTGCCGCGTACGCTCGCGCACACAACGCGACGGTGTGGTGTCGCACCGGTCGCGAGGCTGGCTTCGAGGCAGCGACCGGCATCGCCCCAGACCGGACCTTCCGGGAGAGTACTGAGGCGGCGGGACTCACCGTCCTCGACATGCCCGGCCACGCGCCTGAACACGTCGCGTTCGCCCACGGCGACGAGCTGTTGGTCGGCGACCTCGCGGTCGCCGAAGGGTCGGTCGCCGTCGCCGCCCCAGAAGGGGATCTCCGAGCGTATTTGAGTTCGCTTCGGCGGGTGTATGCCAGGGCTCCGGCTCGGCTTCACCCCGGTCACGGCCCCGTCATCGACGATCCGCGGGTGACCTGCGAGCGGCTGCTCGCCCACCGCCTCGACCGAGAGGCACGCGTGCTCGCAGCGGTCCGCGACGGGGCGGGGACGGTCCCGGCGGTGACCGACGGCGCCTACGAAAAGGATATTTCGGCGGTCCGGGACCTGGCCGAAGCGACCGTTCGCGCCCATCTCGAGAAACTGGCCGTCGAACGGCGGCTTCAGTGGGACGGCGCTCGGGTTGCGGCGATCGAGTGAGCAGTGAGGTTCAATACGTTCATAAGCGCGGCACCAGCATTCGGCGATAGTGAAGGGAGCGGAGTGGTATCAGGCGGACGACGTCGCCGAAGAATACGAGGACAAACGATTCTCCCGCGGCGGCCGCCTCATCGACGAGCGTGAAAAGGCCGCTGTGTTGCGCGCGCTGTCGCCGCTCGACGGGAAGCGCGTCCTCGAGATCGCCTGCGGTACCGGGCGGTTCACGGCGATGCTCGCCAACGAAGGTGCTGATATCGTCGGAATCGATATCTCCGAGGCAATGCTCCAGCAGGGGCGTGAAAAGGCCCGCCGACTCGGCGTCGACGACCATCTTGAGTTCACCCGCGGCGACGCCGCGCGGCTCCCGTTTCCGGATGATCACTTCGATACTGTCTTTGCAATGCGGTTTTTCCATCTCGCGGACACGCCAGCCTCCTTCCTCGCGGAGATGGCCCGCGTCTCAAAGCAACAGGTGTTCTTTGACACGTTCAACCGGTTTTCGACGCGGTCGTTGTACAACGCGCTGCTCCCGATGGGATCGCGACTCTACTCCGAAACCGAGGTGTACCGGCTGCTCGAGGGAGCGGGACTCCAGCTCGAACGGTCGGAACACGACTTCCTGCTCCCGTATGGCTTCTACCGGAAGATCCCCGACGAGGTCGCGGAGGGGTTCCGACGGGTCGACACCGCGCTCGGCCGGACCCCACTCGGCCGTCCGCTTGCCTCGGTGTCCTACTGGGACGTTCGGATTGCATGAGCCAGCGGCGCGCCGGCCCCGCCTCGCTTCGAACCGCCCCGTCGTGTGGACCCGCGGTGTTTTTACGGGTCCGGCGTGGTACACAGGGGTATGGATCTCTCGGTCGTGGTCCCGACGCTCAACAGCCGTGAGCGACTGGCGGCGTGTCTCGACGCGCTCGCGGCTGTCGACCCGACCGAGGTTATTGTGGTGAACGGCCCCTCTGCGGACGGCACCTCGGGGATGTGTCGCGACCGCGCGGACGTCGACGTGCTCGTTGAGCTTGACGACCGGAACGTAAACGTGGCGCGCAATGCCGGGATCAGCCGCGCCTGCGGTGACGCCGTCGCTTTTCTCTCACATGAACTCCGCGTCGAGCCCGGCTGGCTCGACGCCCTCGTTGAGGGCCTCGAGGGTGCAAGCGCGGTCACGGGGCCGATCCGTCGCCAGCTCGACGTGGGATGGACCGCCGAGGGGCCGGAGACGCGGACCATCCGTGGCCGCGACGTCCATTACCTGAACGGCGGTAATGTCGCGGTCACGCGCGAGGCACTCGAGGCGATCGACGGGTTCGACGAGTACCTCGTAGTTGGTGGCGCGCGCGACGCTGCCCACCGGCTTGCAGCCTTGGATCGTGAGGTCCACTGGGCCGGCGGGATGGCCGTCTCCCGGCACGACACCTCGGCGGGCGTCCGCCCGGCAGTGATGGCTGATGGGGGCGATGGCCCTGACTGGCGGTGGCGCTACCGCTCGCTGGCATACCGACTCGCGAAGAACTACGGTGCGAGCCCGACGGTCCCCTACCGGCTGGTCCGCCATGCCGTTTCCGACGCCGTCTCTACGGCGAAGGATGTGGTAACGGGTGACGGCCGCCCGTCACGGTGGGCCGGCAACGGCCGCGACGTGACGCTCGGCGGCGCTCACGGCCTTCTCGATGGGTGGCGCGCCCGGCTGGCAGATCGGTCGCCGCGACGCAATCCACGCGGGCTCTCCGCGCGCGCGGACCGGGCTGTCGCGGTGTACGACCGGCGGTCCTGACACGTCCCGTGTGAACGCTCGACAGGGGCTCGGTCGGGCGGTTTCGTCCCGGCTTGGAGCGACGATTTTATATAGAACCGCCGACCACCTATGAACTGATTATGGCACAACAGCGACGCGCAATGGGTGGACAGCCCCTGTTCATTCTCTCGGAAGACTCGGAGCGAACTCGCGGCGAGGACGCACAGTCGTCGAACATCCGTGCCGGGAAGGCCGTCGCCGAATCCGTCCGGACGACGCTCGGCCCTCGCGGGATGGACAAGATGCTTGTCTCCGACTCGGGCGATGTCGTCATCACGAACGACGGCGCGACTATCCTCGACAAGATGGACATCGAGCACCCGGCCGCTCAGATGATCGTCGAGGTCGCGGAGACACAGGAGGACGAGGTCGGCGACGGTACGACGACGGCCTCGGTACTCGCGGGCCAGTTGCTCGCAAAAGCGGAGGACCTGCTCGAGGACGATGTCCACCCCACGACCATCGTCGAAGGGTACAACGAAGCAGCACAGCTCGCGCTCGAAGCGATCGAGGAGATGACGCTTGACGACGAACTCAACGACGACCTTCTCGAGGCCGTCGCTGAGTCCTCGATGACCGGGAAAGGCACCGGCGATATCCAGGCAGACGCACTCGCCGAGACCGTCGTCGGCGCCGTCGCCCACGCCCGTGGCGAGGACCGCGTCTCGCGCAACGATATCACCGTGCGCACACAGACCGGTGCGGGCGCCTCTGCGACCGAACTGGTCGAGGGAGTCGTCCTCGACGATGAGCCGGTCCATGCGGACATGCCGCGACGCGTCACGGACGCCAGCGTCGCGGTGCTCGATCTCGACTTAGAACTCCGGGAGTCGAACATCGACGCGGAGTACAATGTCACGGACGTCGACCAGCTCACCGCCGCGCTCGATGCCGAGGAGGAGGAACTGCGCGGCTACGCCCAAGACGTCGTCGACGCTGGCGTCGATGTGGCCTTCGTCACTGGCGATGTCGAGGACCGCGTCGCCTCCCTCCTCGCGAAGGAGGGGGTGCTGGCAGTCGACTCCGTCTCCGACGACGATGCAGGCCGAATCGCGCGCGCCGTCGGCGCACGCACCGTCGGCTCACTAAAGGACCTCGAAGAGTCCGATCTTGGCTTCGCTGAGACCGTCCGTGTCGAGAAGTTCGGCGACGACGAACTGACCTTTATTGAGGGCGGCGAGGACGCCGAAACGGTCACCGTGTTCGCCCGCGGCGGCACGGAACACGTCGCCGATGAACTTGAGCGCGCGCTCAACGACGCACTTGATGTCGTCGCCGCGGCGCTCGACAAGGGCGGCGTCGTCCCAGGTGCCGGCGCGACCGAGATCGCCATCGCCGACCACATCCGTTCGGGCGCGGCTGCCATCGAGGGCCGAAAGCAGTTGGCCGTCGAGGCGTTCGCCGATGCCGTCGACGTCATCCCGCGTACGCTCGCGGAAAACACCGGCATGGACCCCATCGACGCGCTGGTCGATCTGCGTAACCGTCATGAGTCGGACGGGATCGCCGGCCTGATTAGCGAGGGTCAGACCGGCCGTGTCGGCGACCCCATCGAGGCCGGCATTCTCGACCCCGCGGCGGTCAAACGCGAGGCGGTCGAATCCGCCACCGAAGCGGCGACGATGATCGCCCGCATCGACGACGTCATCGCGTCGAACTAATCGCTTCTAACTTCCGATTCTTTCGCGCGCTGGCTTCACACGCGGCCGTCCCGGCGCACGCTGGTCTTTTGCCGTCCCAGCCCCCACCGCCGGTATGGACGCGGTCCGTCTCGCCACCCAGGGGCGCTATTACACCTACCGCGTCGCGCTTGTCGCCGTGTCAGCGTATCTTATACTCGGGGGGGTTCTCTCGTACGTTCTTCCACCCACAGTTCCGCTCGCCTCGTTTCTGTACGCACTGCTTGCCGTTGCGGTCGCGGCCAGTGCCGTCGGTGTCGTCTGTAGCTTCCTTGCGTGGCTCGACGCGGCGTACGGCCTGTTCGGGTCCGACACATGACTGAAAACGCAACCCACATCCGGGGGTCCGCCCACCTTCCGTCGATGACCGACCCCTCCGTCCTCGTCACCAACGACGATGGCATCGACGCGCCGGGGATCCGTGCCCTCGCGGCTGCTCTGGAGTGCGTCGGCGACGTGACCGTCGTCGCGCCCGCTGAGAACCAATCGTGGGCCGGTCGCGATATGACCTGGCACGCAGGCCCCACCGGTATCGAGCAGACGGCGTTCGGCTACGCGGTCGAGGGGACGCCCTCGGATGCGGTCACGGTCGCGCTGACCGTCCTCGACCTGGAGCCGGACCTCGTCGTCTCGGGAGTCAACGACGGCATGAACCTCTCGACGTACATCATCGAGCGGTCGGGGACCGTGGGGGCAGCGATGGAGGCGGCCCACCACGGCGTACCCGCAATCGCGGTCTCAACCGCCGACGGCGCGGATCCGGCGCCACCCCACGACGACCCAGCAACGTTCGAGCTTGCCGCCGAAGCCGGGGCGTTCGTAGCTGAACGGGCGCTTGCAAGCCCCGCCTTTGCGACCGCGGACTTTCTCAACGTGAACGCGCCGGCCTTCGCCGACGCCCCCGAGTTCGTCCTCACCCGCCCGGTCGACGGCGTCGACGTGGACGCGGCGCGGGTCGACGCCGACAAGGTGCAGCTGCGCGACGAGGGATGGCAGCGATTCCTCGCGGGCGAACGCCCAGCCGACCCCGAGACAGACCGCCACGCCGTGCTCTCGGGTAAGGTAAGCGTGACGCCGATGCGGCTCCCCCAACGGGTCGAGGCCGACCTCGAGCTCGACGGATTCGAACGGTGGAGCTAGCGAGGCGATAGCGCTCGCAACGACCACTCGTAGCGCAGCGCGGTCAGCCGCAGCCCCAGCGTGACGGCGACGCAGACCGCCGTCGGCACAGGCGAGGCGACGCCCATGAGGCGGCCGCCCAGCAGTGTGCCACCGCCGACAGCTGCAGGCGTCGCATAAAAGTCCTCCCGGAGCACGACGGGCACCCTCGTGAGCAGGAGGTCGGAGAGCGACCCTCCGCCCACGCCGGTGATCGTCGCGAGCACGACGACGCCAAACCCGGAGACGCCCGCCGAAAGCCCGACGAGCGCACCCGTCGCCGAGAACGCCGCCAACCCCACCGCGTCGGCGAACTGGAGGACAGGATTGTCTCGTCCGGCGGTGCCACGCACCGCGAGGCCGACCGCGAACGCGACCCCAACCAGTGCGAACATCACTTCGCCCGTCGTCAGCAGAATGGCGGGCGTCCGGCCGACGAGGATGTCGCGGAGGGTACCGCCCCCGAACGCGGTGAGCAGGCCGAGTACGACGACACCGAACGGGTCGAGGTCCGCCTCCGCACCCTTCAGCGCGCCGGCAGTCCCGAACGCGATGAGGCCCACGGTGTTGGCGACCGCGAACGGGGCGACCGTCACCATTCGAGTTCGACCGGGGCACCGGTCTCGAGGCCGAAGGCGTCGTCGCCGCGGCCTTGGTTGACCGCGAGCTCGACGTTGCCGTGGCTCCCAACGGTGACCAGCCGGTCGCCCGGCGCCCGGTAGGCGTACGCGGGAACCACGGGGACCGGCTCGTCATTAACGCGTACCTGCTCGTGGCCATCGAGTACGTCGCCGGGTACGTTCGTGACGACGTTGCCGAAGTCGTCAACGACGAGAACCTCACCTGTCGCTCCCGTTGCGTACACCGTGGGATCGGGGAACGTCAGCTCCTCGAACTGGCGGGTACGCGAGAGTGCGGGTAAGCGGTCCACCTCGGCGACGCCGGCCGCATGGCAGTCGGCAGCGACGGGGGCGAACACATCCCGGCCGTGGAAGGTGTGGCTCGCAGGGTCTCGCACATCGACCGTGAACACCTCGAGGTCAGCCCAGTCGGCGAGCGCTCGCGCGGGGGGAAGCAGCACGCCGTTATCTGGCCCGACCAGCGCGTGGTCGCCGGCGCGAACGACCAGGGCAGCGCGGTCAGTGCCGACACCGGGATCGACGACGACACAGTGGATGGCCGGCGGGAACTCGGGGAGAACGAAGCGGAGCCAGAAGGCAGCGGCGCGGGGGTCCTGGCGCGGGAGCTCGTGGCTGACGTCGACGATACGGGCGTCGCTCCGCCGAGCGATGACGCCTTTCATTGCTGCGGGATACGGGTGTCCGAAGTCGGTGGCGAGGGTGAGCACGGTCACGTGCCGTCGTCCTCGGCGACCTGTTGCAGCCGGGCGACGCCCCCGATGTCGTTGATAGTCTCGATGACTGGTCGGGGGACAAGCGATTCCCAGTCGCTGCCCGCAACCATCCGATCGCGAACCTCCGTTCCTTCGAACTCCTCCCGGCGGAACATCGGCGAAGAGCGCACCTCAACGCCCGCCTCCTCGAACAGGCGGACGACAAGCGGGTTGTTCGAGTACGCCACGTCGAACCGCGGCGACATCGACTGGACGTGACTCACCCAGACGGCATTCCGGTTGAGGTCCTCGATGGGGACGGCGTAGGTGATGAGGTCCATACTCGCGGTCGCCTTCGTCGCCATCTCGATGCGCTCACCGGCGGTGAAGGGGTTGCGGGGCGTGTGCGACTGGTCGGCGCTGCCGATACCAAGCACGAGTTCGTCGACCTCCTCGGCGATCCGCTCCACCATGGTGTGGTGGCCCTCGTGATAGGGCTGGAAGCGACCGATGTAGAACCCCCGGGTCATATCCGGGCCGTTGGCCCGGGCGTGTATAAGTACGGCGAGTCGCCTAACGGAGCAGCGTGATAGTAGTGAGACGGCCCACGTCGGTCGATTTCGGCGGACGAGACGGATATCACCGGGAGAAAGTATATCAGTCGACGGCGCTTGCTATGTAATAGCAGAAACGGCTCTATGAGTGATAAAATCGATACGGACGACGTTCCCGAGGAGGGTGCCGACGGGCCGACCGGTCGGGACAACTCCAACGACCCCGACGGCGCGGTGACGCCCGTTGGCGACCGCGACGACCTCGGCAGCGACGTCGGTGCCGACGCCGGCGTCGAGGTCGACGAGAGCAAGGAAGACGGGCTGCTTGGCGGTCTCCAGATCGAGACCTCCGGTGAAATCAACGTGCCGGACCGGCTCGTCGACCAGGTCATCGGCCAGGATCACGCCCGCGACATCATCCTGAAGGCGGCCAAACAGCGCCGCCACGTCATGATGATCGGCTCGCCCGGGACGGGCAAGTCGATGCTCGCAAAGGCGATGTCCCAGTTGCTCCCTCGTGAGGAGCTGCAGGACATCCTCGTGTACCACAACCCGGATGACGGCAACGAGCCGAAGGTCCGCACGGTCCCCGCCGGGAAGGGTGAACAGATCGTTGAGGCACACAAGGAGGAGGCACGCAAGCGCAACCAGATGCGGAGTTTCCTCATGTGGATCATCATTGCGGTGGTGTTCGGCTACTCGCTGCTCATCGCCGGACAACTCCTGCTCGGCATCCTTGCGGCAGGTGTCATCTACCTCGCGTTCCGCTACTCCTCGCGGGGCAGCGACGCGATGATCCCGAACCTCCTCGTGAACAACGCCGACCAGCAGACCGCGCCGTTCGAGGA
>CAYZJQ010000081.1:10231-11632 GCA_964478805.1 uncultured Halobacteriales archaeon | reverse complement strand
CGGGATCTCGACGCGGACCGACTCCGCATACACGACGACCACGAAGATAAGCACCGTCGTGAACAGAAAGAGGATCTGGCCCGGCTGGAGCAACAGTGCCTGAAGCCCGGAGCCGCCGAGCACCGGTCCCAACTGAGCGTCTCCAAAGATGATGGCGTACCAGCTGGCAAGGAAGCCGCGGTTCCCCGTCAGCCCGGGGACAGCGAAGAAGCCGCCGATGAGTCGCTGGCTGATGCCCGCGATGATGAACAGGCCGATCCCCGACCCGACACCCCACTTCGAGATGACCTCATCCATAAACAGGATCAGGAGACCGCCGACGAAGATCTGGGCGAACATGAGCCACTGGACAGCACCGGTGGAAACGCCAAGTGACTGGACGACCTGCGGGTCGGCGTTGAGGAACCCGCCGGCGAACACCATCGGGAGGCCGGTCAGACAGACCATCACGACCACGAGCAGTTTCTGGAGCCCCTGATACAGCACTTGGTCGCGCGGATCGTTCGTATCCAGTCCGAGTAGGTTCGCTCCGCCCAGCAGTTGCAGGACGATCGAGGCCGTGACAATAGGCCCGATGCCAAGCTGGAGAATACTTCCCTGCTGGCCGGCGAGCAGCGTCCGGAACTGCCCGAACGCATCGCTGTTCGTCCCCAGCCCGTAGATGGTGACGTTGGTCAGGAAGAAGTACAACACGAGCACGCCCGCGGTCCAGCCGAGCTTGCGCCTGAAGGGTACGTGCCCCTCCGGACGCGCCACGTTGGGCATCCGCGAGAGCATCGGTTCGGCGGTCTCCTTCCAACTCATTTTTTTATCCGTCGGCCTCGTCCGTTGTATCTGCTTCGGCTTCCGGCTCGGCTTCGGCAGCGAGCTCTTCGCCCTTCTCGGTGAGGACCGCCGCACCACCCGCGGCTGTGAGGGCGGTCTCTGCGGCCTCGGAGAACGCATCGGCAGTGACGGTCAGGCTGTTGTGGACCTGCCCACCACCGAGCACTTTGACCGCGTCGACCTCGTGGCCATCTTCGACCACATCGCGGGCGTCCAGTGCGTAACCGTCGCCCGTCTCCTCTGCAAGGCCGTTTTCGGCGAAGAGGATCGCGTCCTCGTCGAGCTTCCGGACGTTGATCGTCTCGACCTCGCGGTCCGTCTTCTGTGGCCGCTTGAACCCGTGCTTGCCGCGCTTCGGATAGTTGCCCCGCTCGTGCTTTTTGCGTCCGGCGCGGCCGCGGCCGCCGCGGTTCCCGGCGTTGCGCTTCTTTTTGTGAGAGCCGCCACCGTGCGTGCGCGAGCCGCGCTGTCGTTTCTTCTTGCTTGTCATCAGCGCATCGCCTCCAGGAGTCGGTCGATGTCGTCCGTCTCGTGCACCCCGACCTGTCCACCCGTAGCGACTGGTTGCTTAATACC
>CAYZJQ010000081.1:0-10221 GCA_964478805.1 uncultured Halobacteriales archaeon | reverse complement strand
GTCGTCGTTTCTTACTGGTCATTATCGCATCTTACGCAGGAGGTCGTCGATCTCCTCGGTGGTCTGCTTGCCGAGGACCCCACCCTCCTTGGTGGGGTGTTTGATACCGTCGTGGCCGCCCCGCGGCGGGTGGAGCCGTAGCGTCGGGGAGAGCCCCTGTTCTTTCAGCGTGGTCTCCTCCTCAACCAGTGCAGCCGCCAACGCATCGATATCGTCGTAGTCGGTGTGTTCTGCGACCCAGTCGTCGTCGATGTCGGCGTCGCCCGTCGCGGGTTCGGCCCGCTTCGCGATGAGCAGCGCGACGGTTTCCTCGCTGGGCGTGCCGTGGGCGACCCAGTCGTTTACCTTCGTCACCATCCCGCGGTACGTCTCCGTTTCTGGGACGAACGTGAGATGGTTCACACGGTGGAGGTTCAACATCGAGAGGGTGTCGCGGACGGCCTGACTCTGGTTCACCTCACCGCGTACCTGTACCAAGGCCTCCATCACTCGATCACCTCGCGTTTCTCGAAAGCACGGTCCGGTACGCGTGCCTCGCTGGTCGCGCGCAGTGCATTGAATGTTGCCTTTGCGAAGTTCACCGTCGTCCGGGTGTTACCCGACGAGCGGGTCCAGATGTCCTCGATGCCCGCAAGATCGAGCACGTTGCGGACGGTCTCGCCACCCGCAAGCCCGAGCCCGCGTGGCGCGGGCCGCAGCTCTACTTCGACGGAGCCGGCCTTGCCCGTGGTTCGCAGCGCGACCGTGTGCGGTCGGCCGCAGCCACACTCCCACGAGCCACAGCCGCGCGACACGTCGATAATGTTGAGCTTCGCGATCTCGATAGCCTTCTGAATGGCCCCGCCAACCTGGTCGTCACGGCCCTCGGCGTAGCCGACGAAGCCGTCGTGGTTGCCGACGGCGACCACACACCGGAACTTCACCCGGCGGCCGGAGTCGGTCATCCGCTGGACCATGTTGATATCGAGCACCTCGTCTTCGAGCCCCGGCAGGAGCTGATCGACGATCTGCGGCTCCTTCAGCGGCAGTCCACTGTTCAGCGCCGCGCGCATGTCGGTGATCTCGCCCTCTACGACCTTCCGTCCGAGCCGCGTTCGCGGCTCCCATCCGTTACTCATTGTTCAGTAGTTCGTCGCGCAGTTCGTCGAAGTGCGCGGGTAGTTCGGTCGCGTCGAAGTCGCCGCTATAGAGGCCGTCCTCCTGCTCGGCGTACTCCGCGATGTGGACGCCACGGGTGCGATCCCACTCCGCGAACACGTCGTCGTTGTGCGGGATATCCAAGCCGGCGTCGATAGCGCCTTCCTGGACGGCGAACACCTTCGACCCGGGCGTGGCGGTGTTGAGCCCGATGTCAAGAACGCCCTCCTCGTAACCCGCCTCGGTGGCGCGCTGGCCGAGCAACAGGCCGGTGAGGTACGCTGCCGGCAGATTCCCGGTCGGCGCCTCCCAGCCGTGCTCTTCGAGGTCGGCGGAGGTGGCATTCGCCACTGTTCTGTCACCGTTCGGTCCCGTCACGACCAGCTGCGCCATAGTATGCCGGTTGCTCTTGCGAGCGACCAGCCGGGGTTTCCCGGATTTCAGCAGGCGCAACCTCTGATGGTAGTTCGTGCGTGCCTCGCGGCGGCGCCGCATCGGCACTTTATATCGTGGTCCTGTCGCCATTGTTGTGTTAGTAGTTGTTCTCGATGTAGCGTTCCATGTCCGCGACGGAGTCGAACTCGCCGCCGGAGGCCTTGTTATACAGCGCCCGGTAGGCGGACCGATCGAGGTCGCCTTCGTCGCGCAGTTGCTTCAGAGTGGCCCGCTGGGCGCGGATCTTCGACTGCCACTCGTTTTTGCTGTTCTGTCGGCCGCCGGCCTTCCCCTTCCGGGAGCCGGCGCCCTTCTGGTGGCCATACGCGCGCTTGTTCGCGCGCTCGCGAGCACGGCCGCGAGAGTTGGCCTTCGCCGCTTCCGCTCGGATGGCCCCCTCGTCGATCAGCTCGCGTACGTCCTCTCGGGTGATGGCGTCGGCGATCTCACCCGTCCGCTCGGGGTCGAGCCAGACGCGGTTCTTCCCCACGCCGAGGACGTCCGCAGCGAGTCGTCGCTGTGCGGTCAGGTCAGTCATTGGTCAACCTCCACTTCCACGTAGGTCGGGTTCAGCACCCTGATGCCTGCTTCCTCGGCCTGTTCCTCGATGCGCTCACGCTTGCGCGCCCCCACCGTCGACCCGATGCGGACGGCCTGGGTGTCGCTGTCGACGCCCTCGAGATCATCGGTGTTGTGAACGTGAACCTCCTCAAAGCCCGAGGGGTGGAGCCCGCGGACCGCGGTCGGCGTCCGGTAGCCGGCCTCCACCTTGGGCCCTTTCCCTTTCACACCACGGCGCTGCTTCGACAGCCCGCCCCGGGGACGGCGCCATGAAGTCGGCGTCCGTTTTTTCTTGTGGTAGTCTTGCCGGTTGAACTGCGGCGTATCGACCCGGCTCCGCTGGCCGAGCAGTCGTTCGGTCTCCTCGTCGAGGGTGGGCGTCTTGTCCGCGTGACCGCGGGGGCGCAGTTCCGTCTCAACGTCCTCGTCCGGTTCCGGCTCCGGTTCGTCAGCCTCAACTTCGGCCTCCGTCTCTTCGGAGACCTCAAGCCCGCCGACATCTGCTTTGATACGGGCAGCCAGCGCGTTCCCGATGCCATCGACCTCCGCGAGGTCAGACTGCGAGGCTGCTTTCACTTCTTCAACGGTCGTGTAGCCGGCCCCCTCGAGAGCCGCTGCCTTTGCGTTTCCAATGCCAGAGATGTCGGTCAGCTCCTCGTACTCCTCGGATTCGTCCGTGTCCGACTCTGCCTCGGCTGTAAGCTCTTCGTCGTCGACCTGCTCGTCGTCGTGTTCCTGCTCGTCGTCTGCCATCAGGCACCACCTCGGTTGGGTTTGCTGGTGATATACACGCCGTCCTGGAAGACACGGGTGTCTTTTCCGGAGACGCGGGTCAACTGTTCGATATCTGCGGCCGTCTGGCCGACGTCCTCGATATTCGGGCCGGCAAGGGTGATCTCCTCACCGTCAACCGAGACCTCAGTGTCCCCATGGATGGGGGCACGCCGCGGGGCGCGCTCGCCAAGGAAGTTCTCGATGACGACTTCATCACCCTCAACGTTCACCTGCATCGGGAAGTGAGAGTAGAATACCTCCATCTGGTACTCCCACCCCTCGGTGACGCCATGGATCATGTTCTCGACGTGGCTCTGGAACGTACCGACTGTCGCCAACGTCTTTGCGTCCGTCTCGTCCGTATCGATGTGGACGGCGCCGTCCGTAACCGAGACGGTCACGTCCGGGTACCACAACCGGCGCGTGACGTTGCCGTTCGGCCCCTCGACCGTCAGGTCGAGATGCTCGACGCTCGCGTCCACGTCCTCGGGGAGTTCGATCTCCTCAGTAGACATACGCGATCACCTGGCCGCCGATGTTCTGTTCACGGGCCTCGTAATGGCTCATCACGCCGTGGCTGGTGGTGACGACGAGCGCCCCGTAGTCTCGGGCCGGGAGGAACCGCTTCTCCCACTTCTCATACTCGTCGGCACCTGCCGAGTAGCGCGGCTTCACCGCACCACAGGCGTTGATGGCGCCTTTCAGTTCGACCTCGAAGCGACCGGCCTTCCCGTCCTCGACGAACTGGAAGGTATCGACGTACCCGCGGTCCGCGAGGACCTCAAGGACGGAGCCGATCTCGTTCGAGGCGGGCTCTACCGTGTGTGTCAGATGGCCCACACCCTCGGCATTATCGATGCCGGAGAGCGCGCTGGCCAGTGGGTCGTTGTCCGCCATTGTTAGCTGTACTTCTCAAAGCCCATGCTTCGGGCGATCTCGCGGAAGCACTGTCGACACAGCCAGATATCGTACTTTCCGACGAGTCCTTGGTTGCGCCCGCAGCGCTGGCATTCGTGGATCTGGCCCGTCTCTGCCTCCTGTGTCTCTGATTCGCTCATTCGTTCACCTCAACGTCGAACGCTGTCTCGACGAACGCAATCGCGTCCTCGGGCGTAAGCCGGTGGCTGCCGGGAATCTGCGTGCTCGCCTTGTCGCGCTTGTGGACCCTGTAGCCGGGTCGCACAAGGTTGACCGTCACGTCGAGCCCGTAGATGCCGATCTGCGGGTCGTACTCCTGGCTCGGGAAAGCAGTGTGCTCCTCAACGCCAAACGAGAAGTTGCCGGTCTCGTCGAACTGCGATGTCGAGATCTCCGCAAGCGGCAGTGCCGTCTCGAGGAACGACTCGGCGAGCTCGCCCCGCAGCGTTACCTTTGCCCCGATGGGGTCGCCTTCCCGGACGTTGAACTCTTGAATGGTGCGCTTCGCGGTGGTTCGGACCGGCTGCTGGCCCGCGACCTCCGCGAGGATGTCCTCGGCGTTGGCGAGCTCGCGCCCACCGCGGCCGACGCCCATGTGGACCACGACCTTCTCGACTTGGGGCCGACGCATCTCGTGAAAGCCGGTCTCGCTCTCGGAGCTCATGCGTCGTCACCTCCCGTGGACTCGTCGGCGGTCGCCTCGGTCTCGTCGGACCCGGCGACCGCGCTGTCAGCGGTGAAGTTCTCGTCGATAACGACGACGTACTCCTCGACAGTCTCGAAGCGCCCTTCGTCGCGGGCGACGAGGACGTTGTTCGGTGAGGAGCTCGGCGTCACTTGGATCTCCTCGATCGTGCCGATATCACCGGCGTGCTCGCCGGCGACCGCAGTCACCAACGCGTCCTCCTCGTACGGGAAATGGGCGACGACGCTCTTGTCATCGTTCGACACGACAACGGAGTCACCCGCTGAGACCGTGTTGTCGTCGCTGACGAGCGTCGTGCCGTCGTGGAGCGTGAGCTGTGTCTCGCCGCCGGGAACCTGCCGCTTGCCCACAACCTTGCCAAGCCGCGAGTCAGCGGCGGCGGCGTCGATGGGTGTCAGCGAGAGGCGACCGCCTTCGTCGGGGAAGACGCGGTAGAACTCCTCGCGTTCGGTGAACGCAACGATGTCGAACATACCGATAGGACGCTGTTCGTCGCTGACCGGTTGGCCGTTCACCAGAACGGAGTCTTGGCCCAGCGCGTAGCGCGCTTCTTTCTTTGAGTCGACGTAGCCGAGCACGTCGCGCAGGATGATGAGCAGGGGGACACCCGCTTCACCGTGCGGGCCCGCGCCCGCTTTGACCGTGAAGGTCTGCTCCTTGCGCTCGACCGGCCACGAATTCGGTACCGAGAGTCGCTTCTGGTGTCGAGTCATTCGTTGTCCTCCTCCAAGCGCGCCTGGCGACGGTCGTCCTCGAGGTTCAGGTCAGTAACGACGAGGTTCGAGGCGTCGAGCGGCCGCGGTACCTCCTCGCCGTCGGCCGTCTCAAGGGTCACGTCCTCGACGTGGATGTCGGTCGACCGGAGGTCGACGTTCACCACGTCGCCGGTCTCGCCGGCGAAGTCGCCGCGCTGCACCTCGACGGTGTCGCCTTCGTTTACACGAATGCTGCGCTGGCCGTACTCCTCGCGGAGATCCTCCGAGAGGTGGGCACGGACCTGACGCTGCTTCTCGTGAAGCGGGGCACGCCGCTGTCTCGTCCGCTGTTTGTCTGGCTGTTTACTCATACTATCATCGTCGCCGTGCTGGCGATACTGCCGAACCGTTCGGCGACCTCCCGCGCGATCGGTCCTTTGAGCTCGGTCCCGCGGGGGTCCTCGTTTTCGTCAACGATGACGGCGGCGTTGTCCTCGAACTTGAGGCGGGTGCCGTCCGGTCGACGGATCGGTTTCCGCTGGCGGATGATGACCGCCTCGAGGACCTGCCGCCGCATCTCTGGCGTTCCTTTCGTGACCGACACGGTGATTTTGTCACCGAGGCCGGCCTTGGGATGTCTGTTCTTAGTGCCCGAATACCCAGAGACGGAGATGACCTTCAGCTGGCGGGCGCCCGTGTTGTCCGCACACGTGATCAGCGAGCCCTTCTCGAGGCCCTGCGTCACGTCGGCATTGAGCGCCTCCATCAGTCGTCACCCTCCGTCGGGACGCGCTCGATGACGACGTGTGATTTCGTCTTCGAGAGCGGTCGGGTCTCTGCGATACGGACCGTGTCGCCGACCGAGAGGTCGAGACAGTCAGGGTGGTGTGCCGAAACGCGCGATCGGCGTTTCATGTACCGGTCGTACTTCGGCACCTTGACGTCGTACTCTCGCTCGACGACCACGGTCTTGTCCATGTCGGTGGAAGCGACCTGTCCCTCCATCGTCTGTCCCCGCACGCTGAGCGTGCCGTGGAACGGACAGTTGGAGTCTGAACAGGCCTCTTCCGGCTCCGATACGTTCAGTCCTAGCGCCATATGTGTGGTGTCGTAGCTTCCGTCCGTCGGGCGGGCCGGGCGACGAGTCGCTCGCCGTCGACGCACACGCGTGTGTCGTCGAGGGTAAACCGGAACGTCGCGGCCGCCTTCGGGACCTGTCTCACCCGTCCGTTTCCCACGAGCAGCGTGTTCATCGTCTCGTCGACGATCTTGCCGCTGATGCCGATCAAGTCGGCGTTCGGCGAGTCGACGACCTCTACAGGGAGGCCGGCGAGTTCGTGTCGTGGCAGGTCACGGGGTGCGATGCGTCTCATCTTAGTCGTCCTCGAAGTCGCCTTCCTCGCGCTGGATCGTCTTGATCCGCGCGATGGTGCGGCGCAGCTCTTTCGTCCGCCCCGGGTTGTCCGGCGCGCCACCGGCCGCCTGGACGGACTTCGCGTTCAACAATTCAGTTTCGAGTTCCTCGAGTTCGGCCTCGCGCTCGGCGGCCGTCATATCGCGGATCTCCTCGACGTGGACGATGGCCATCAGCTATCGCCCTCCTCGTCCGTGTCCTCCGCGTCCATCTCGTCGAGCAGTTCCTCAGCCTCGGCTTCGGTCTCCGCGTCGAGCTCGTCATCGAGCTCTGCGACCTCCTCCTCAAGATTGTCGAGCTCCGCCTCGACATCATCCTCAGCAGGGGCGGCCGCACCCGGCTCCGTCTCGATGTCTTCCTCGATGAGTTCCTCCTCAGCGAGGTCGACCTCTGTCTCGGGGGCGTCGGCGGTCTCAGGCTCGGCGGCGAGGTCGTCCTCGTCAAGCGCTTCGTCGGCTTCAGCGAGCAGCTCGTCCACGTCGCCCTCGGCCTCCTCGATGAACGCCTCAACGTCGGCGTCCTCGCGGACACGGAAGTCGTCGGGCAGCTGGGCGTTCGGCGGGATGATCTTCACCTGCACCCCGATGGTGCCGAGCTTCATCACCGCCGTCGCAACACCGTGGTCGACGATCTCCTCTGCGGGTTCGCCGTTGTGCTTTACATAGCCGCGATTGAACTTCTCGACCCGCGAGCGGGCGCCGGTGACCTTCCCCGAAAGGACGATTTCCGCGCCCAGCGCGCCGGCGTCCATGATCCGGTCGATGGTGGTGTGGCCCGCACGTCGGAAGTACCAACCACGCTCGAGTGCGTTGGCCAGCCGGTCGGCGACGATCTGGGCGTTCAGATCCGGTTCGTCCACTTCCTGGACGTCGATCTGAGGATCATCGAGGTCGAACTGTTCCTCGATCTGGGTGGTGAGCTTCCGGATGTTCTTCCCGCCCTTCCCGATGACCATGCCGGGCTTTTCCGCTTTGAGGACGATCTGGGTCCCCATCGGCGTCTGAGCGAGTTCCATGCCGCCGTAGCCGGCCCGCGCCAGCTCGTCGGCGAAGAACTCGTCGATCTGGGTACGGCGCATCCCGTTCTCGATGAACTGGTGTTCGTCTGCCATTTATTCGGACACCTCCTCGATAACGATCTCGACATCGACCTGGGGAGTGTTCCACGCCGAGGCGCGACCGAACGCGCGGGGCTTGCGACCAGGTGATTCCCCGACCTTGTGGGCGGCGACGTGGATGATCTCCATCTCGTCGCTGTCGAACCCCTGGGTGTCGGCGTTGTTGACGACGTTCTCGAGCAGGTCGAGGAACGCCTTCGAAGCCTTCTCCGGATAGCGGCCCGCGTCCCAGCCGTCGATGTCGGAACGGTGGCCGACGCCGGAGTTGTGGGACTTGAACGGAACCGACCGCTCGCCGTCGATCACAGCGTGGAGGTACTCGACGGCGTCGCCCGCTGTCTTCCCCTTGATCTCTCGCGCGATGGCCTTGCTGTGCTTGTGGCTCATATGACGCTCCCGAAGCATGGCTTTCGCCGTTGTGTCCGGGTCTGCGTCGATGCTGTAGCTGATTCCCATTATTTGAGCGGGACGAACTTCGACGACCGGGTCGCCCCGATTCCGGCCTGACCGTGCTCGACGGAGGTACGCGTGAGGACGAACTCGCCGAGATAGTGGCCGAGCATCTCCGGCTCGACCCGGACGCGCTCGAACTCGTGGCCGTCGTAGACGGCAAACGTGAGTCCGACGAATGCCGGAAGCACCGGCATGTCGCGCAGGTGCGTCCGGATGGGATCGTTAGCCGTCCCCTCCTCGTCGCGGTCGCGCGCTGTCTCGATCAGCTGTTCTTTCTGTTCGGACAGGCCGCGTCGGATACTTCGCCGCTGGCGCGCGGGGAGCAGTTCCGCCACCTCATCGAGCTCCAGCTCCTGGAGCTCCTCGAGCGTGTGGCCGCGATAGGTGAACTCACCTTCCCGGCCGGTCTGGTAGTCAGTGCTCATTTGTTCTTGTTCCCTCCTTTACCGCCACGGCCCGTACGCCGCGACGCGATGTCGCCGACCTTCCGGCCCGGCGGCGCGTTCCGTGAGACGGACTTCGGCTTGCCGGGGTGCTGACGGCCGCCGCCGCCGAACGGGTGGTCGACCGCGTTCATCGCCACGCCGCGCACGTTCGGCCACTTCGTGCCGCGTGCGCGCATCTTGTGGTGTTTGTTTCCGGCTTTGACGAACGGTTTCTCCGTCCGGCCGCCGCCTGCGACCGTACCGATAGTCGCGCGTGCCTCCGGGCTGAGCCGACGGATTTCGCCGGACGGCAGCTGGACGACCGCGACCTTCCGGTCGTGGGTCAACAGCGTCGCGTTGACGCCCGACGCCCGGGCGAACTTCCCGCCGTCGCCGGGCTGACGCTCGACGTTACAGACTGGGACGCCCTCGGGAATCTCCGCGAGTGGGAGCGTATTCCCGACCGCAATCTCCGCGGAGACACCTACTTGAATGGTGTCGCCAACGCCTACGCCCTCAGGGGCGAGTACGAGTCGGCGATCGCCGTCGTCGAACTCAATGGCCGCCACGGGAGCGCTGCGCGCGGGGTCGTGTTCGATGTCCACGACCGTCCCCGAGACGACGTCATCGTCCTCAACGGTGCGGTGCGAGAGGTCGGTCTTGTAGCGGTGCGACGGCGCCCGGAACGTGGGCGTACCACGACCGCGTCGTTGTCCTTGGATTCGTCGTCCCATCTCAGAACACCCCGATGCGCGAGGCGACTTCCTGTGCGTCGTCGTCCTCGGAGAGAGTGACGACGGCTTTCTTCTCGCCCTGTGCGGTGAGCTGTGTGTTGACGTTCGAGACTGACACCTCGAAGCGCGCCTCGATGGCGTCGCGGACGTCCGGCTTCGTAGCGTCGGTATCGACAATGAACTGCAGCTTGTTCTGCATGTCCATGTCGTTCATCGCCTTCTCCGTGACGAGGGGGAAGCGAACAGTCATCGGGCCGCCACCTCCTCGAGTGCGGACTCGGTCCACACGGTCAGGCGACCGGGGTGGGTTCCCGGCACGAGATCCTCGGCAGAGACGTTCGCCGCGGTGGCGACGTCGACACCGGCGAGGTTCCGGGCCGCCTTCGACGGCTCCGAACTCGTCACGAACAGGATCGACGTAGGCTCTTTGTGTTTGCGACCGCGGCTCGTCCCGCGCCCCGCGCGCACAGTCTTTCCCGCGTCAGCCCGCTCAACGTCGGCGTGGGCGCCAACGGCCTCGAGGAACGCAACGACTTCTTTGGTCTTCACGAGTTCCTCGAACTCGTCGCTCACGACGAGCGGCAGTTCGAGCTCCTCGTCAAAGGCGTGACCGCGCTCGGCGACCAGCTCAGCGTCCGCAGTGGCCGCGACAGCCGAGCGGACGGCAAGTTTTCGCTCCTTCGTATTGATCGAACGCCCGCGATCCTTCGCCGCCTTCGGTGGGTGGGCCGGGCGGCCCTTCACGGCCTGCGGGACCCGACGCCCCTGCCCGTCTTGGCGGGGGACGTGGGCCATCCCGCGGCCCGAACCCATCGACTCGGCGGGGGTGCGGAGGCCGGCAAAATCGTCGGC
>CAYZJQ010000080.1:0-12134 GCA_964478805.1 uncultured Halobacteriales archaeon | reverse complement strand
TCCGCGCAGAGGAGCACAACACGCCGCGTCACCTCAACGAGGCGACCTCTATCGACTTCGAGTCGGCCTTCTTCGACCACACGGAGGCGATGGACGTCTGCGAGGCCGTCGTGAAGGCCGCCTACGAGGCCGTCGAGGCGAACTGCGGGCCGCAGCTCGCGGCGCTTGGCCTCAAAGACTCCTTCGAGGCGCCCGAGGGGGCGTTTCCTCGTCTGACGTACGAGGAGGCCATCCAGCGCATCAACGCCACCGGCGCGCTCGACGAACAGCTCGTCTGGGGCGACGACCTCCCCACCGAGGGGGAGCACGCCCTGGGCCAGGATGTTGGCCAGCACTACTTCATCACTGATTGGCCCTCGGAGATCAAGCCGTTCTACATCAAGGACCACGACGACGACGAGACGCTGTCGACCGGCTTCGACATGATGCACCCGCGGATGGAGCTCGTCTCGGGCGGTCAGCGCGAACATCGCTACGACTGGCTCATCGAGGGGTTCGAACAGCAGGGGCTCCCGGCCGAGGAGTTCGACTACTACACGAAGATGTTCAAATACGGGATGCCGCCCCACGCCGGCTGGGGGCTCGGCGGCGAGCGCCTCGTGATGACGATGCTCGATCTTGATAACATCCGCGAGGCGGTGCTGTTCCCGCGAGACCGGCAGCGATTGTCACCATAGGTGCTATCGCTGGCGACCAAGCGGGACCACGCCGGGCGAGCAGCGCAGGTCCGATGACGCCATCCGGGCGAGCAGCCGTCTACCGGCGATTTCATGCCCTCAGGGCGCGTCTCGATAGCATGCGTCACACCGCCACCTTGTTCGACGAACTCGTGAGTGCCTGCCGGACCGCCGTAGGCGACAATCTGCGTACGATCATCTGGTTCACGCCCGACGCGTTCGACGTGGTGTACGTCCGCAGCGACCTCGGCGACGCAGCGCGTATCCGCCGCGAGAAGGAGCGGTTCGTCGAGAGCGAGCGCGCCGGCTTCGGCGAGCGGTACGAGGATGCGACGGTCGACGCGGGCGCGGAGCCGAACCTCGGCACCTACGAGGTGACCGTCCGGGTGTTCTCCGAAGGATTCCTCTCCCGCGTCATCGTCGGCGACCAGGGAGTGCTCCTCACGACCGACGGCCTCGACGTGAGCGTGATGGAGGAGCTGTCGGTGACGCTGCGCCGGCTGCTGGCGTCGGCGTGAGGGAGTCGACGGAACGGTCGGTTTAACACCGACAGGCCCCGACGACGGGGCGATGGAGGAAGCGACGGCGTTCGTCCCCGGCCACATCACGGGCTTCTTCAGCCCGCAGCCGCACGAGGATCCCGACCGGGCCGGGTCGCGTGGCGGCGGGGTGACGCTCTCACACGGCGTCGAGACGACTGTTTCGTCGGGGGCAGGCGTGGTCGTGAACGGCAACTCCCTCGCCGTCGAACCAGTTGAGCGCGTCCTCGACGCGCTCGGCGTCGCAGCGCGCGTCGCGGTCGAGACGCCGCTGCCGCTGGGCGCGGGCTTCGGCGTCTCCGGAGCGATGGCGCTCGGGACGGCGCTGGCCGCGACGGCCGCGACGAGCGGCGCACGCACAGAGAACCAGTGTACGGCCATCGCTCACCGCGCCGAGGTCGCGGCCGGCACGGGGCTCGGTGACGTGGTGGCGCAGGCCCGCGGTGGCGTCCCGTTGCGGCTCGACCCGGGTGCACCCGGCTACGGCCGCATGGACGGGATTCCGGGCCGGTCACGCGTCGAGTACCTCACGCTCGGTGAGTTGTCAACCGAGGACGTGCTCGCCAGCGACACCGAGGCGCTGTCACAGGCCGGTGACCGGGCGTTCGCCCGGGTTCGCGAGACCCCGACACTTCCGACGTTTCTCGAAGCCTCCCGGACGTTCGCGGAGTCCGTCGACCTGCTCACGGCCGACTTGCAGACGGTGCTCGCGAAGGTGGATGAGGTCGGCGAGACGGCGTCGATGGCGATGCTCGGCGAGACCGCCTTCTGTCTCGGCACGGGGCTCTCGGATGCCGGCTACGACCCGGCCGTCTGTCAGGTCCACCCGTCTGGCGCGGAGCTGACCGACTAACCTCAGAACCCCGCTACCTATGTACGGCGGCCTCCGAGCCGGCGGTATGAACGAGGAGCCTCAGGTCCCCGTCGCGCCGGACACGGAGGCCGAGATTCCGGAGTCACACCCCCGGTACGAGTCACTGCTTACCCGCCACCGCATCGAACACGGCGTCGAACTCGGCATCACCTCGCTGCAGGGGCTCATCGCGCAGGGACGCGGCGAGGCATACGACTACCTACTCGGCGAGCGCACGACCGAGAGCGCGGACGAGGCGGCTCGTGTCGCCGCTGCTCACCTCCTGCTCGCCGACCACCCCGTGATCTCGGTCAACGGTAACGTCGCCGCCCTCTGTCCGGGCGAGGTGGTCGAGCTCGCCGAGGCCACAGGCGCGGACATTGAGGTGAACCTGTTCAACCGGACCGACGAGCGCATGCGGGCCATCGCCGCCCACCTTCGAGACCATGGGGCCGACGAGGTGAAAGGACTCACCGGCGACGGGACTATTCCGGGGCTGGACCATGCCCGCGCGACCGTCGACGCAGACGGCATCGGCGATGCGGACGTAGTCGTCGTCCCGCTGGAGGACGGCGACCGTGCCGAGGCGCTCGCGGCGATGGGGAAGACGGAGATTGTCGTCGATCTCAACCCGCTGTCGCGCTCCGCGCAGGTCGCCGCCGTCCCCGTCGTCGACAACATCATCCGCGCGGTTCCGAACGTAACCCGTCATGCCCGCGACCTCGCCGACGCTCCTCGTGAGGAGCTAGAGGCCATCATCGAGGCGTTCGACCGCGCGGCCGCGCTCAAGGCGGCGGAGCGGACCATCCGGACGGGCGGGGAATAGTCACATGGATGCAAGGAGGAAGCCCACGAGTTTACTCGTGGGAGGAATCCGACCGGCGAAACGCTCCACGTCAACGGCGGCGAGCTGATGCGGTAGGCGAGGCGGTGACGCCGAGAGGATCGCGCGGGTGACTACAGTGCCCGCTCGAGTCGGTCGAGCCCCTCCTCGAGCCGATCGAGCGAGTTCGCAAAGGAAAGCCGGAGCTTGCCTTCGCCCGCCGCGCCGAACCCGGAGCCAGGGGCGAGGACGACGCCGGCTTCGCGGACGAGCCGCTTCGCCAGCGCCATGCTGTCCGTGTACCCCTCGGGATCGAGAAACGCGTAGAAGGCGCCCTCGGGCCGGGGTGCGGTGATGCCATCCATCTCGTCGAGCCGATCGGCAAGGTAATCGCGCCGCTCGCGGAATGCGGTCCGCATCTCGTCGACGGGCGTCTGCGGTCCTTCAAGCGCCGCAAGCGCGGCGTGTTGCGCGAGCGTCGGGGTGCAGGCTGTCGTCGACTCCCGGATCTTGGTCGCCTCGGCGACGACATCCGATTCGGATGCGAGCCAGCCGACCCGCCAACCGGTCATTGCGTACGACTTCGAGCATGAGCCGACGGTGAGCACGTGGTCCGACTCGTCGACGAGCGCCGCTGTCCCTACCGGGTCGCGGTCGTAGGTGAGTGTCCCGTACACTTCATCAGCGACGACGTAGGCGTCGTGATCCCGGGCGGCTTCGACGACCGCTCGCACCGCCCCAGCGTCGAACACGCGGCCTGTCGGGTTCGACGGGGAGCACAGCATCACCGCTCCCGTGTCTGGCCCCATCCGCTCGATTACTCGGTCGGCGTCAAGGTCGTACGGGTACGGAAGCTCGACCTCAACGGGTGTCGCGTCAGCAAGTCTCGCTTGCGTCCAGTAGTTCGGCCATCCCGGCGTCGGAATCAGGAGGTCGTCGCCCGGCTCGAGAACGCACAGCGCCGCGAGGTGGAGCGCCTCCATCCCGCCCGTCGTCACCAGCACGTCGTCGCGACCGTAGTCGAGGCCGAACTCGCGAGCGAGCATACCGGCGACCGCCGTCCGGAGCTCGGGGAGTCCGGCGTTGGAGGTGTACTTTGTCTCGCCGCGCTCAGCGGCCGCGAACGCGGCCTCGGTGACGTGGGGGGGGGTGTCGAAGTCAGGTTCACCCACCTCGAGGCGGACGAGGTCCTCGTCGGCCGCCTCGGCGAGGTCGAAGAGCACGCGGATCGACGAGCGATCGCAGCCGCGGACACGGGCGGTTGGTTGCACACTCGGAGCCCGGGGCGGCGCATAATCAACGTTACCCGCCGGCGAGAAGACGTGCTGCCAACGCGATACGGGCCCCTACCGTGCCCTCCACTGCAGACCGCATTCCCCCGACGAGACGACGACCGACGTGGTCGGCGAACGGGTCGGCGCACGGATTATCGACACGATCGCGCTGTTCGTCCAGATAGTCGTCATCACCGTCGCGCTCGCAGCCCTCGTCCGGCCCAGCAGCGAGGGAGCTGTCCGGGGATTGACCCCCCTCACCTTCGTTACCCTCCCGCTGTATGGCGG
Source organism: uncultured Halobacteriales archaeon (assembly GCA_964478805.1). Lineage (GTDB taxonomy): Archaea > Halobacteriota > Halobacteria > Halobacteriales > Haloarculaceae > Halosegnis. The sequence continues at coordinate 7,680 of CAYZJQ010000080.1, read as the reverse complement.
GCTCCTCGAGGGCTACTGGAACGGGCAGCCGCTTGGTAAGCGCGCGATGGGAATCAAGGTCGTTGACGACCGCGGCGCGGAGCCGGGTCTCGGTCCGGCGCTCGCGCGGAACGTCCCGGCTCTCGTGCTGTTCAGTTGGCTCACCACCGTCGTGGCGCTGATCGCGATCGCGACCGACGACCGCCGCCAGCGGCTCTTCGACCGGGCCGCGGAGACGTACGTCGTCGACGCGACGGTCGGACAAACGGGTATCGATCGCCCCGAAAGCGACCCGACGCCGGGTCCGGGTCGACGGGGTCGCCCGACTCGCGGCCACGCCGCTAACGTAGCCGCCGTGCCAGGTCGACCGCCGCGACCGCGTCCTCGGCGAGTAGGTAGGCGGCCGGCTCGACGCCGAAGCCGCCCGTCTGGTACACCACATCCGCGTCGGGAGCTGGCGCGATCGCTCGCTCCACGGCCTCGGCGATCGGCTCGTTGGCGGCGAACTCCACGGTCTCGAGACCCGCGGCTCCGACCGCCTCCAGCACCGCGTCGTCACACCGGACGTTCAGCGCTGCGCGGGCGTTACTGCCTCCGGCCCGTGCGGCGAGCAGCACGCTCGCGACGTGTTCGGAGACGCCGAACTCCGGCTCACCGGGGACGGTCGCGCGGCCTTTGATATCGAGGATCCGCCCGGGGACGGCGGCCACGTCATCGATACCGGTCGCGTCCGGAAGCGACTCGACGAGGTTCGACCCGACCGCCGGGATGAGGCCGGCAAACCCGCTCGTGTTCTCGAGGCTCCGCAGCCCCCGACGGAGGGAGGCGCGCACGCGCTCCGCCGTCCGGACGCGCGAGTCGGCGTCGTGAACCGCGAACTCGCGGTTGCCCTCGTACTCCGCGAGCGGCGGAAACGCCGCCTCGTGGAGCCGCGCGAGCAGGTCTCCCCGCTCAAGTTCCCGAACCAGCACCTCGGCCTCCACGAGCGCCTGTACGGGCGTCACGTCGCCGTTCGCCAGCCCCTCCCCCAGCCGGCCGACGAGTTCGCGTACCCGCTCATCCTCGGCGATATGGTCGTTCGTTTCCACTTCGCCGTGGGCGTACTTCGAGACCGCGCTCTGGGAGACGCCGAGCAACTCGGCCACTTCGCTCTGGGTGAGCCCCCGCTCGCGAAGGTCCGCGGCCAGCAGCGCGCGGAAGGTGGGGAGGAACTCGTCGACGACGACTTCTTCGACGAACCTCATCGCTGGTCCCCACCGAACTCGTGGTCGCTCTGAATCCGCGACGCCTGCGGGCCGGCCTGGTCCTGGTACTTCGAGCCGCGCTCGCTCCCGTACGGCCGCTCGGCGGGGGTCGACAGCTTGGTGAAGAGGACCTGTGAGATGCGCATCCCCGGGGTAAGCGCGACGGGCGCGGTCCCGAGGTTCGACAACTCAAGGGTGATCTGGCCGCGATAGCCGGGATCGACGACGCCCGCGGTCGCGTGGATGACGACCGCAAGCCGACCCAGCGAGGAGCGGCCCTGAACGTGTGCGATGAGGTCGGCCGGGATCTCTACGCGCTCTCTGGTCGTCCCGAGCACGAAGTCGCCAGGGTGGAGAATGAACTCCTCGTCGTCGCCGACGACCGTCTCGTCGATGTACTCCTCGACCTCGGCTTCGCTGTTCGGATGGATACAGGAGATGTTCGTCCGTTGGAACTCGAGGAACTCCGACCCGAGCCGGAGGTCGACGCTGGCAGGCTGGATCTGGATGTCGGGATCGTCGAGCGGCTCGACGACGAGGTCGCCCGCGTCCAGGCGACGCAGGATGTCGGCGTCCGAGAGTATCATGTTCGGGTTCGCGGGCGACGGCGGCATAAACCGGGTGGTCGGTCCGAACGCACTTTGCCCCGCCCCGCCCACGCTCGGACGTGAAACAGGCCATCGTCGTCCGCACGGACCTCGGGATGGGGAAAGGGAAGCTCGCGGCCCAGGCGGCCCACGCCTCGCTCCAGGCGTACGAGAACGCCCACACGAGCACGCAGCGCGAGTGGAAAGGCAGCGGGCAAAAGAAGGTCGTCCTGAAGATCGGAAGCGAGTCGGAGCTCCACGAGCTCGCCGACCAGGCGCGCCGCGAGGGGCTCCCCCACGCGGTCGTCACCGACGCGGGCCACACCCAACTGGAGCCCGGGACGGTCACCGCGCTCGCGGTCGGCCCCGGCGAGGCGAACCTCGTCGACCGGGTGACTGGCGAGCTGAAACTGCTCTGAACCACATCGCTGCCCCCCTTATTAGCCGACGGTGCCTACTACGAGAGACAGCCGAGGTGGTCAGTGGCGACGGGTGAGCTGGCAGTTCTAACGCGCCGAGTGATGGCGGACAAGAGCTATCACCGGAGACGACGAGCGGTGGTATGGCAGCAGATTTCAACGGGACGGTCGCACTCGGGCTGGGGCTCGGCAACGCCTTCGGAGCGGGGACAGGGACGGCCATCGGCGCGCTCACCGGGGACCTCCCCTTCTGGTTGGGAATGGGGATCGGTCTCGGGTCGGCGCTCGGGACGGCCTTCGGAGTCACCCTCGCTCGAGGTGGGACCTCCGGCGGAACGGACGCCGTGGAGCGATCTGACTCAGCCTGACTGGCGTCCGTGCTGCAGCAGTTTTAAAAGGTTCGGCCCGCGTCCGTCGTCGCCGGCGTGTGAACCCGTACGGAGTCCCCCGAACCGACGGCTCTCAGCCTTCGCTCGCAACCCGTGCTGTCGAGCGACGTGCGAGGACGAACACGAGGGGACGGCGAGGCCCCACGCCCAGATCAGAACGAGCGACAGGCTCCGCTCGTTGTGGGCCCTGGCGACACCTGCGAGGAGGAGCCAGCCGGCGGTCAGTAGCCCCGCTGGTACTGTCGCGGCACCGGCAGCTCCTCGTCGAGCGCGTCCGCGGCGGTGAGCGCGAAGTGCGGGTCCCGGATGTGCTCGCGCGCCAGGAGCGTCACGTCCGCACGGCCGTTCCTGACGACTTCCTCCGCACCCTCCGGCGTCGTGATGCCGCCGACCGCGCCGACGGCGCAGTCCCTATCTGCGAGCGCCTGGCTCACCCGCTCGGCCAGCGGGAGCTGGTAGTGCGGACCCGTATGCGGGATGTCCTGGTCGGGGTGGATGCCGCCCGCAGAGATATCGAGGAGATCCGCGCCGTCGTCGGCGAGCAGCGGCGCGAGCCGAGCCGTGTCGTCTATCGTCCAGCCGTCCTCGCCCATCCAGTCCGTCGCTGATAGACGCACGAGAACCGGCTTGTCGTCGGGCCACACATCCCGCACCTCCCGTGTGACTTCGCGCAGCAGGCGCGTCCGTCCCGCGAAGTCGCCGCCATAGGCGTCTTCGCGGGTGTTCGTCACCGGCGAGTAAAACTCGTGGAGTAGGTAGCCGTGCGCGCCGTGGACCTCCGCGACCGCGAAGCCCGCGTCGAGGGAGCGTTCGGCCGCCTCCCGGAACGCCCTCTTCACCCGCCCGATGCCGTTGGCGTCGAGCTTCTCCACCTCGAGGGCATCGTCGGTCGGGTACGGCGTCTCGGTCGGGCCGACGGGCGTCCAGCCGTGTTCGCCCTGCACCGTCGTCCCCTGGTCGCGGTCGCTCGGGCGATAGGTCGAGGCCTTCCGGCCAGCGTGGGCGAGTTGGATGCCGGGGACGGCACCTTGACTCCGAATGAACGAGACGGTGTCGGCGAGCGCGTCGGCGTGCTCGGTCGACCAGATGCCCAGGTCCTGCGGTGAGATGCGCCCGCGCGGCGTGACGGCGGTCGCCTCCGAGAGGACGAGCCCCGCACCGCCCGCGGCCCGCGACCCCAGGTGGACCTGGTGCCAGTCGGTCGCGAGCCCGTCGCGCGCCTCACAGGCGTACTGGCACATCGGCGAGACGGCGACGCGATTTCGAAGGGTCGTCTCCCGCAGATCGAGTTCGTCGAAGAGTCCCGGCATTGCCGGCCCGACGCGGGTCGGCCGAAAAGCCTCGCCGGTCGGGGGTGGGGTTGCCGGTAGCGCAACCGGTCAGCTCGCGCCGGCCTCGGCCTGCCACTCGCGGACGCGGTCCGCGGAGACGCCCTGCACCTCGCCGGCCACGCCCTCGGGGTCGGCGCCTGCGAGGTCCTCGAGGCTCTCAATGCCGACGCGCGCCAGTTTCTCGGCCGTCTTCGCGCCCACGCCGTCGAGATCCTCGATCTCGCTTGCGGTCTGGCGCTCCTGGTACTCCTCGAAGTTGCAGATCGGACAGCCGAGCTCCCATGGGTCGTCGTCCTTGCCGTCCGTGACGACGAGTTCGGGCAGGTCGTGCTCGTCACAGCGGGCGTCCGTCACCTCGATGTCGCCGCGTCGGGGGAGGGGAAGCGAGTAGTCACACTCGGGGTAGCGCGTACAGCCCACCAGCCGGCCGCCCGCCCGGGTGCGTTTGATGGCGAGCTCGCCGCCCGTTTCCTCGCCACAGTCGGGACACGCCCCGATGACCTCGTCCTCGGTCGCGTCCGCCTCGTCGGCCTGACACTGCGGGCAGCCGTGGACGAACGTGGAGCGCCCGGCGAGCATCTTCACGTGGCGGAGGCCGTGCTCCTCACACGCCTCGTCGACGAGCGTCGGCTCGCCGGTGCTCGGCAGCGGCAGCGTGTACTCGCAGTCTGGGTAGCCGTCACACCCGACGAAGTACGACCCCCGGCGCGCCCGCCGCACGAGCAGGTCCGAGCCACACTCCGGACAGGGCCCAAGCGTCTTGTCGGCCTTTAGCGACTCGCGGAGGAACTCGCCGATCTCCTCGCGGTGGTCGTGGAGGTCCGCGAAGACGCGCCGGAGCATCTCGCGGGACTCGTCGGTCACCTCGTCGAGCGTCTTCTCCCCCTCCGCGATGGCGGTCATGTCCCGCTCCAGTTGTGCAGTCATCCCCTCGTCGACGATGTGGTCGGCGAACCGCTCCGCGGCCTCAACGACCGCCATCGCCAGGCCCGTCGGCTTCGGCGGGTCGTCCTCGATGTAGCCGCGGTCGTAGAGCTTCTGGAGTGTATTGTGTCTAGTACTTTTTGTCCCTACCCCAAGTTGCTCCATAGTCTCGATGAGCCGCGACTGACCGCGCCGACGGGGCGGCTGCGTCTCCTTCGCCTCCAGGCGCGCGTCGAACAGTCCCAACGCCTCGCCCTCCGCGACCTCGGGGACGTAGTTCTCCGAGCTACCCACGTACGGGTAGACGGCGTGGTAGCCCGGCTCGACCAGGCGCTTCCCGTTCGCCTTCAGCGCGCAGCCGTCGGCGTCGGCGACGACCCGGAGGTGCGCCCACGTCGCCGGTTCGGCACAGGTCGCGAGGAAGCGCCGGACGACCAACTCATAGATCTCCCACTCGTCCTCCGAGAGGTCCTGTCGCCCGGGGATCTCGCCGGTGGGGTGGATGGGCGGGTGGTCAGTCGTCTCCTCGTCGCCGGCGGTCGGCTCGATCTCGTCCTGCTCGAGCAGCGCGGCGGCGTCCTCGCCGAACGCGCCGGTATCGGCGAACGTCGCGAGCAGTTCCTCGGGATCGAGGTCCTCAGGGTAGACGGTGTTGTCCGTCCGTGGGTAGGTGATCCACCCGGTCGTGTAGAGCTCCTCGGCGATGGACATCGCGCGCTGGGCAGAGTAGCCCAGCGACCCCGCCGCGCGGATGAACTGTGTGGTGTTGAACGGCGTCGGGGGGGCGTCCGTGCGGGTGCGCCGGCGCACCGACTCGACGGTCGCGGTGTCGGCACCGCGGAGCCGCTCGAACGCCGCCTCCGCGTCGGCCTCGTCCCAGACGCGCTCGTTTTCCGTGCCGTCCTCGCCCTCATAGAAGTACTGGGCTTCGAACCGCTCGGACTCGTCGTCCCCTTGTTGTAGGTCGGCGAACAGCTCCCAGTAGTCGTCCGGCTCGAACGCGCGGATCTCACGCTCGCGGTCGACGATGAGCTTCAACGTCGGCGACTGCACCCGGCCGACGGAGATGAAGTCGTTCCCGAGTTGGCCCGCGGTCAACGAAAGGAACCGGGTGAGCGCCGCGCCCCACACGAGGTCGATGACCTGGCGGGCCTCCCCGGCGGCCGCGAGGTCGAAGTCGAGCTCGTCCGGGTCGGCGAAGGCGTTCTTCACCTCCCGCTCCGTGATGGATGAAAATCGCACCCGGGAGATGGGAATGGACGAGACTTCCTCGATGAGTTCGTACGCCTCCTTGCCGATAAGCTCTCCCTCACGGTCGTAGTCGGTGGCGATGACGGCGCTGTCGGCCTCGCGGGCGAGCGATTGCAGCGTCGCGACGATGTCTTCTTTGGTCGCGGTCTTCGTCACCTGTGCCTCGGCGAGCTCGACGGGCTCGACGTCACGCCAGTCGTTGTACTCCGGCGGGAAGTCGACCCCAACGACGTGGCCCGACAGTCCCACGCAACGCATGTCGCCCCAGCGGTAGACGTTGACGCCGTTGCGCCGATCGGCGCCGGTGCCGCCGTCCGAGAGGATCTCCGCGATGCGGCGCGCGGCGTTGTCCTTCTCGGTGACGATAAGTTCCATTGCTCCCAGATAGGCCAACCCTGGAAGTAAACCCTTCGCCGTGTAAACCGCAGGACAGCGCCCTCATGTGCCAGCGTCTTTCACGCTGGCGGGCGAACACGCGAGCGCCCAAACGCACGGGTCAGTTCGCCCCGTACTCCTCGGGCAGCTCCACCTCGTCAGGCGCGGGCTGCCAGAAGTAGTCGAACGCCATGCCGAGCGCGAGCGGAAGCAGGACAGTGATGCCGACGACGGCCGCTGGACTGCCGAGGTTTGGTCCAAGGCCGGCACCGCCGAGCACCAACACGATAACCACCAGCGCCAGCGGCGTGAGCAGCAGCGAGTAGACAACAGCACCCCACCCAGTGTTCAGCCGCACCCGGAACAGCCGCGTCAACAGCGCGGCAGCGAGGCTGTTTACCCCGAGAATTATGAGCAGCCCGACGACGTCCACAACCGAGACCATACCTGTCGTACGGACGGGGTGCGTTTGGCTTCTACGCTCTGTGATGGCGAACGCTTTTCGCCGCGCGTCGCCCCAATCCAGTATGCGAACGCTCGCCTTCGACGGCCGCACCGGCGCGGCCGGCGATATGCTGCTGGGTGCGCTCCTCGCGGCCGGCGCCGACCGCGACGCCCTCGCCCCCGTGGAGGCGGCCCTGCCCGTCGAGTACCGCGTCTCGCGGGTCGACCGCTCCGGGATTACCGCGACGCTGGTGGACGTCCTCGTCACGGACGACGGCGCAGACGACGACGCGACCGATGAGGGGCTCCCTTCGCTCGACAAGGCCGGCGGCCACGGGCACGCACACACGCACTCGCACGGCGACGGCCACACCCACGCCGAGGGGCACGGAATGACGCGAACGTACCCCGAGGTGGTCGCGCTCGTCGAGGGGATGGCCCTCCCGCCGTCGGTCGAGGCACGGGCCCTGGGTGCGTTCCGGCGGCTGGGCGAGGCGGAGGCAACTATCCACGGGACGGACCTCGAGGCGACGGCGTTCCACGAGGTCGGGGCGGACGACGCGGTCGCCGACGTCGTAGGGGTCGCGCTGCTGCTCGAGGATCTCGGCGTCGAGCGCGTCGTCACCACGCCCCTCCACGCGGGCGGCGGCGAGGTGGAGATGGCCCACGGCGTCTACCCCGTGCCGGCGCCCGCGGTCGTCGAGATCGCCGACGGCGCGGACTGGACGCTCCGGGGC
>CAYZJQ010000079.1:0-12311 GCA_964478805.1 uncultured Halobacteriales archaeon | reverse complement strand
GTACCAGTGGACCGTCCCACCTGTGATGGCGCTCGTCGCGTTCGCCGAGGCCCTCCTCTTCGCCGCACTCGTCGAGGAGGTGGCGTTTCGAGGGTACCTGCAGTCAAAGGTGATCGCGGTGTTGCCAAAGACCACCCGGTTCCGGGAAGCGTTCGGCGTCGTCGCCGCGAGCGTGCTGTTCGCGGTGGCCCATGTGCCCCGCGTCCTGACCAGCGGTGTCCCTGGCACACAGGCACTCATCACATACGGAGCTCTCCTTCTGTTTTCGGGACTCAGCTTCGGTTTGCTCTACGAGTATACGCAGAACTTGTACGTGCCGATCCTGGTCCACGCCGCCGGCAATATGCCGGGCACGATTGGCATCGTGTTCTTCGACACGTCCGCACTGCAAGGTGGTGCGCTCGCGGCGTACGTACTGTTATATCTGGTGCTGGTAGTGACGCTGGTCGCTGTGTACCGTCGGGTGGCGATTGGGTCACTCAAGCGACGGGCTTGGTCCGAGCGGACCGACATCGAACGAGACCCTGCGTGACCGTCGACACAGTGTCAAGATCGACGCGCGACTCTCACTCCACGCCGTTTCGTCGGGATGTACAGTGGACCCGACAGTGTTGACATCCTCCTCCTCGTTCACGCAGAGGACGTCTGAGTGTTGGAGATTTCAGGTGTGCAGTCCCACCGAACATCCAACCAGTACGAATCTGAGGGAATGTTCGTGGTCTCAGACGGGGGGGACTGCTGGGAGTATCACGCCCAGTACCCCTATCCTCGATCGTGTTCGGACTTCCTGAATTGGTTTTTCTCAGGGGGTCCGATAGAACTCAACGGACTCGGAGTTACAGCAGTCACCTCCGGTCGACTCCTGTGAGGATCGGGCGGTCATCGACCGGTTTCGAGCATTGGTTGATTGCTTGGGGTAGGCAGGCCGCCATCGGAGGACGAAGCAAAATCACGCTGTTCTCGCCTAATTTCTTTTTTCGAAGTGGTTAGTTACCACTTGAACGTATGAATCGGGATTTAGGTAGCAATCAAACGGAGATTGCTCCAAAGTTGTCGGATTCATCCTGCGGCTGAAGCCGCAGGTACTCTCCTTGCGTCTGTGTACCTCCCCCGCCAACAGAACCTTTCCCGTGGCCGAGAGGTCGTGGCGACCTGCGGTCTCAGCCGTCGAGTCGGCTGTGCCGCCACGCTTCTGTGTCCGGTGTCTGATTGAACGTGTACACGTGGATTCCGCCGATCCCGTACTCGGGGTCGTCGACGTATGGGGCCAGGCCGTCGATCAGCGCGTCGGGCTTGTAGTTGCCACGCGAGCTGACGAGTTGCTTGACGAAGCCGAGCACACCCGTCGTCTTCTTGAGAAACTTCACCGAGTCGCCGACGCCGACCTTCTGGGAGATGTTCATTAACCGCTTGTAATTCATCACACCAGGGATGCCGATTTCGATGGGGAGGTCGACACCACGGGCGCGGATCTCTTCGATCCACTCGATCACCGTGTCGGCGTCATAGCAAATCTGGGTGACGATGTACGTCGCGTACGGCTGTTTGCGCTCCATCGCCTCGACAAGCGTCTCATCATCAATGAAGTCGTGCCCCTCGGGGTAGCCCGTGATACCGACGTCTTCGAACTCGTAGTCGGTCGCATCAAGGGCGACCAACAGGTCGTAGGCGGACTCGAACTCGCCGGCTGGCTCCTCGCGGTCGCCGCCAGGGACAAAGATGTCGGTTACGCCAGCGGCCGTCAACCGTTCAGCAATCTCTGCTAACTGGTCGCGGTCTTCGACATAGCGAGCTGCGATGTGTGGGATCACGTCGTAGCCACGCTCAGCGGCCATCTCCGTCTTCTCGACGGTTCGTTCGATGCCGAGCTGTGGCGAGGTGGTGATCGCGACCGACGCTCCGTCCGGCAGGTGCGCGATCTCCTCGTCGAAGCTCTCGAACGGCATCAACTCAAAGCGTGCGCTCGTGAGCAACGTCTCCACACCTGCCTCGTCGGCCGGTCGTGTCCGAAGTGCCATCTGTTACCTACACTATGTGGTGGGCCATATTTTAAGTACGGGTTGTGCAGGAAAGGGTTTTAAATGCGTTCGGGAGTACCCTGCCGGCGGATGTGATCAAGGACCTCTTCGCGTGTAAGCCCACGGTGGTCGTCGGCGACCCGGTGGACCACGCCGCCGAGCAGGTCGAACTGTGCGAGCAACTCGCGAGTTCGCGTCTGATCAAGCCCCAGTGACCGGGTAACCTCACACACTGACGTGGCGTCGACAACGGCATCCACGAGATCCGTCACCTGAAGGCCGTCGGGGAGCCCGAGTCCGTCGGCTACAAGTTGCTCTTCGGTCGGCGTTTCCGGGCTCGTGTCAAGCGGCTCCGTCCCGTCTGGTGTTCCTTCATTATCGGACATCGTCGTCTCGTATGAGTCCGGGGTATGGATGCCCGCATCAACCATGTAGCGGCGGACCGTCTCCGCCACCACGTCCATTTCGATGTGTTCGCTCATCTCGCCGAACGTCTCGCATGACTCATAGAGCGCCTCCAGATACGCGGTGTCTTCGTAGGCTGGAATCGACTCATCGCGGACCGCGGCGAGTTCGTCCGCGACGGTCGTCGGCCCGTCGTCGGCCAGCGGGTCCTTCGGCGCGGTCGACGACGCTGGTTCCTCGTGAGTGGCCGACGACTCCGTCTCCGGCTCCGTCGCCCCGAGCGTGAACTCGTGTGTACACCGGAGCGCGCCCGTATCGGTCACCGCTACTGCCGTCGTCCGTTCAGCGGTGATCGGCGTTGCGGTCGGAAGCAACGACTCCAGTGATGGCGCCCGGAACCGGACCCGAAGGTCACCACTCTCGGTCAGACTCGCCGCCTCGGGTGTGAACGTATCCGCTCCCCCTGCCTCGATGCGGTGGTCGACGACTAACTCGACCTGCACCGCCGTGTCCACAGTAGACGCTTCGACGGACTGGACGGTCCCGCCGTGCGACTCGCATGTGGCCACGATGTCCGACAGCGTCTCGAACGCGGGCCCTCGAACCATCTGTTCACTTCCCTATGACATGTTATGGAATATCACTCTATGTGCGGAGTACTCAACCCCTTGATATGGGTGGACCCGCGGACCGAATGGACTCACGCCGGCGCACCGAGCGCGGCGAGGCGCTCGCCGGCCATGACCGACCCCCGTCCCAGCGAGTACAACACCCCTTCGTCCGGTGTGGTTAGTGTCGCCAGCGCCTCGAACGACGCGGGGTCGTACACTATCCCCAGCGTCGTCTCGGCCGCGAGCGACTCGCCGACCGTGATGCCGCGCGCGGGTTCGAACACGCCGGATGCCGGGGCCTCGACCGGTGCCGGTGCGTCCATGAGTGCGACCTGTTCGGTCGGAGGATCCGGCGTCCCCGGTCTGACGTCGAGTGCCTGGAGCACCTGCTCGACACCGTCTGCGCCGGTCACCGCGGCTTCCGGCGAGACGGCTCGGCTGTTTCCGAGTTCAGCCGTGACGGCCGGGATGTCGGCCCGAGCGGCCGCGACGCGGAACTTGCCGGTCGCCGCTGCATCGCCGCCGGGATCCCGGTCGACGAGCCGGTAGTCGGTTCCGAACGCCGTTGCGAGCCGGCGAGCCGCTTGATCGCCGTGGCCGTGTCTGACGTGGGGGAGCATCTCACGGGTCCCCGTATGAAGATCGACGACAGCGTCAGCCGACTCAGCCAACGGCCACAGCTCGGCAATGAACCGCTCGACGAGACTCCCGGTCGTATCTCCTGGCCAACGGCGGTTCATGTTCGGACTCACCGCGTCGTATGTGGCAGGCGTTACGTACGACCGGCCATCGAAGGCCAACGGGTTTGCCACTGGTACCACTATCACCTCGCCGGCGAGATCCGCACCGACCAGCCGGTCGTGGAGCCGGCGCAGCGCCGCCGGCCCGGCGAGTTCAATCCCGTGTTGTGCCGCCTGAACGTAGACTGTGGGGCCGTCACTGCCGCCGTACCGGTGGACCGTGACCCCGACCTCCCGTCCCGAAGGAAGAGCGCCCAGTCGCCGGTCTGTCGTCCGGTGGATCGCGGGTTCGTACACAACCAGCCCTGGGCACGAACCCACAAAACACTCCCTCCGCGGTCGTGTGGTCCGGTTCGGCTGCTCCACGACCACTCATCGAGGCGAGATATCGAGGATGCGTTTTCAGACGGCGACAGGTATATGCGGCGGCCAACACCAGCACAATCCGAACCCATGGACCCTACAGAGCACCTCCCGTCACAGGCCGGCACGGTCGTTGTCGGCGCGGGAATCGTCGGGTGCAACATCGCCTACCAACTGACGAAACAAGGGCGCGATGACGTCGTCGTTGTTGACCAAGGGCCGATGCCGACCACCGGCGGCTCCTCGACACACGCGCCGGGTATCATGTTCCAGACCGCGGAACCGAAGACGCTCAGCCAGTTCGCGAACTATAGCCGGAAACTCTACTCGGAACTCGAGGGCGCGGACGGCCAGCAGGCGTACAACGAGACAGGCGGTATCGAGGTGGCCCGCTCCGAAGAGCGAATGGCGTTCCTCCAGCGCCGAGTCGAACATGCCAAAGCGTGGGGGATTCCGGACCCGCAGCTGCTCTCACCTGAGGAGGTGACTGACCACCTGCCGCTGGTCGATGAGAGCCAGATCCTCGGCGGCTACTACTCACCGACAGATGGGCAGGTATCGGGCGTTGTCGCGTGTGACGCGCTGGCCCGCGAGGCGATTGACCGCGGCGCGACGTTCGTCCCGCACACTCGCACAGAGGACGTCCAGACGGCGGCGGGGTCGATCCAGGCCGTCGAGACGGAGCGTGGCACGATCGAGTGTGACGAAGTAGTCATCGCGACGAACATCTGGGCGCGTCAACTGAGCGAGAAGCTCGACGTCCACATTCCCGTCACGCCGGTCGAACACCAGTACACGATGACAGAGTCGCTCGACGAGTTGGCCGACAACGCGGTCGACGTGACGGATCATCCGTTGTTCGAGAACTACGAGAACGTCTCTGGCGAGAAGGCGAAACGGCTGCTCGTTGGTCCGGACCGGCCGATCCTTCGGGACCAAGACAACGCGATGTACTTCCGGACCCACGGCGATTCCTACGGTATCGGCTCGTACAACCACGAGCCCATCGTCCCCGACCCGCAGGAACTCGGCGGCAACGACCCGGACGGCGAGCAGGGGTCCGTTCATGAGTTCACCGATCACCACATGGACACCGCGACCCATCCGGACCGCCCACACAAGGCACCGCGACAGGCCAGCGACGAACTCCTGCCGGCGACCGCCGGCAAGGAGCTCGAGCACAAGTACAACGGTATGTTCGCGGAGTCGCCGAACGGGCTCCCCGTAATGGGTCCAGTCCAGGAGTACGACGGACTGTGGACCGCGGCAGCTATCTGGGTCACCCACGCCGGCGGCGCCGCCAAGGCACTGGCAGAGTGGATGGAGACGGGAGTCCCGAGGCTGGATGACGGTCCTATTGACCTCGCGCACTGCGACGTGAACCGCTTCGACGAACACGAGGGAAGCTGGGACTTCGCGCGCGACATCGGCGCCGAAGAGTATCGCATCGTCTACAACATCATGCACCCGAAGTGGGTGTGGACGGACAAACAGCGGGACATCCGGCGGACGCCGATGTACCACAGCCATCTTGAGGCTGGTGGCGAGATGTGGGCTGAGGCCGGCTGGGAGGCTCCTCAGTGGTTTGAGTCGAACGAGGATCTCCTCGACCGCTACGGTGACCAGATTCCCGACCGCGACGGCTGGGAAGGAATCTACTGGTCGCCCATCGAGGGCGCTGAGGCACTCCACGTCCGCAACGCGGTCGGGCTCCACGACATGACCCCGTTCAACAAGATGGAGGTCGTCGGGAGCGACGCCGGCGCGTTCGTTCAGCGGCTGTGCACGAACAATATGGATCTTGACGTGGGTGATGTAAAGTATACGCTGATGTGCAACGAGGACGGCGGCGTCCGCGCCGACATCACCGTGACCCGCACGAGTGAAGACCGCTATCTCCTGTTGACAACCGGCCGTGAGGTCGGAAACAATCATGTCGCGTGGGTCCGCGAGCAGGCGCCTGCGGACGTAGTGGTCAATGACGTGACCTCGAGTCTGGCAGCAATGGTGTGTACCGGCCCGGACGCCCGCAACGTCCTCTCGAAGGTGATCGACACCGATCTCTCCGACGAGGCGTTCCCGTTCTTTACCGCTCAGCAGTGCTACGTGAACAACATCCCCGTGACAGCGCTGCGGGTTTCCTATGCCGGTGAACTCGGCTGGGAACTCTATACCCCCTCGGAGTACGGCGAGCAACTTTGGGAACACATCATGGAAGCGGGCGCCGAGTACGACATCCGGCCGTACGGTAACGGCGCGCTCGACGCGTTGCGCATCGAGAAGGGCTTCCGGCTATGGGGGAAAGACCTCCACACCGAGCACACCCCCTACGAGGCGGGGCTCGGCTGGGCGGTCGATATGGACACTGAGTTCATCGGCAAAGACGCGCTCGCGGAGCCGACCACCGCGGCCGCGGCCGCGGATGGCGGTGAACCGCGCCACCAAGTCGCCTGCCTCACACTTGATGATCCCGAGGCGACCGTCCTCGACAACCGGCCCGTGTTTGCCCCCGGTGAAGACGAGTCGCTCGGTTATCTCCACTCCGCCGAGTACGGCTACACCGAACGTGCGTGTGTGGCTTACACGTACCTGCCGCCGGAGTACGCTGAGCCGGGTACCGACCTCGAGGTACTGTTCGAAGGCGACCGCTACGCGGCAACCGTCCGCGAGGAGCCGCTCGTCTGAGCCCTCGTCGTATCGCGTCTCTGTCAGGCTGTGGCCACGGTCACGCGGCCCTGTGCTGAGACGCTCCGTCAGCCCGATGCCGTTAGGGTGGCTGTAGAGCGCTCAAGATAGCCGTTTTCTGTCGTTCCTTTGCCTTGTCACCGGTGTATTTATCCGCGCGACAATCCACCCACCGGAGAGAACTATGAGTGCGGATCCACTCCCCAAGAAGGCCGAGACGGTCATCGTCGGCTCCGGAGCTGTCGGCTGTAGCGTCGCGTACCACCTCTCAGAACTGGGCGCCGAGGACGTCGTCGTTGTTGACCAGGGGCCGCTCCCGGTGACGGGCGGCTCGTCGGTCCATGCGCCCGGGATTATGTTCCAGACCTCGCCGTCGAAGATCCAGACGAAGACGGCTTACTACACCAGCCGACTCCTCTCGGATGCCGGCGTATACGACGAAGTCGGTGGCATTGAGGTCGCCCGCTCGCAAAAGCGGATGGACTTTCTCCAGCGGCGCGTTGAACACGCAACCGCCTACGGCCTGCCGGACCCCGAACTGCTCTCACCCGCGGAAGTTACCGAGCAGCTGCCGATGGTTGACGAGTCGGAGATCCTCGGGGGCTACTACTCCCCGACCGACGGCCGTGTCGACGGCATCGGCGCACTTCAGTGGTATATGCACCAGTCGTCGGCCGACTTCCACGGCAACACCGAGGTGGTCGACATCGAGACCGCCGGTGGAGAGGTGAACGCGGTCGTTACCGACCGCGGCCGGATCGAGTGTGATCGGTGTGTGATGGCGACGAACAACTGGGGGTACCAGACCGGGCAACTGGCCGGCCTTGACCTCCCCATCGCGCCGGTCGAACACCAGTACGTCGTCACCGAGCCGATGGACGAGCTCGCCGAGTTCGGCACCTCCGTCGGCGACAACACGACCGGGCTTGAGGTGCCCGGCGACCGCTCCATCGCAGAGTACATGAGTGAAGGGCCGACGCTGCCCGTCGGCCGCGACCAGGACCACTCGCTGTACTTTCGCAACCACGGCGACGCCCTCGGGATGGGCTCGTACAACCACGAGACGCTCTCCGTCGACCCCGAGACGATGGGGAAGAACAGCGAGGAACGACAGGCCTCCGTACGGGGCTTCACGCGCGACCACTGGGAGCGGCCGACTCACCGCGGCCGTGATAAATCGGCCAAGCAGGCGTTCGACGAGCTGCTCCCGGCGACCAAGGACGTCGAGTACGCTGCTACCGAGAACGGCATCTTCGTGTTCACGCCCGACGGGATGCCCGCTATCGGTCCGACGCGAGTCGATGGGCTGTGGTCCGGGCTCGCAGTCTGGTGGACCCACTCCGGCGGCTACGGTCGTATCCTCGCCGAGTGGATGGAGACGGGTGTCCCGAAGCTCCCCTCCGGCCCGGTCGACACCGGTGGCATCCACGTTCGCCGATTCGAGCCGCACGCCGGCCAGAAGGAGTACTTCATCGATCGTGGGGCGAAACGCTACGAGCAGGTGTATAGCATAGTCGAGCCGCGCTGGCAGCCTGACGACCACCGCGACCTCCGGACCAGCCCGTTCCATCACCGCCAGCAGGAGCTCGGCGCGGAGTTCTACCAGTCCGGCGGCTGGGAAACCCCACAGTGGTACGAGTCGAACGCGGACCTCGTCGAGGAGTATGCCGACCAGATTCCCGACCAAGACGGCTGGCCGGCAATCAACCGCTCGCCGATTGAGGCGGCCGAACACCTCCATACTCGCGAGCACGTCTCACTGTTCGACATGACCTCGTTCTCGTCAATCCAGGTCTCGGGTCCGGATGCCGAGTCGTTCCTCCAGCGGATGTGTACGAACGACATCGAGATGGACGTGGGGCAGGTCCGCTACTCGCTGTTGTGTAACGAGGGCGGTGGCATCCTCGCGGACGTGACCGTCGTCCGACTCGACGATGAGGAGTACATGGTAACGACCGGCGGCGGCAACTCGCCGGGCATCCACGGTGGTTGGCTCAAGGAGCACGCCCCCGACACCGTCTCGGTCCACGTCGAGGAGGGCGCGAAGTCTACCATCGGCGTGTGGGGGCCGAAGGCGCGGCTCCTGCTTCAGCGCGTCACCGACGCGGACGTGACCAACGAGGGGTTCCCCTACTTCCGGTCGAAGCAGATCTACGTCGGCGAGGTGCCTGTGACGGCGTTGCGCGTCTCCTACGTGGGTGAACTCGGTTGGGAACTGTGGGCGCCCGTCGAGTACGCCGATCGGCTGTGGGACCAGCTGTGGGAAGCCGGCCAGGACCTCGACGTCCGACCAATGGGCGGCGGCGCATTGAGTTCGATGCGCCTCGAGAAGGGGTACCGGCTGTGGGGTACCGACATCGACACGGACGCCAACCCGTTCGAGGCCGGGCTCCCCTTTGCCGTCGACATGGACACCGACTTCATCGGTCGGGAGGCGCTCGCCGAGGCCCGTGAGACGGGCATCGACAGTAAGGCAACGCCGATCACACTCGACGAATCGACGGACATCCTGCTGAGCGGTCGCCCCGTGCTGAAAGATGGTGAGGCCGTCGGCTACGTCCAAGCCGCCGACTTCGGCTACTCGATCGGTGCGTCCATCGCGTACACCTATCTCCCAAGCGAGTACGCCGAGGCCGGGACTGACGTGCAGGTGTTGTGTGAGGGTGAGACGTACGACGCGACGGTGCGCAACGAGCCGCTGTTCGATCCCGGCCGGGAGAAGATCGTCAGATGACGGCCTCCGAATCGGAGTCCGAGGCGGGCGTGATCGACGTCGACTACGCCGACATCGAGCGGGCGCGCGAGCGTCTCGACGACGACCGCGTCGTCAAGCCAACGCCTGTCGAGCGGAGCACCTCCATTGGAGGGATGGTCGGCGGTGACGTCTACCTCAAGATGGAGCACCTCCAGTGGACGGGCTCGTTCAAGCCCCGTGGCGCGTACAACAAGATCAGCCAAGATGTGGCCGCGGGTGTCGACGAGTTCGTCGCGGCCAGTGCTGGTAACCACGCACAAGGCGTTGCGCTCGCAGCGACGCAGTGTGGCGCAGACTCGACCATTTGCATGCCGAAGGGCGCACCACAGGCCAAGGTCGACGCGACTCGTAGCTACGGGGCGACAGTCAAACTGGTCGGTGAGGACTTCCGGGCGACGATGGATCACGCGCAGACGCTCGTGGAGGGGACCGACGCAGAGTTCGTCCACGCATACGACGATCCCGACATCATCGCCGGACAGGGAACGCTCGGCATCGAGATGTATCACGACCACCCGGACGTCGACACGGTAGTCGTCCCCATCGGTGGCGGCGGACTCATCAGCGGTGTGTCGACGGCGATCAAGCACTTGTCGCCGGAAACGCGGATCATCGGCGTCCAGGCAACCGGCGCTGAGACCGTCCACGAGAGCCTCAATAAGGGGGTCCCGGTCGCACTCGATGAGGTGGACACCATCGCGGACGGGATTGCGACCGGCGGCATCTCCGAGCGCACGTTAGCCATTATCGAGCGGAACGTTGACGAGGTCGTCACGGTCTCGGACGAACAGATTGCCCGTGCTATTCTGCTGTTACTCGAGCGGGCGAAACAGGTGGTCGAGGGAGCTGGCGCGGCGTCGGTCGCGGCCATCCTGAGCGACGACCTCGACGTCGAGGGCGAGACAGTGATGCCGCTGCTGTGCGGCGGGAACTTGGACATGACGATGATGCGAACGCTCGTCGTCCACGCACTCACCGCTCGCAAGCAGATCATCCGACTGCAAGTCCACATCGACGACGAACCGGGCACGATGGCCGAGCTGTCAAGCATCATCGGAGCCCACGGCGCCAACATCCACGACGTCCGTCATGACCGTTCCGTCGGTCATCTCGCCGTCGGCGAAGCACACCTCGTGTTCAACATCGAGACCGCCGGTGCGAAGCAGGCCGCATCCATCGTTGACGATATCGAACGGGCTGGCTACACGGTCGAGGACATCAGCAACCCGGATTGACTACGTTCACTGTCCGGTTCCCGTGAAAAGCTATTTTTCCCCCGTCTGGGAAGAGTCGTTCGAGGTAGACAGATGTACGACACCATACTGGTCCCGTACGACGGGAGCGATGAGGGACGGAAAGGCGCAGTCCATGGCATCGAGTTGGCCGCAGCGCTGGGCGCGGATATCCACGCACTGTACGTGATTGACCTGCCGGGGGCACCGCGGGCGCTCTCCTTGCGCGACGATGAAGAGGAGATGCGCGAACGGTACCGCGAGTACGGCGAGAAGGTCCTCAGCGAGCTCGAAGATATCGCCGCCGATCACGGCGTCGCGTGCACGAAGGCGTTCCGGACCGGTTCGGTGAGTGACGAGGTTGTCGACTATGCTGACAAGGAGGGGATGGGGGCGATTGTGATGGGATCAGCCTACCGCGGAAAGCTCGGCAACATCCTCGGGGGAACGGCGGACAAGGTGGTCCGGACGGCGACGGTCCCCGTGGTTACACAGCGCATGCAGGTGGACGACGTCTGAGCTTCACCCCTCAAGCAGGTACGTCTCACGGAGGTAGATGGTGAGACTGGCACAGAGGAAACTGAACCCTGCAGCGCGGTAGTCGCCGATCGTCATTCCGAACAGAGCGACACCGAACAACACCACTGCCAGCACCGCCGCCGCCGTCGCCGCCACGTTCACCATACGCCCGCACGGGGAGGAACCCTCATAAACCGTGTCCGCTGCGGGTGCCGGAGTGAGTTCCCTGTCCCAAACACAACCTATCAGTTAGGCGGTTAGTTTGTGCCGGTCGATCTCCAGTATATACCGTCTGTGTTTAATTACTACCAGCAAGCACGAGAATATTTGTCATTGGTGTGTCTGAGTCGCATTATCACGGGTTCTACTCGCACGGTTCGAGTAACATTTAAACGTGTATGTCCGTATTCCTGGTTGACGTTGCGTAGCATACCCAAGCGTCGGTAAGATGCTCGGTCGTCTCGGCGTGGGGCCACGACGGCTGGTTGAACCGGCGCGTTCGGCGCTGTATGGAACGACACCATGAACCAGATACGAGCGATACGAGGAGGGGAATCATATGGCAGACGCTGACGACACGACGGGCGAAATGTCCGACGGATTACAGGTTGAACTGTTCCACCCGGAATCAGACCGTGAACCGGGTGACACCAACATTCAGCGGTGGGGCTTCGATATCCACCCGGTCGTCTTCCCGGTGGCGCTCGCGATCATCGCGGCGTTCATCGCGCTGACGATCTTCGGACCGCAGTTCGGGGTCCCCATCGCCGAAGGGTACAACTGGCTGTTCGGATTCATCGGTGACACCTTCGGCTGGTTCTACCTGCTGGTGGTAAACGTCTTCATTGTCGTTTTGCTGTACTTCGCGTTCAGCAAGTACGGCAATATCAAGATCGGAGGCGTCGAAGCTGAAAAAGAGTTCAGCGATTTCTCGTGGATGGCGATGCTGTTCAGCGCCGGCATGGGGATCGGCCTCATGTTCT
>CAYZJQ010000078.1:0-12326 GCA_964478805.1 uncultured Halobacteriales archaeon | reverse complement strand
GGTACCCCTACATCGCCGGTGACGGCCGCCCAGCCGATCAGCGCAGGAAGCGCGCCGGCCGCGCCGCCGATCACTGTGTTCTGGACGGTATTCGGCTTCAAAACAAGCGTGTAGACGACCGAGTAGAAGACGATCGCGACGAACCCAAGCGCGGCCGCAAGAGCGTTCACCTGAAGGAACGCAATGAGCGACAGCCCGGTGAGCGCAAGCCCGAAGACGACTGCCCGCCGGACGGGAATGAGTTCCGTTGCCAGCGGCCGGTCGCTCGTCCGCTTCATCCGACGGTCGATGTCGCGCTCAAGGACGTGGTTGAATGTCCCTGATGCGCCGATGGCGAGGACACCGCCGCCGAGGGTGAACAGAACCGTTTCGACGCCGAGCGACGGGCCGGCAGCCAGTGCCATCCCGGCCGCAGCGACGAGACACAACAGCCACATCAGCCGCGGTTTCATCAGCCGGAAGTAGGCACTGATGGTCGCTTGCAGCCGGTCGAGTCGCGAGTCGAAGGCGGGGGCCGTCCCAGCGGGGGCATCGGGGAGTGACGGCTCCGGCCGCCCGTCGGGGGCGTCATCGCTGCCCGTCTCGGCTTCCAGCTGCCAGGCGAGCGCGACCGTCAGCGCAGCGAAAATGGCGAGCGCCATCCCGAGGTGGACACCTGAGGTAGCCACGGCCGTCTCGGAGACGGCGACGAACCCCCCCACGGCAACCTGAAGTGGGTACAGCAGAAGTGCGACCAGAAGTGAGCGACGAACACGCCGGGGGACGGCGGCGCGTTGACCGACGACCGCGGTGGCGATGAGCAGGAGACCGACGACCACCGCGACGCCGCGGTGGCCCAGAGCGACAACCGCGGCCGTCGAATCGGGCGCGCAAACGGGCCAGGAGGAACAGGCGGTCGCAGCCTCGGCGAGACTCGCTGTCGCGCCCGCGACGACGAGCAGGTAGACCCCGACCACGCTCCCCGCCAGCAGCGTGGCGAACTTCGGGCGGGACATATCGGAAGGAGGGTGCGCCGGCACTTATGCCCCGCGCTTTTATCCCCAGGGCCTGCGGGTGGGGTATCGCGGGGTTAATGTGGCGGCGATTCAAAGGTCGACTAATGACACGGACGCGCCTCGCCACGTTCGTGGCCGGACTCGCCGCCCTGGTGGCGCTTGCCGTCGACCCGGTCGCGGCACAGACCTCGATCAACGACGAACTCATTTCCGGCCTGAACCTCGACCTGCTGTACGTTGCCATCGTCATCACCGTCATCGTGGAGGCGGTGCTCATCTACACCGTCCTCCGGTACAAAGACAGTGACGAGGCGAAGCCAACGCAGGAGAACCGCCGTCTCGAAATCACGTGGACCGTAACGACTGCGATCATTCTGCTGTTCGTCGGCGTTGCTGCCTACCAAGTGCTCGGTGTCCAAGCCATCGGGGGCGTCACCGCCGCGTCGAACCCGACCGCCGTCGAGCCGGCGACCACCTACGAATTCCCCGGCGCCGTCGGACCGCCAGAGGCCGAAGCCGATGAGGTCGTCGAGGTCGAGGTCGTCGCCCAGAAATACTACTGGAACTTCAACTATCCCGAAGCGACGGTGAATGGCAACGAGTCTCGCTATGTCTCCACGTCAAGTCTCAATGGCGAGCCGCTCGTCATCCCGTCGGACACGACCGTCTACTTCCATGTCACCTCTATCGACTGGCTTCACGCGTTCCACGCGCCTGACCTCGCGCTGAAACAGGACGCCTTCCCCGAGAAGTTCAACACCATCAAGACCGAAGCGTATGAAGAGGGCACCTACCAGCTCTACTGTGCAGAGTACTGTGGCGTCGGCCACTCAGGTATGCTCGCCGAAATCCAGGTCGTCACCCCAGACGAGTACGAGCAGTTCCTTGAAGAGCAGAAGGCCGAAATGGAGTCCTCCGAAAGCTAACGCCGCCGCACCTGCTCGCAGTCTGTCGGCGTCACGACCCGTTCTCCTTCGTTCATCTCGACACGGAGCGCCCCGCTTGGCGTCACGCCGGCCGCCGTTCCCTCGACGCGTCCCGCCTCGGTCTCAACGGTGACCCACTCTCCGAGCGTGACCGCGTGGTCACGCCACTCGTCGAGGACCTCGGTGAACCCCGCCGCTGACTCGACCTGCCCACTTCGAGCGAGCAGCCGTTCGTGGAGAACGGCAGCGACTTCGCTTCGATCGACCGCATCGACCTCCGCGCGGAGCGTCGTCACTGGCCGGTCCACGTCGAGGTCGGCCGGGTCGAGGTCGGCGTTGATACCGATACCGACAACGACCGCCTCCAGCTCATCGGAGGCCTCAAGCGCCTCGTCGACCGGTTTGCCAACGATCGGGACGGCGTCGACGATAGCCTCAACGAGCACGCCGGCGAGTTTGTACCGCGCGTCCGGATCGACTCCCGGCCGTTCCGACACGTCGCCGTCGACCACGACATCGTTCGGCCACTTCAGCCGAGCATCGATGCCGACCGCCCGACACGCCTCGCAGGCGGCCAGTCCGCCGGCGAAGGTGAGCCGCCCGACGTGCTCGGGACCGAAGTCGGGGTACAGCAGCGTCGAAGACCAGACACCACCCGGTGGTGCGGCCCAAGCGTCGCCGGAACGCCCTCGTGCGGCGGTGAGTTCCTCGGCGACGGCGAAAGTTCCATGCGGCGCGTCAGGCACGCGGCGGCGGAGGTAAGCACTGGTGTCGGCCGTCGAATCGAAGACTGTCACTGGGACGGTGAGCCGCGCCTCCAAGTCGGACTCGTTCACACCCGCAGGTCAGTCGGGTGGTGGGTGAATCTGTCGGCGAAGAAGGTGAGTGACCGGACTACCGCACTAGACGTTAATGATGGCGCCAGCGTATAGGACGATGACGAGGAACACCCACACGACATCGACGAAGTGCCAGTACATCGAGACGGTCGTCACAGAGGTGTGCTTTTGCGAGGTGTACTGACCGAGTAACGCACGGACGAAAACGATACCCAACAGAACCGCACCGAGTGAGACGTGGAGTCCGTGGAGGCCGGTCAGCCCATAGAACGCGGAGCCGTAGGCACCTTCCGCGACGGTGAAGTTCTTGTGGACGATGAACTCGTAGTACTCGTACACCTGCCCGCCAAGGAAGATAACACCCAACAGGAGTGTCAGCCCGAGCAGGCCGACGAAGCGGCGGCGATCGTCCTCGCGGAGCGCGACGTGCGCGTAATGAAGCGTCACCGAGGAGATGATCAAAATGACCGTGTTCGCGATGACGAGACTGGAGAAGATGTTACCGCTGACGACCAGTTCCGGAAGGTTTGACCAGGCATCAGAGCGGATAAAGAAGTAGTAGACGAACCCGGCGCCGAAGGTGGCGATCTCCGAGCCGAGAAACGCCAGCATTCCCATCTTGAGGCCGACGCCGGTCCCCTCACTGTCCCAGTACGCTTTCACGAAGGCGTGGTAGGTCCAGCCGTACAACCCGACGAGGAACAGCCCGGCGCTGGCGATGAAGGCAATGGGACCGTACATCGTCGGCACGAGCGCGTTATCGCCGGTGCTGAGTACGTACAGCGACGCGCCGATATAGAAGCCGGCGGCGCCAAAAGCGGTGATGAAGGGCCACCAGGAGGCCTCTCCAAAGCCGCGGGGCCAGTCCTCAACGGCTGGGAGGTGGTGGCTGTGGTCGTCAGTGTCGTCCGCATGGCTCATACGCCGCTGTTGTGACCCGATCATAAAAAGCCCTCCTCTTCCGGGGTCCGACGATGTTACAGTCGGGGCGGTGCAACTGCGAGATATGACCGACCGCTCCGGGCCCGTCCACACCCGGCGTGCCCGCCGGCTCTGTCTTGCCGGCTGTGCCCTTCTCGGGTGGCTCGTATTCACCGGGCGCGCACTCGCCCACGGCGGGAGCCTCGGTTCTGCGTCGGGGCGTGCGCTCACGGTCCCGACCTGGCTGTTCCTCTCGACCGGTGGCGCCGTCGTCGGTGCCTCGTTCTTGTTGTCATCGCTCGCTACGGACCGTGCGTTCATCAGGCGCGTCCACGCCTGGCGACGGCGGGTCGCCCCCGGCCGACTCGACCCCGCCGAGACGACGTTGCGCGCGCTTGGCGTCGTCGGCCTCGGGATCGTCCTTGGAACCGGGTTCTTCGGGCCCGCCGAGCCGCTGCGTAACGCCGGCGTCCTGCTTGTGTGGGGTGGTTGGTGGGCCGGATTGGCTATGTCGGCATACCTGCTTGGTAACGTCTGGCCGCTGGTCAACCCGTGGCGAACGCTGGCTCGGGCACTTCCATCGCTCGAGTACGACCCCGACCTGCCCGCAGGATGGCTCGCCACGGTCGGTCTTCTCACTCTGATCTGGGTCGAAGTCGTCAGCCCGCTCGCCGACGCGCCGGAGTTACTCGCGACTGTCGTCCTGGCGTACTCGCTTGTCGCGCTCGGCGGCGCCCTGCTGTTCGGCGACCGTTACTTCACGAGCTACGATCCCGTTTCCCGCGTGTTCCGGTTGTACGGGGCGGTCTCGCCACTCGAGTACGACCGTGAGTCAGGGCTCCGACTGCGGCTGCCCGGCTCGGGGCTGGAGGCCGACCGCCTCGACGGACAAGGGGACGTGGCGTTTGTCGTCGCGTTGCTGTGGGGGACGACGTTTGACGGCCTTGTCGCAACGCCACCGTGGGCCGCCTTCGCCCGAACGATTGTCGACGCAGGTCTACCGGCCGCAGTGCTTTATCCGCTCGCGCTGGCCGTCGGGTTCGTCGGCTTCCTTGCCGCTTACCGAGTCGCCGTGCACTACGGCGGACGCTACGCGGAGACGCGCCGGTCGTCGACGGAGCTCGCCCGGCGGTTCGCGCCCTCACTGCTGGCGATTGCCGCCGGCTACCACGTAGCCCACTACCTCGGGTACTTCCTCACCCTACTTCCCGCGCTCCTGGGCGCGCTCGCGGATCCACTCTCACCGGGACAGGCGTTCACGCTCGTTCTGCCGGGCTGGTTCGGCGGCCTCTCGCTGGCTTTTGTTCTCGCGGGGCACCTGCTTGCGGTGTGGGTGGCCCACGCCGTCGCCTATGATCTGTTCCCCTCGCGGCTCCAAGCCGTCCGGAGTCAGTACACGCTCACGGTGGTCATGGTATTCTACACGATGACCTCGCTGTGGATCGTCTCCCGACCGTACGCGCCACCACCGTTCCTCTGACTCATGAGTGCGACCACTACTTCCGACGCGACGACCACACCCGAGGATGATGACGGGGCCGACTCGCCGACTGAGCCACACTGTCCCCACTGTGGGCGGGCGTTCGCCCGCGCGGCGTACCGCGACCTCCATCTTGGGCTTGAACACGACGCCGAACTGAACGACGACCAGCGGGCCGCCTACGAGTCCGCCCGTGCCGAAGAGGAACAGGCGCTCCGGCTGTTCCGGTACAAGGCTATCGGCCTGCTCGTGCTCGTTTACTTTGGCTTCCTCATGCTCTACGCGTTCTCGCTGTAGTCAGGCGGACCGGACGGCTTTAGTCCGCTACACTGCTCGACACAGACATGCGACGTATCGGCCTCGTGGTGAATCCGATCGCCGGCATGGGCGGCCGTGTCGGGCTGAAAGGGACCGATGGGAAGGTCGAGGAGGCGCGCCGCCGCGGTGCGGAGCCGCGCGCGCCGGACCGGGCCGTCGAGGCGCTTGAACACATGCGGACACAGGGCGCCGATATCGAACTGCTCACGTGGGGCGGTGAGATGGGTGAGACAGAGGCGCTCGCGGCAGGGTTCGAACCAACGGTGGTCGGCGGTCCCGAAGACGACGAGACGTCGAAGGCAGATACCCGTGCAGCGGTCCGCGCGCTGATCGAGGACGTTCCGCCGGCAGCGGACCGAGACCGTCAAGCGGGTGACCCACGAGACGCGGGGGTCGATCTCGTCCTCTTTGTCGGTGGCGATGGAACAGCCGTCGACGTGGCGGAAACGCTTGAAGCGCTCGACGCTGACGTCCCGATGCTTGGCGTCCCCGCGGGCGTGAAAGTGTACTCATCGGTGTTTGGGGTGACGCCACGAGCGGCGGGCCGGCTCGCGGTGACGTTCGATGCTGTTGAGCGCCGCGAGGTGAACGACATCGACGAGGACGCGTTCCGCGGCGGCGACGTGAACACCGAGCTGAAAGCGCTGGCCTGGGTGCCGGTTGGAGAGGATCTTCAGTCGTCGAAACAGTTGGGCGGCGGGACGGTCGAACAGCTCGCAGCGGCCGTCGCCGATGACGCGCGGACCGACAACGGAGTCGCGTACGTTCTCGGCCCCGGTTCGACACTCGACGCGGTGAAGACCGCGCTTGGCTTCGACGGGACTCCACTGGGCGTGGATGTGTGGCGCGACGGCAAACTGCCCGCCCGCGATGCGGGCGAGTCAGATATTCTTGCAACGCTCGGCGACGAGAACCGGATCGTAGTCTCTCCCATCGGGGGACAGGGGTTCGTCTTCGGGCGTGGGAATCCACAGATTTCGCCTGCGGTCATCCGTCGCAGTGACGTCGAGATCATTGCCTCCCGGCGGAAGCTTGACGACACGGGGGTTCTCCGCGTCGACACCGGTGATGCAGCTCTTGACGAGACGCTGCGTGGTTGGACCCGGGTCCGGGTCGGCACGTACGAGCGGCGGTTGGTGAAGATCGTGTGACTTGTGCGTGCTATTACCACCATTAGTCAAAATTAAGGTCAATGGAAGCGTCTCGCCGATATATGGAGACACGTAAGGTCCAGCGGTTGGGGCCATCCACGCTCGCGATGACACTTCCTGCGGAGTGGGCAAAAGCACAGAACGTCGAGAAAGGCGATGAGGTATCCATCCGCATCGGCGGGAAGGGGACGCTGACGGTAATGCCTGAATCCGTCCAGCAGGAGGAGTCCGAGGCGATCATCCACGCTGGTGAACTCGAAGCTGAGGCTATCGAGCGCGCTATCCTTGCACAGTACGTTCTCGGCCGTCGAGTCATCCAGGTCGAGGTGCCCGACGGCGAGACACTCGACTCACAGACCATCAACGCCGTCTACAACGCTGAGACACAGTTGATGGGTCTGGGCGTTATCGAGGAGACACCCGAGCGCATCGCTATCCGGTGTTCGGTCGATCCGGAGGACTTCACGCTGGATAACCTCCTCGAACGGCTTGAGTCAACAGGATCGACGATGCGCAACGAGGCGGTAAAGGCGCTCGCACACGGCAATCCGGATCTTGCGCAGCGCGCTCTTAACCGCGAGCGACAGGCAAACAAGATTTTCGTCCTTCTGCTCCGGCTCATCTTCACGGCCTACCAGAACCCAAACCTCGCACGGGCCGTCGGTCTCGATTCCGGCTTCCCGCTGATCGGCTATCGATCCGTAGCCAAGAATCTTGAACTCACCGCCGACAACGCCGAGGACATCGCTGAGATCGTCCTTGAGACTGAGGGCCACACGCTCGACGTCGACGAGTCGACGATGCGCGACATCCGCGACTTCACTGATGCCGTGAATGAGGTGACGGAACTGGGCGTGCGCGCGGTGGTCGAGCGCGACTACGACCTTGCCCTCCAGACGAAGACGTTGTTCCGCGACATCGAAGACCGCCAACGCGAGATCCTCGATGAACTTCCGGAGATGGACAACGAGGACCTCTTGCAGGTTCGGGAGGTGCTCGTCGCGCTCCAGCAGACCGCTCAGTATGCGGTTCGCAACGCCGAAATCGCGACGAACCTCGCTCTAAACGAGAACAGCGAATACGTCACTATCACCTGACTGCCTACGCGTACCGCTCCTCGTTCCACGGGCTCGCCGTATTCGAGTAGCCACGTTTCTCCCAGTACCCTCGCTCGGGGTCGGTGAGGAACTCGACGCCAGTGACCCATTTCGCTCCTTTGTACGCGTAGCGGTGCGGTGTCACCACGCGGACCGGTCCCCCGTGGTCAGCAGGCAGCGGCTCGCCGTCGAGTTCCCATGTGAACATTACCTCCCGACGGTCACAGTCGTCCAGCGGGAGGTTCGTTGTGTAGCCGTCGGCGGCGTGGAACATGACGTGGACGGCATCGTCGTGAACGTCTGCGGCCTCCATCAGGGTCGGGAACGTAACACCGCTGAACTCGTTGTCAAACCGTGACCACCCGGTGACGCAGTGAAAGTCTTGGCGCTGCAGTTCGTGCTCGAGATCACTGAACTCGTCGAAATCAAGTGCGAGTTGCCTGTCGACAGCCCCCCACACTTCGAGAGTCCACTCCTCGCGGTCCTGACTCGGCGCGTCTCCTTTGTGGAGTACCGGGAATGCCGTGGTCTCTCGTTGGCCGGGCGGTAAGCGCTCCCCATTGAACTCCTCGTGAAGTCCCGTAGCGTCGTACATACCCATTATTGATGCCGGCGCCCCGTTAGCGTACCGTTCCCGTTCGATTGTGGTCTTCCGAATGCGTGTCAGTAAACGACCAAAGAAACCTCTCCGAACGAGAAGCACAGGTTCGCAGTGAAAAAAATTCTCCCGCAGGTATTAAATACCACACTGTCGAACCGGCAGGTAAGCGATGGTCAAGGTAGACATCACGGTCCCCGAACATCTAGAGATGCAGATCGCTCAGCTCGTCGAGCGTGGGGAGTTCGCTAGCCGTGAGGAGGCGCTGGAAGACGTCCTCTCGGCCGGCATCCGCGCATACAAGACCTCGGGACCGATCGAAGAGGAGGAACCGACATACGAGGAAGACGGCATGATGGGTCACGACGACGAGTACGTGTTCTGAGGCGGCGTGCAACCGGATTCCACGCAACGCTTATCCGGGTTTCCGGAATAGCACATGTATGCACAAAGAAGAGCTTCTGGAGCTCCATGGCCATATGGTCGAGATCATGGAGACGTTTCGCGGAATGGACGCCGTCGACACTGGTGTATTCGACGCTTACGACGAACTCGATGTGACTCCGGACGACGTACATAAATCCAAGAGCGAGCACAAACACGCGGTATTCGTCCTTGGAAATGCCCTTGCGACCGTTATGTCCGAAGACGAGTTCTCCGACGCAGGCCGTATCGGCAAACGTATGCAGGAACTGGCTGACGACGCCGAGTCGAAGCTGTAGACCGATTGCGAAACGACAGCGCCTCCGGGGTGTTGTACGGTGGACGCTCGCCCAGCGTGACATCCTCCCCGGCGTGAACGCCGGGGCTTCCCACACAGAGGGAATGCCAGTCAACCGTCGCTGGCAGAGGGTTCCGAGACTTCCTCACACACGGTCGACTGCTTCGTCGTGCGTCGCCTAACGGCGCTACAATACTTTGTTGGAGGCCACCATGCTAGCAACCGGTGCATCCTGGACTGCGAACGTCCGCAAGCGGACCACGATATCCTTTCTGCAGTGCAGCCACGATACCGCAAGGTTGAGTCTGTTCGTCGGTTAACCCGGCGTATGCACGATATGAATCCCGCCGCAGTCGCGGATCTCGCTCGTAGTTTGGTTCGGACGGACGAGATTATCGAGGAAATGGACGCACGCGCCGACACGGTGGGGTTCCCGACCGTCGGGCCGGAAGTAGGGGCGTGGCTCCGCCTGCTCGCGCGGACCGCGAACGCACGACGGGGCTTCGAGTTCGGGTCCGGATTCGGTTACTCCGCCTACTGGTTCGCCGATGCTTTCCCAGCGGACGGCGAACTCGTCCTCACTGAGATCGATGCCGACGAGCTCGCCGACGCCCGCGAGTATCTCAAGCGCGGCGGCTACGCCGACCGTTGCCGGTTCGAGCACGGCGACGCAGTCGAGATCGTCGACGAATACGTCGGCCCGTTCGACGTCGTGTTGATCGACAATGAAAAGTCTCGGTATCCCGAGGCGTTCGCGGCGGTCCGCGAGAAAATTGCGTCCGGCGGATTCGTCTTTGTCGATAACGCCATTACAGCCGCCTCGCTTGACTTTGCGGGAATCCGAGCACTAGTGGCAGGTGAGGCGTACGATGCTGACGAGGCGACACGTGGAGTCGCAGAGTTACTCACGACGCTCCGCGACGACTCGGCATTCGAGGTAGCATTGCTTCCCGCCGGCGAGGGGGTGGCGGTCGCGCGGCGCTCGGCGTGAGACTACGTTCCCGCGTCAGAGTAGTGAATCTTCACGGACGTTGTAGCAAGAACCATTAGCCCCCGAGCCGACGTGCAGGATGACATGCCTGGAGGACACACACAGACGCTGCGCCCGTTCCTCTGGCGGGCGAACAAGCTCTACGGGGACACCGAGATCGTCTCGCGCAACCACGACGGGATGAACCGGCAAACGTACGGCGAGTACGCCGATCGCGTCGCCCAGCTCGCGAACGCGCTCGACGACCACGGCATCGAGCGTGGCGACCGCGTCGGTACGTTCTGCTGGAACACGGACCGCCACTTTGAGACGTACTTCGCCGCACCCTCTATCGGCGCGCAGTTACACACGATCAATCCGTTGTTGCCTGACGAGCATATCCGCTACATCGTCGACAACGCCGACGACGAGGTGATCTTCGTCGACCCGTCGCTGGCCGAGAAGCTCGCCGGGGCCGCCGCCGATGCCAAGGAATTCGAAGGGGTTGACCTCGTCGTGATGGCAGAAGAGCCCGTTGAGGCGCTTGACGCACCCGCCTACGAGGAATTCATCGCCGGCCACGATACGAGCTACGACTGGCCAGACCTCCCGAGCGATCAGCCCGCGGGGATGTGTTATACATCGGGGACGACGGGGAAGCCGAAAGGCGTCGAGTACACCCAGTCGATGCTGTGGAGCCACACGATGGCGACCCAGACCCCACAGGGCATTCCGATGGAGGATGACGACGTTGTGATGCCAGTCGTTCCGATGTTCCACGTCAACGCGTGGGGGATGCCGTTCACGGCAACCGCCGGCGGCGCAAAGCAGGTGTTCCCCGGCCCGTCGCCCGATCCAGCGGACATCGCCTCTCTCATCGAGAACGAGGGTGTCACCATCTCGGCGGGCGTCCCGACGGTCTGGCTCGGGCTGATGGAGTACTGTGGGGATCACGACGTCGACCTCTCGACACTCGATCGGGTCATCGTCGGTGGTTCAGCGGCGCCACAGTCGATGATTCGGTGGTTCGACGACCGGGGCGTCGAGGTGCTTCACGCCTGGGGCATGACCGAGATGTCGCCCATTGGGAGCGTCTCGCATCTCAAATCTGATCTTGAGGACGAGCCGTACGACACCCAACTCGGCAAGCGCGCAAAGCAGGGTATCATGACTCCCGGGCTGGAGTTCCGCGTTATCGACGAGGACGGCGAGGAGATCGCCTGGGACGGTGAGGAGTTTGGCGAACTCCACGTCCGTGGCCCCTGGGTCACCAAGGAGTACTTCGAGCGCCCGGAGGCCAACGAGGAAGACTTCGAGGACGGCTGGCTGAAGACCGGCGACGTCGTCTCGGTTGACCCCGACGGCTACATCAAAATCGTCGACCGTGAAAAGGACGTTATCAAGTCGGGCGGCGAGTGGATCTCGAGCGTCGAGCTCGAAAACGCCATTATGGCTCACGACGATGTAAAAGAAGCGACTGTCATCGGCGTCCCCCACGAGAAGTGGCAGGAGCGGCCGGTAGCGTTCGTTGTCCCCGGGGAGACGGCGGACCGAGACACCCTCGACGAGGAAGTCATGGACCTCCTACGCGCGGAGTATCCGAAGTGGTGGCTGCCGGACGCCATCGAGTACATCGAGGAAGTCCCCAAGACG
The DNA here is from genome assembly GCA_964478805.1 of uncultured Halobacteriales archaeon. Taxonomy (GTDB): domain Archaea; phylum Halobacteriota; class Halobacteria; order Halobacteriales; family Haloarculaceae; genus Halosegnis. The sequence continues at coordinate 657 of CAYZJQ010000078.1, read as the reverse complement.
GCGACGGGGAAGTTCTCGAAAAAGGACCTCCGCGAGGAGTATACCGGCAGTATGGAGCTCCACGAAGGGTCGGTGCCCGAGGACGCCGCGCCCGAACAGGACTGATGCCGGCGTAAACCGCCGACAACGCTACCAAGATTCCTAGGGGTATTTGCGACTCGCCCGCGTATAGAGGATGACTATGGACCTTCTCGACGAATCCGTCGTGCCCGAGCACGCCCTCGAAGTCAAACAGGAGGCGCGCGCGTTTGCAGAGGAGCACATCGAGCCGCACGCTGCCGAGTACCACGAGTCCGGCGAGTACCCCTGGGAGATCCTGGAGGCAGGAATGAGCGCGGACCTCATTGCACAGGACATCTCCGAGGAGTACGGCGGGCGCGGACTCGACCTCTATGAGGTCCTCGCGATCGCCGAGGAGTTCTACAAGGCTGATGCGGGGATCGCGCTCACGCTCCAGCTCGCGAGCTTTGGCGCAGAGATGCTTGGCGAGTACGGGAACGACGAACAGAAAGATGAGTACCTCCGTCCCGTCGCAAAGAACGAGCAGATCACAGGGCTGGCCGTCTCCGAGCCGGAGACTGGCTCCGACCTTGCGGGCATGACTACGTCGGCCGAGAAAGACGGCGACGAGTGGGTGCTCAACGGCGAGAAGTACTG
>CAYZJQ010000077.1:4179-12547 GCA_964478805.1 uncultured Halobacteriales archaeon | reverse complement strand
GTCTCGACGGAGCGGAGCTGCGAGAGGGTGTGCTTCGCGAGGGCGTGGCCGACCACGTGCGCGTCGTCGCGGTCCTCGATGGTCATACGCGGGTGCCCGACCCCGACGGGCAAAGAGCCACCGACTCCGCGCTCACTGCAACACGACGAGGTAGGTCAGGACCGCGACGGCGATCGTCCCGACCGCGACGTTGCGGAGGGTGAACGTCGCGATACCGGCGAAGTCCATCCCCCAGACGACGACGGTCGCGAAGACGGCGGACAACAGCAGGTCGAGGACGAGCAGCACGCGGATGTCACCGTCCGAGGCCATACCCGCCGTAGCGCCGCCGACCGACTTAGTTCCCCCGCGTCCACGGGGGTACGGTTTTGTTTCAGCGCGCGATACCGTGACCTATGTTCACCGGCCGCGACGGCGAGCCCGTCGACCCGGTCCCGTTCCTCGTCGTCGCGGCGACGGGGCTGCTAATGGCCGTCTCCTTCATGCCGGTGTACGTGCTCGCGCTCGGCGGCTCGCAGGCCGTCGGGGTGGGGGCGGCGCTGCTCGCCGCCGGCGCGTTCACCGCCCTCGCGTACCGCTGGATGGTGACGGGGCGCAGCGAGCAGGCCCGCCGGGAGGTGCCGCCCGCCGAGCGGCTGCGCACCATCGTCTACGGCGTGCTCGTCGTCGTCGCGCTGCTGGCCGGGCTCTCCCTGCTGGCGTACCTCGCGTGAGGCCGCCCGGCTTTATGTCCGCGCCCCCGGAGTCGCACCCATGCGCGAGGTCGCCGTCGACCGGTTCGTCGCCGCCCCACCCGCCGAGGTCGCGCGGGTGCTCACCCCCGAGCGGCTGGTCGCGGCCGAGGGGAGCTTCACCGTCCGCGAGGTCCGCGAGGAGGGCGACGCCACCCTCGTCGCCGCCGGCCGCGCGGGTGTCGAACTACTGTTCCGGTTCGAGCCGACCGACGACGGGTACGTGTACGAGCAGGTGGAGGGACCGCTCGAACGGCTCACCACGACGGTGCGCTACGCGCCCGAGGACGAGGGCACCCGCCTGTCGGCCCGCTCGACGGTCGCCGTCCGCGGCCCGGGCGTGCTCGACCGGCTCGCGGCGTGGAAGCGTCGCGGCGAGCTCCGGCGCGCGCTCGCGACCGTCGAGGCGGAGCTGTAGCCGGGCGGCTGTGTACGGCCTGCGGACGACCGCTGTGGTAACTAAGTGGAGAACACTGGTACCACGACGCATGGGACTGCTTAGCAGCGTTGCGGACGTGTTGCAGGCGTCGACGCAGTCGGCGAACCGCGGCGAGGGGACCGAGGCGGAGTCGAAGGGCGCCTACTGGTGTCACGACTGCTCGGAGCGGATCCGCGACGTGGACGTCGCGGGCGAGGTGCCGCCGGACTGCCCGGACTGCGGCGACGAGATGGCGTTCGAGCGCGCGGCCGCCTCCACCGGCTGCGCCTGCTAGGCCTCCCGAGTCAGGAGTAGCGACTCCCCATCGCGCGCGGGGAACGGGTTCTCGACGGTCTCCGCCAGCGGTGGGTCGACCAGACACGCCTCGAACGCCTCGCGGACCGCGGGCTCGTCTATCCCCCGCCCGATGAAGACGACCTCACAGCGACGGTCGCCGTGCTCGTCGTCCCACGCGAGGTCCGGGTGCATCCGCCGTTGCATCTCCTGGCGGCGCTCGGACATCGCCGCGACCCACTGTTCCGTCACCTCGACGCGCGCGGACGGGCCCGCTTGGCTGTAGTGGAGCGCGGCCTCGTCGCGCCCGGCGACCCAGACGCGCCCCTTCGAGCGCACCACCGTCTCGGGGAGCGTCCGCACGAACTCGACGAACCGCTCGGAGTGGAGCGGGCGGTGCGCCCGGACGACGAACGAGTCGACGCCGTAGACGGTCCGGGGGTTGTGCGCGTCGTGGTCGTGCGCCTCGTCGCCGTGGTGGTGGCCCTCCGCGTGTTCGGCCGCGCGTTGCCAGGCGGCCGTCTCGCTCACCGTGTCGAGGTCGAAGCGGCCGGTGCCGAGCACGTCGCCCGGGTCGACGGCCCCATCCACCGTGCGGACGACCTCGGCCCGGGGGTTCAGGTTCGCGAGCAGCGCCTCCGTCTCCGCGAGCGCCGCCTCGTCGACGAGGTCGCACTTGTTGAGCACGAGCACGTCCGCACACTCGATTTGGCCGACCAGCAGGTCAGAGAGCGGCCGGGTCTCCGTCTCGCGGTCGGCCTGGCCCGCCCGCGTGCGCTGGACGTCCGCGGTCTCGACCTCCTCGCCCTCGGCGAGTGTCTCGCGGAAGGTCTCTGCGTTCACGAGCGTCGCCAGCGTGTCGAGTTCGTAGGGGGCCGACGCCGCGCCGGTGGTGAACAGCCGTGCGACCGGGGCGGGCTCGGAGATGCCCGACGACTCGACGACGAGGTACTCGAAGTCGCGCTCGCGGGCCAGTCGGCTCACCTCCACCTCCAGGTCGTCGCGCAGGTCACAACAGATACAGCCGTTCGACAGCTCGGTGACGCCGCCCTGCCGGTTCTCGATCAGCTCGGCGTCGACGTTCACCTCGCCCATGTCGTTGACGAGCACGGCGATCCGTCGGCCCCCGGCGTTCGTGAGCAGGTGGTTCAGCGTCGTCGTCTTCCCGGCCCCCAGCGCGCCGCTGAGGATTGTCACCGGAACCCCGTCGCCTGTCATGGTCGTGTGGCACGGGTGGGGGCCACTTAGCCGTCGTGCCGGTGGGAGTCGTGTTCTCGGTTGGCTTCGGAACCGGAACGGCTGTCGAGACGGTGTCGGCGAACGCGTTACGGCCTGTATCCACAGCCACGCACCCGAACAGGAGGGCCCACGAACCGGACGCACACGGGCAGGCAGTTTAATACGCCTCACCCACGCCAGTGAGGCACATGGACCTCGAAGCGCGCATCGCGGCGTTCCGCGAGACCGTCGAGGAGTGGCTCCGCGGGCTGTACCACGGGATGATCTCCCATCCCGCCTACGAACTCGTCGAGAAGGAGGCCGAGGACCAGGAGGACGCCTTCGTCCTCGCGTGTTTCCCGGACGCGTTCGGCGTCCCCAGCCCGGTCTCGTACTACACCGCCGAGCTGCTCCCGTACCTCGCCGAGGAGTTCACGCAATGGGAGCGGCGGATGTGGGACCGCGGCTCGATGCTCCAGCGCAAGGGCGAGCAGTACCACTTCTGATGGCCCGGTTCGTCTTCTTTGGCGGCAAGGGCGGCGTCGGCAAGACCACGATGTCCTCGGCGTTCGCCCATGACTGTGCGACGGCAGGCCAGGACGTCCTCCTGGTGTCGACGGACCCCGCACACAGCACCGCCGACGTGTTCGACCAGTCGTTCACCGACGAGCCGCAGTCCGTCGACGGCTACGACTCGCTGGAGGCGCTCGAGATCGACCCCGAGCGGGCGGTCGACGAGCACCTCATGGAGACGAAGCGTGCCCTCGGCGACCAGGTGAGCGCGAGCGTCGTCAACGAGATCGACCGGCAGATCGAGCTCGCCCACCAGACGCCGGGTGCCCACGAGGCGGCGCTGTTCGACCGCTTCATCGAGATCATGCGCGAGTCCGACCACGACCGCGTCGTCTTCGACACCTCGCCCACCGGCGGCACGCTCCGGCTGCTCTCGCTCCCGGAGTACCTCGGCGGGTGGATCGACCGACTCGTCGAGAAGCGGGAGGCGAGCATCGACCTGTACGAGCGGGCCGCCATCGGGGGGCGCGAACCCCGGCGCTCGGCGCTCGGTGACCCCATCCTCGCGCGCCTGCGCGAGCGGAAGGAGAACTTCGAGTTCGCCCGCGAGACCTTGCGCGGCGAGGCGGCGTTCGTCCTCGTGGTCAACCCCGACGAGCTCTCCTTACGCGAGACGGAGCGGGCCATCGGCAGTCTCCGCGAGCGCGAGCTCAGGGTCGCGGGGCTGGTCGTCAACCGGCTCACGCCGGCGCCGGACGACGACGAGAACGGCCGGGGTGCGCGCTTCCTCCGACAGCGCCGGGAGACGGAACACGAGCACCTGCGCGCCCTCGAGGAGTCGTTCGACCCGCCCGTGCTCGCCACCGTCGAGACCCGGGTCGCGGAGGTGAAGGGGTCGTTCCTCGCGGAGGTCGCCGCCGAACTCGACATTGGAACGACATTATAGGCTTTGTGGGCGGCTCGCGAACTGTCCGCCCAGACGCCCCGGAGACGGGCCGAAACAGTATTTGCCGGGTTCTCCTCCGTGCGCTGAAGCCAAATTTTTAAGTGTGGCATTTTCGTGGTATGTCACGAACCATGGTGCAAATTGCCGTGTTAGTCGTGGCCTCACTCGTCACGTTCAGTGTCGGGTATCTCGCGTACTCGCGATACCTCGCACAGTTCGTCGAGCTCGACGACGACACCGAGACGCCAGCCCACAAGTACGAGGACGGACAAGAGTACGTCCCCTCGAAAAAACCCGTCCTCCTCGGACACCACTACTCGAGCATCGCCGGGGGAGCGCCGATCGTCGGCCCCATCACCGCGGGCGCGGCGTTCGGGTGGCTGCCGGCCATCGCGTGGATCGCCATCGGCAACCCGTTGATGGGTGCCGTCCACGACTTCATGTCGTTGTCGGCGTCCGTCCGGCACGACGGGAAGTCCATCGGCTACATCATCGGCGAGTACGTCGGCGACCGAGGGAAGAAGATGCTGTTGTGGTTCGCCTTCCTCACCATCATCCTCGTCATCGCCGTGTTCGCCTTCGTGGTCGCCATCGTGTTCAACGCCTTCCCGTCGGCTGCGACGGCGAGCTTCGTCTACCTCGCGCTCGCCGTCCTGTTCGGCATCTACCTGTACCAGCTCGACCTCCCGTTCCTGCCCGGCGCCGTCGCGTTCGTCGCGATGGTGTTCGGCGGCGTCTGGGTCGGGCTCCAGTACCCCATCGCGATGGTCGCCACCGAGTCGACCGCGGCCGACACCATCGTCCTACTCGGTCAGGCGTCGGCGTGGCAGTGGCTCCCGCTGGCCGGCTCGGGCGTCAACGTCGCGGCGTGGGTGCCCGTCGTCGTCGTCTACGGCTTCGTCGCGAGCGTGCTCCCCGTGTGGGTGCTGCTCCAGCCGCGTGACTTCCTCACCTCGAGCCTGCTGTACACCGGCGTCGGCGGCATCCTGCTCGGCGCCATCGCCGCGCCGCTGCTCGGCTTCTCCGCCGTGGAGGTCTCCGTCGGCGGCAACACGCAGGTTATCGAGTCGCTCACCACGAACTACCCGGCGTTCCGCGGGCTGACGAGCTCGCTCGGCCCCATCTTCCCGTTCCTGTTCGTCACCATCGCCTGCGGGACCATCTCCGGCTTCCACTCGCTGGTCTCCTCCGGGACGACGGCGAAGCAGCTGAACAAGGAGAGCGACGCGCGCGACATCGGCTACGGCGCGATGCTCGGCGAAGGGCTGCTCGCGACCACTGCCATCGGCGCCTTCGCCGTCATCGGGTTCACCCAGTTCTCGGCCGGCGCGGCCGGCGCGCTCGCCAACTTCCCGGCCGGCGGCGCCGCGGCATTGTCCGTCTTCGGCGTGCCCATCGCGGCCGGGTCGGCGTTCATCGGGCTCGTCTTCGTGAGCTTCCTGTTGACCTCCACCGACACCGCCGTCCGGCTCGGCCGGTACATGATGGAGGAGATCGTCGAGGTGCCGGAGACGCAGACCCAGCAGCTGGCGGTGAACCGCTACGTCTCCGCGGGCGCGCTGTTGTGTCTCCCGGCGTACCTGCTCGTCGGCTCGGGCGCGTGGTCCAGCCTGTGGCCCCTCTTCGGCGCGGCGAACCAGACGCTCGCCGCGCTGGCGCTGCTCGCCGCGACGCTGTGGCTCGCCAACTGGGACGACTCCAAGCAGCTCATCTCGACGGGCGTGCCGATGGCGCTGATGCTGCTCGTCACGCTGTCCGCGCTGCTCGTCCTCGGGCTGTACCGCAACCCGCTGGCGACGCTCGACGCCATCAACACCCTCGGCGCGAGCGGTGAGAACGCCAGCAGCATCTTCGACGTGGTCTCCTACGCGCTCCAGAGCGTGCTCGCGTTGGTGCTCGCCGGGCTGGCCACCTCGCTCGGCTACATGGGGTACCAGAACATCAGTCGCGTTCGCGACAGCTACACCGGCGCGCCGGCGGACGACTGAGGCCTTCGTGGTTTCATCTTCTCCACGACGCGTCGACTCCCGAGCGACTCGCTCGCTGTCCGGCTGCCGACCGCCGAGCGATCCGGCTACCCCCCGAACAGCCCTCTGAGCCGACCGAGCAGTCCCGGCTCGGGGTCAGGGTCCGTATCGGCCCAGGGTGCGAACGCGCGCCACACGTCCGCCTCCTGGCTGGCCATGTACGCCTCGGCGTCGGGTGCGACGACAACGAGGTTCACCTCGTAGTGGCCGTAGTAGCCGTACTTCAGGAGGGTGCGGTCGCGGAAGCCGCGCACGTGCTCGCGGACGGCCTCGTCGAACCTAGGGACGATTAAGACGAAGGTGAACTCCGTGCTCTTGTGCTCCTCGTCGGCGTCGATCCACTCGTCCGCGAGGCCGTGGCCCAGCTCGACCAGTCGGTCGAGGTCGGCCGGCCCGCCCCGGTCGCGTCGCTGCACCAGCAGGTGCTCGTGCATGCTCTGGTTGGCATACCGCACGGACTGGTGGAGGAACTGCTTGCGGCTCTCGATGAGCAGCCGGCCGTACATCTCGAACCGCTCGCCGCGGACCCGCCTGTCGCGCTCGAGGTCGTAGTTGTACTGCAGCCGCTCGGCGACCTCCTCGAGGTAGGGGTCGTCCCACTTAGGGCGCGTCGGCTCGTCGTCGTCTCCGTCGGCCTCGTCGGGGACCTCGCGGCTCACGACGCCTCGTACGGGTGGACGTCGTCGACGGCCGGCGCGCCGACGACGAGGACGGTCGTCGCCGTCCCGTCCTCGGGGACGAAGGCGAACTGCGGGCGCTCCGGCTCGCAGACGAAGGCGTCGCCCGCCGGAACGACAAACACCTCCTCGGGCGTCTCGGCGTGGAGTTCGCCCTCGGTCACGTAGAACACCTCCTCCTGCTCGTCGTGGTAGTGGTACGCGAGCGGGATCTCCTCGCCGGGGGCGACCTCGTAGACGTGAGCGGCGAGGTTCTCGAGCCCGCAGGCGTCGCTGATGGAGCGTTTCGTCGACGGTCGGTCCGGCGCCGCCTCGAGGTCGGCGTCGCGCACGTGGTGGTAGCCCATACGCCCCCGTGTGCGCTACTGTGGCAAAACACCCACGACAAGGATTAATTCACTGGAGCCGAACACGGCAGGTATGGCTGGGAAGAAGGCCGAGTCGTGCGGCCGATGCGCGATGAGCTCGACGACCGGGCTGATGGACAACCCGGAGGACCCCTACGAGGGGGACCGCATCGAGATCGACGAGCGGGAGGCCCGGGCGGTGTCGCCGGCCGCGTGGCTCGAGGGGGTCAAGGAACGGGTGGACGCGTGGGCGACGCAGCTCACCTACGGCCGGTAGTCGAACGGCGACCGGAGGCGGCGGCTCGTGGCGCGGCCGTGCGAGCCGTCACCACGCCGAAACGTTATTCACGTCCGGCGAGTAGCTGGAGTCGATGGAAGAGAGCGTCGCGGGGTTCAGCCAGCGTGGCTCGTGGGGCGACGTCGTCGAACACGGCGAGCGGCTCACGCGCGCGCTCCGGGATGTCGCACGCGAGTCCGAGGTCGAACTGCCCGACGGCGCGCTCAAAGAGTGGGACGAGTGGCGGCCCAAACAGCACGAACGCCTCGACGAGGATGTCAACGAGAAGACGGCAGAACAGGCCAGCGTCGAGGAGGGTGAAGGCGAACGCGAGGGCGTCGACCCCGACGAGGACGTGAAGGCCGCCGGCGACAAGCTCGCCGACTCCTACGAGAAGCTCGACGACGACCCGGAAGCGGCCGTCGACGAGTGGCGCGACTCCGTCGGCTATCTCGCGCGGGCGGCCGACTCGGCCGGTCGCAAGGCGCTCCGCAAAGTCGAAGGCGCCGTATACAAGAACGTGATGACGGCCATTGCGCCCTATTATTTCGACAACGAGCTGGTAAGCGCGAATGTCCGGCGGGCAGGGACTGACGACTACGAACTCGAGGTGAACGTCAACGACGACGATCTGAAAATCCGCGTCTCAAACAAGCTCGCGGACTACGAGAGCGAGGTCGACCGCTGGCACGTCGACACAGAAAAAGAGACCGACGTGGTCGAGGCCGTCGAGGGGGTCGAGCCGCCGGACGAACAGGAGCCGGGCGAGGAGGGCGTCACCGAGGGACGGTCCCGACCCACCTCGAACTGACCCCGCCACCCGAATCCTTCGGGGGAAAACACTTGCCGCGACCACCACTGTAGCCCACGATGGCACCCCCTCGTTCCCTCGGCGACCCCTCCGGATTCGCCAGCGAATC
>CAYZJQ010000077.1:0-4079 GCA_964478805.1 uncultured Halobacteriales archaeon | reverse complement strand
GGACGCTCGCGGAGGCCGACTTCGCCGTGGAGCTCGACCAAGTGGTCGGCAGCGACCGCGCCGCCGACACCGAGACCGGCACTGACGCGGCCGTCTATGATCTTGACCAGCTGACAGAGCGCCAGCGTGAGGTTGCGGCCAGGGCCGTCGAGCGCGGCTACTTCGATCCTGACGGCCCCGCTGCTGAAACGGTCGCTGACGAGCTGGGCGTCTCAAAGTCAACGCTCTCCGAGCACCTTCGGGCCGTCCAGCGCAACCTCGCCCGGCAGGTGTTCGGAGGGAAGAGCCAGGGTACTTAAACTGCCGAACTGTTCGCCAGCAGCGCGAACACCCATCCTCGCCTACGTAGTGTTGTTATGAAGCAGAACACCACGCGTCGGGGTTTCGTGAGGTTGACCGGTGCGACCATGGCCGCTGCCGCTGGACTCAGCGCCACCGCCGCGGCGAGCGACGGCGCGACGTGGACAGCTGCGGAGACACCGACTGGGAACACCCTGTACGATGTCGAGGAGACGACCGCCGGGGTGTACGCGGTCGGTGCCGGCGGCATCGTCCTCGAACGTGCCGAGGCAGGCTACCGCAAGGTGCTCGACGGCGGACCGACGGGTAACGGCAACAGCCTTTACGGGTCGGACGTCACCGACGACGGCGAGCGGCTCTGGTTCGTTGGCTCGTCGGGCGCCATCGGCGCGTACGACCCCTCCACTGGAAACGTCGAGGACTACTCGGCCCCCAACGACGTGACGAACAACTTCAACGACGTGGCAGTGACCGGGCCAGCGGGCGACGCCAACGTCTACGTCGCGGGCGACTCCGGGAAGGTGTACTACTCGTTCGACGGCGGTGAGACGTTCGACGATGTGACGCCCGCCTCCGGGTCGAGCATCAACGCGATCGACTTCTACGACGACCGCTCGGGCCACATCGTCGACGGCAACAAGACCGTCCTCGCCACCAACGACGGCGCGACCTGGGACAAGCTCGGTATCGCTGACGCCAACGTCAACCTCTACGCCGTTGACTCCGACGCAGACGACGACGTGGCGGTGTCGGGCGGCGGCGGGATGGTCTGGAACTGGAACGGCAGCCAGTGGCGCTCCGAGGACACCGGCGACGCCGGCCTGCGCGACGTGGAGGTCGAGGGCACGCCGGGGCTCGCCGTCGGCGGCGGCGGGAAGGTGTACCGCCGCGACGCCAAGGGATGGAGCCAGGAGGCCACCCCGATTGGTGACAACCTGAAGGCCGTCCTCCGCGGCGACGTCGAGGTCGCGGTCGGGGCCGGCGGCACCGTCATCGAGAACGCCTAACGCGCTCCGGCCGCTGCACGATTCCCCTCACAGCCTCACAGCTCTCTAACTCTCAGCGCCATCAGCGTCGTTCTTGCTCCGTTACAGCCGGCCGCCGATGTGTCCCGGTCATGGCCTGTGCCGACACGCCGCCGGACCGGCAAGAAGCAACCAACCGGGGCCCGCGATGTCGGTGGCGTCGCTAAATCAGTGGTCCAGTCGCTGATAAACCGCCCGCGCCAGTGCCGCGAAGTCGGCCTCGTTTGGGACCACGTCCACCTCGATACCCGCCGTAGTGGCCGCCTCGCGGGTCGGTGCGCCGATACAACCGACGACGGCGTCGTTCAGCCCTGTGACCGCTGCGCCGCGGATTCCCCGCGTGGCAGCCGCATCGAGGAAGTGCTTGACCGTGAGCGAGGAGGTAAAGAGGGCGGCGTCAAGCTCGCCGTTCGCGGCGCGCTCGGCCGAGACCCCACTGCCCGCCGGCCGGGTCAGCTCGTAGAGCACCGTCTCGTGGACGTACGCGCCGGCGCTGTTCAGTCCGTCGAGCAGTGTGTCACTGCCATGGTCAGACCGGGCAACCTCGACGCGCGCACCGGAGATGGTCTCGCGCAGTGCGGCGACGAGGCCCGCGGACGAGAATTCTTCGGGGACCAAATCGACCGCATAACCTGCCCTCCGGAGAGATTCGGCCGTCGACGTGCCGATGGCACAGACAGCGGCGTCGCTCGTCCAGTCGGCCTCGGCGACGAGTTCGACACCGGTCTTCGAGGTGAAAATGACATGGTCGGCGTCAGTACGCGGGACTGCACCGGTCGGCGCGACCGCGAGCATCGGGTCGGCAACCGGGGTCGCACCGAGCGATTCGAGCAACTCGACGGCGTCGGCGGTGCGTTCGTCGTCGGGTCGGAAGACGGCGATCGTTGGTTTCATATCGCGAAATATGGTTTACGCATTCTCGTACGGCGAGCGGAGGAACGTCCGGACACGCTCGCGGGTGGCCGCAACGGGGCCGATGACGGTCACTGCGGGCGGTTCGATGCCGGCCTCATCACGCACGGCGACGATATCGGCGAGCGTGCCGACGACGACCCGCTGGTCCGGCCAGGTGCCCCGCTCTACCAGGGCGACGGGCGTCTCTGCGTCCATCCCCGCCTCGCGGAGGACGGCGGTGTAATCGGGAAGCTTGCCGACACCCATGTAGACGACGATCGTGCCGCCTGTTGCTGCCAGCGCCGCCCAGTCGACCGCCGACTCTGCTTTCGTCGGGTCCTCGTGACCGGTCACGAACGAGACCGTGGAGTTGTGATCGCGGTGGGTGACGGGGATACCCGCCACACCGGGCCCAGCGACACCCGCTGTCACCCCAGGGATGACCTCAACTTCGATACCGTGGTCAGCGAGGTGCTCCAGCTCCTCGCCCCCTCGCCCGAAGACGAATGGATCGCCGCCCTTCAGCCGGACCACGTCCTTGCCGGCCTCGGCGAGTTCGACCAGCCGGCGGTTCGTGTACTCCTGTGGCGTGCGCTCGCCGCCCGCGCGTTTGCCCACGTCCTCAGCCTTCTCGTCGGGGACGAGTTCGAGCGACGGCCCGGGGAGTTTGTCGTGAAGTACTACATCAGCCTCGTTGATAAGCCGCCGCGCCTTCACCGTCATGAGCTCGGGGTCGCCAGGGCCGCTTCCGACGAGGTAGACTGTTCCCTTAGACATCGGCGGCCTCCCGTGCGCGCTCGACCAACTCGGCTGCCCCGCGGTCGGCCAAGTCGGCAGCGAAGTCGGCAGCGGCGTTCGCGTGGTCTTCGACGGGGAGATCGCGGCTGTCGCGGATCGACTCCGTGCCGTCCGGACTCAATACACGAGCGACCGTCTTGACCTGCTGGCCCTGGACGACCGCGTAGACGCCGATGGGAGCGATACAGCCGCCGTTGAGTTCGCCGAGTACCGTCCGCTCGACGGTTGTCTCGACGCGCGTCCGCGGGTGGTCGAGGTTCCTAACCGCCTCGGCGTCGGCGTCGCGGGCCGTCACCGCGATGGCCCCCTGGCCCGGCGCAGGGACGAACGCCTCGGGTGTGAGCGGCTCATACTCGAGATGATGGAGCAGGCCCGCTCGGGCGAGTCCGGCCTCGGCCATCACTAGCGCGTCGTACTCAGTGTCGGTATCGCGCTCAAGCGCCTGGCGCTCGATCTCGGAGAGGGCGTCGAACCACTCGTCGACGGCGCCGCGCTCGAGTTCGCCATTCTCGACACGGTCGACCCGGCGCTGGTGTGCCTGCTGGAGATGTGGCGCGAGCAGTTTCTCGACACGGGTGTCCACGTTCCCGCGCACCGGCTCGACCCGTAAATCAGGGCGCTCAGCCAGCAGCTGTGCCTGTCGGCGGAGACTCCCGGTACCAACGACTGCTCCGTCCGGGAGGGCCGCGAGCCTCGTGCCGTCAGGCGTCACGAGCACGTCGTTCGGCGCTGCCCGCGCGGGGACGCCGGCGACGACGAGGTCCTCGGGGAACTCCGTGGGCATGTCTTTCATCGAGTGGACCGCCGCGTCGCACTCGCCGTCGAGCACTCGCTCGTCAAGCGCGCGGACGAACGCGCCGGTTTTGCCGAGTCGGTGAATAAGCTCGTCGCGAATCCGGTCGCCCTCGGTCTCCACCTCCACGAGTTCGACGTCCCGTCGTCGCGTCGCGAGCTGTTCTTTCACCGACGCCGCCTGCCGGAGGGCGAGGTCGGACCCGCGTGTCGCGAGCCGTATGTTCATATCAAGCAGTCAGCGGCCACGCTCAAACCCCCTTCGGGTCC
>CAYZJQ010000076.1:3173-12640 GCA_964478805.1 uncultured Halobacteriales archaeon | reverse complement strand
TGACCTTTTCCTCGTCGTAAACGGCGAGGCTTCCCACAAGCCGAGGCTCGCTGGGTTGGGAACGTACGTTTACACACCGACGGGGTGCTGGCGGGGCCACGCCGCCGTTACTCCTATCCGGCAGTGGGGTCGTGGTTCTACCCTGCTGACTCGGAGGTATCTGGCTTGTTTTACGTCGGTCAGCACCCAGTACGGCCCCCGAGCACCTAAATCTCCCGTGCGGCGATTCACGCCCGGCCTGAAGGCCGGGATTCGCTCGCCTAATGAAGATAGATTCATGACCGTCGCCGGGCAGAAGTCGAGGAAGGCAAGTAGCTCGCCCTCGTCGGTCGTCTATGCGCGGAGGGGTTTCGTGACCGAGGACGCGAGCGAGCCGGAGATGGGGTACACGGAGTACCAGTGTACCAACTGTGGGCACGCCACGCCGAAGAACACGCCGCCGTGTGACCGCTGTGGTAACTACGAGCTCGAGCCCACGGAGGTGCGTGCAAGCGACTTCGACGACGAGATTCGGGTGCCAGGGACGCTGGCCGTCGCCCGCGAGAACCCCGGAACGACGGCCGCGGCCGTGGTCATCGCGGTCGTCGCCGTGCTCGGGGCGGTCGCATGGAGCGGTGTCTTCGTCGTCGCCGACCCGACAGGCACCTACCGGTTCGGCGGCGTCACCGCGGCGCCCGTCGACGACGACGGCGAGCTCACTGCCGGCGAGTTCCGGACCCAGCTGGCGGCCGACCACGAGGTGACCGGGATGCACTGGGTCGGCCAGTCACTTGAGGTGTCGGTGCAAGCGGACGTAACGACTCAGGCAGCGCTGGTCAAAGAGATCATGGGGGTGGCCCGGAGCTACGCGGAGTTCGCAGCCCGGGGCGACGCCGGGGGAGCACTGGAGTTGACCGTCTCGACGCCGGAGGGGCGGGCTGCCGTCCGGGTAGCGAGCAGCGACGCCCGCGCGTTCGCGGCTGGCGACCTCACCGAGAGCCAGTACCGCGACCGGATCCTCGGTGGGAACGAGTGACATACCCACAAGATACTTTTCCACGCACTCCTGACAATTGACTGAGCGGGTCTGTTGGACCATACTCACCCGCTCAGCTTCTTTGCGTGTGAGCGACGGCGTCGCTGGCGGTCGCCGCGGCAGGTAGGCTTAACCGGTCGGTCGGTATGAAGAGAGATATGTCGACACACGACGGGTGGGCTGTGTGAGCTACGACCGGTCCGTCTCGGCGGACGCACACGAGTTGGTCGCCGAGAGCGTGTGGAGCTTCCAGATGCCGAAGATCCGCTTTGGCGCGGGCGCCGTCGACGAGGTGGGCTTCCAGCTGCGCGATCTTGGCGTCGACGAGGATGCCACCGGGCTGTTGGTCTCCGATGCGGGGCTTGACGCGGCCGGCCACGTCGACCGCGTGGCCGCGGCGCTGTCGGCCGACGGATTCGACGTGGACCGGTACACGGAGTGTGAGCGTGAGCCGTCCGTCTCGGCCATCGAGGATGCGGTCGCGCAGGTGCGTGAGTTCGACCCTGACGGCTACGAGTTCTACGTAGGGGTCGGCGGCGGCAGCGTGATGGACACCGCAAAGGCGACGCGCGCGGTCGTGGCCAACGGCGGCACGCCGCTGGAGTACATCGCCGAGCCGACCGGCAACGGCGCGGCCGTGACCGAGTCGGGCGCGCCGCTGGTATTGCTGCCGACCACGGCGGGGACGGGCTCTGAGATCTCGCCGCTGGCGATCCTTTCGGTCCCTGACAAGGAGACCAAAGAGGGGATCTCGAGCCACCACGTCCGCGCGGACGCCGCGGTGTTGGACCCGACGCTGACGACGACGCTGCCCGCTGACCAGACGGCCAAGACCGCGATGGACGCGCTGGGCCACGCCATCGAGGGGTACACAACCCACGCGTTCGACAGCATGCTCCGGCCCGAGTCGGCCGCCGACCGGCCGGTGTACGCCGGCCGCAGTCCCGTCACCGAGTTGTTCTCGCGGAAGGCCATCGAGCTGCTCTCGGGCAACGTCCGGAAAGCGGTCCACAACGGCGACGACCTGGCGGCACGCTCGAAGATGCTCCAGGGGGCGCTGTTCGGCGCGATGGCTGGGCTGACGGCCGGCGCGAAT
The DNA here is from genome assembly GCA_964478805.1 of uncultured Halobacteriales archaeon. GTDB lineage: Archaea > Halobacteriota > Halobacteria > Halobacteriales > Haloarculaceae > Halosegnis. The sequence goes on along the minus strand of CAYZJQ010000076.1, from coordinate 10,529 downwards.
CTCGCACACGCGATGGCGTATCCCGTGGGCAACCGGTATCACACCTACCACGGCGAGACCATCGCCGTGTTGACGCCTGCGAGCACGCTCGGCTACAACGCCGCGTCGGACCCCGAGCGGTACGCCGAGATCGCCCGGCTGTTGGGCGTGGATACGACCGGGCTGAGTGACCGCAAAGCTGCTGACGCCGCCAAACAGCAGTACATTCAGTTACAACAGGACCTCAACGCACTTCCGAGCGGGCTGGCCGAGTTGGCCGGCATCGACGAGGACGACCTCGACTGGCTGGCGCGCCAGACCGTCAAGACTCAACAACGACTGTTGCGGTGTAACCCCCGGCCCGTCACGGAGGCAGACGTCTACGAGGTGTTCGAAGAGGCCCTCCACAACTGGTAGCGTCGCGCGGGGAGCCGTCGGTCGGGTCGGGTCGTTCCGTTTAAGTGTGCGTTGGTGGGCAGTAATTCACCGACTGTGTTCGGTCCGGGAGTCATATACCCGGAGATGGTAGGGTAAGGCATGGCGATTCCCGGGGAGAAGCGAGCGGTGACGTCCGTGAACGGCGTCATCATCCTCGTCGCGATCACGGTCATCCTCGCGTCGACGGTGCTGACGTTCGGCGGCGGGTTCACCGACCGGAACGCGCGGCCGTCGTTCGCGGTCGTCGAGGCCGAAATCGTTACACTCACCTTTCCGGACAGCGGCGAATGCCCGCCGGAATCAAACGACGAGGAGCTGGGGGTGCGGGTGACGATGACGCAATTCAGCGGGGCCGATCGGATTTATGTACAAGTCCGAAGTGAGGGGGCAACAAACAAGAAAGTACTGTGGGCCGATCCGTCCGCGGACACGGTCGGAGAGACGTTGACGCTCGCCAACGAACTGACCTCATTCTCGAGCGTAGACGTGGATATTGGCGGCGGCAACGACTTCGCATTCTGCCCAGGCGAGCAGGCGGTCATCGAGATCTACGCCGAGCGCGACGGCCGGGTCCAATTACTTCAAGAACTCACGGTGAAATGAGGCTCGCCGGTCAGTCAGCAGAGTGAGTCGGTGGCGCCAGCCGACCGGTTCGGTCATACACGCCGGCGAGCAGAACGACGCCGGCGGCAAGTGGCAAGATCGCACACGCAGCATACAGGCCGGCGAATCCGACCGAGTCAACCAGCGGCAGAGTGATGACGGGGCCGAGCCCGCCGCCGAGGTCGCCGAGGACGTTGTTCGTCCCCATCGCCCGGCCGGTGCGCTCACGCGGCGTCAGGTCCGCAAGGAAGGCGGTGAGTGGCCCGTTCGTGCCACCCTGGCCGGCGCCGATGAGGAGACACGCGACCACCAGCGGCGCGAGCGTGTCAGCCGTCGCGAGCAGTAAGAAGCCGCCGAAGGAGACGACCAGAAACGCCAGCAGGACGGGCACCCGAGAGGCGGCGGTATCGGAAAGCCGGCCGCCGAGAAGCGTGGCGACCGACGCCGCAAGCACCGTCGTCGCCATCAGCAGGCCGGACATCCCCTGTGGGCCGTAGCCCCAGACGCTGATGGCCGCGGCGTCGACAAAAAGGACGAGTGTGGAAAACAGGGCGCCCAGATACGCGAAGTAAAGGCCAAAGTTGACGAGCCCGACGGTCAGCGTCGCGCGGGTGGTATCGACCTCCCAGGGCCGGATGCCCGCGCGGGGCTCGTCGACGTGGGTCTCGGGGACGGTCGCGTAGGCGACGACGGTGGCGAGAAAGGCGAAGCCCGCGGCGACGACGAACGCCGTCGTGACGCCGTAGCCGTCGCTGACGACGCCGCCGAGGACGAGCCCGGCCGGGAAGCCGAGGGTGATGCCGCCGCGGACCAACCCCATCGTGGTGCCGCGTGCCCCACCGGTCGAGACGTCGGCCGCGACGGTGTAGGCGGTTGCGAACACGGCCGCGCTGCCGATCCCCCACACCACCCGCGCGAGAATGAACCACGCTGCCGGGGCGGTCGACTCGACGGCGACGACGTAGCCAAGCGTGGCGAGTGCTTCGATGAATAGCCCGCCGACGAGCGGGCCGCGCGTGCCGACGCGGTCGATAAGCGAGCCGGCCGGTGCGTTCGCGACGATACGGGTGAACCGGTTGGCGCTGAGGATGAGCCCGACGAGCACCGGCGAGATGCCAAGCACCGCTCCAAGGTTCGGCAACACGGGAAAGACGACACCGCCGCCGAAACCAACGAAGAAGGTACTCACGACGAGCGCGACGACGACCGACCGGGTGGTAGAGCGGTCCACGGCTCGCTGGTTGGTTCGTCTTCAGCCAGCAGCCGGGCGGGCAAGAACGGCTCGGTCCGGCGCACAGGCGTGCGTCCGGAAACCAACCGGCCGGGCGGTGTGGGCGATTACGCCGGCGGGGCCCGCCACAGCAGGTCGTAGTTGTGAGCGACGTAGGTGAGCTCGCCGGCGGCGAGTTGCGCACGGCGGGTGGCGAGCCAGTCGGCGCCACCCACCACGTCGGCGATCGCGTCAGCGACGAACTCAAGCACCGACGCGAGGAAGTAGCGTTCATCCGCCGGATAGCGGTCGCCGTGTGGGCGGACGATCCAGTCGGAGGCGCCGACGGCGACCAGCGCGTCGCGGCGGCTCAGCCGCTCAAGCAGCGTGCGGCCAGCCCGGCTGGTTCGCCCTGGGGCGGCGTCGATAGCCGCGTGAAACGCCTCAAGCACGCGATCGTCGGCGGGGTGTGCCGGCTGGAACAGGGTGACACCGTCGAAGGTGAGCGGCGCGTACACGAGGCCGTCAGGCACGACGGCAGCCTCCAGCGCCGGAATCGCGCGGTCGAGCGGCACCAGATCCAGAAATGACTGGGCGACTGCGAGATCCGCTGACCCCTCGGGCAGCGCCTCCAGTGCGTCGCCGTCGGCGAACGACACCGTCGCGCCGTCGGCAAGCCGACACCCCGTCTCCGTCGGGGTCGCAGCATAGCCACGCCGGGCGAGCAGTCGTGGCGTCAGGTAGCGGGCGTACGCGACGACGCCGTCGCCGGCGTCAACGCCGTGGTAGCTCGCGGGCGGATGGCCCCACTCGTGGAGGGCAGTGACGGTGAACCCGGCGCCGGGGCCGGCCTCGACGACTTGAGGGCGGTCGGGCAGGGCTGCACGTAGGCGGTCGCGGACCCGGCGGTTGCGCGCCCGGTCGTCGACGCTGCGCTTGGCAGTGAGATAGCGCCGCTGTGCGTGGTCGTGGGCGTGGTCGGGATCGGGCTGGTGGTCGTCGCTCATCGACGGGGCCTACTCACTCGAGCATCCGTTCGTGGCTCGCCCATGCCAGGTCGTCTTCCCACATCCGGACGGTGAGCCGCGTCGCCGTCGCGGGGTCGAGCCGGGCAGCGAGCCGGTCGCCAAAGAAGCGAGCGAACCGCTCGACGCTGGGGTTCAGCCCCTCGAACTCCGGCAGCTCGTTGAGCGTGGTGTCGCGGTAGCGCGCCTCCAGATCATCGAGGGCGGCCTCGACGGCGTCGATGTCGACGAGATAGCCGTACGGGCCGAGTTCGGGCGCGGCGAACTCGACTTCGGCGGTGAACGCGTGGCTGTGGACCTCGTCTTCGGGTGGCTCCGGGTCGGGGACGGTAAGGACGTGTTGGGCGATGAACTCGCGGCGGACGGTCAGGCGGTACGGCTCGGTCGGCTCGGTCGAGGGTGGGTGAGAGTCGGTCATGGGTACTCGAAGACGACGTGAAGGGGGTCGTCGGCCCGCTCGTCTAGCAGCTCGTACGCGCGGCCGGCCTCGCTGAACGGGACGCGATGGGTGACGAGCGCGTCGGCATCTAAAGTGGCCAGCCGGTCGAGCGCGACGTCGAACCGGCGCGACCGGTCCCACCGCCCCCGGAGTTCGGGCGCGATGGTGCTGACCTGGCTGGAGACGAGGTCGATGCGGTCGCGGTGAAACGACCCCCCGAGATCGACCGACGCACGCTTGCTGCCATACCACGAGCCGACGACGACGCGACTGTCGTAGCCGGCAGCATCGACGGCCGCATCGAGCGTCGCCGGCTTCCCGGAGAGCTCGTAGACGAGATCCGCACCCGTGGCATCGGCCTCGGGGTAGCCGGCGGCCGGGTCGCCCGGCTCAACTACCGCGTCGGCGCCGAACGCGCGGGCCACCTCGCGGCGGTGCGCCAGCGGCTCGACGACGCGCAGGCCGGCAAGGGGGAATCGTGCGAGCGCGGCGATCGTACACAGCCCGACGGGGCCGGCGCCGAAGACAGTGACCTGCTCGCCGATCCGGGGGGCGCCATCGAGCGTCAGGTTCGTCGCCGTTTCGATGGTCGGCAACAGCGTGGCCGCAGCCGTCGTGACGTCGTCGGGCAGGCGGACGACGGTGTCGGGGGTTGCGAGAAACCGGTCGGCGTGAGGGACGAACGCGAACACCCGGTCGCCGACCCATGTCGTGGCGTCATCGCCGGCGGCGACCACCTCGCCGACGGCCGAGTAGCCGTACGCGAGCGGGTACTCGAAGCTCCCGTCGAGCGCGTCGATGGTCTCATCGACCGGCAAGTCCTCGGGCACCTCACCGCGGTAGACGAGCAGTTCGGAGCCAGCGCTGACGCCCGAGGCGGCGGTCTCGACGAGCAGTTGCTCGCCGGTTGGGGCCGCTAGCTCGGTAGGGCGGCGCTCGACGCTGCCCGGGGCCGTGAAGTAGAGCGTCTGGGCGTCCATCAGTCGTCGGCCAGCTCCGGCGAGCCGTGGATTCTGATGCGGTCGCCCGTCTCGCGGCACCGCTCAAGCGCGTGTTTCGCGTCGTCGCCGGCGGCGTGGGCGGTCGGGCCGTGGCCGATGCCGACCTGCAGTTCCACGTCGGCCTGTGCGCGAACGTGTTCGGTCGCGGCATCGAGGGCAGTACGGTCAAGGGGTGGACAGACGGCGATGGCGTTGTCGCCGCCGACGAACTGGGTGACCGCCTCGTGGCGCTCGTGGAGGTAGTCGGCAAGCGTGAGGACGGCCCCACGGACGGTCAGGTCCGCCCGGGTCGGCGAGACACGGTCGGTGTAGCGGCCGGTGGCGTCCACCACGTCGAAGTGCGCGATGGTGACCGGCCCCGGTGTCGTACCGTCGGTCACGTCGGGGCCGGTGCGGTGGCCACACACCTCCGTCCGGTCGGCCGACTGTGCGCTGCCGGCCTCCCGTAACACCGCGCCGGCGGTATCCAGCGCCCGGGCTGGGGTCGCGGCGGTGCCGACGCCGACGCTGACGGTGACCGGATAGCGGTTGCGCACCCGCTCTTGCAGGCGGGCGAACGTCGCCGGCTCGATCGCCGTCGCGACGCCAACGATGTTGTCGTAGCGGCTGGTGAACGCGTAGCCGTCGCGGTCGCCAAAGAAGTCCGCCACGTCGGCGAACAGCCGCGCCTGCAGCGCCTGTAGGTCCGTTTCGCGGCGGGGTGCCGGCGTCGTCGTCCACGGCCCGTAGTCGTCGAGTTGCACGAGGGCCATTCGGCTGGCCCCGCTCGCATCCTCGCTCACGGCCGATTAGTTGGGCGTGAGCATCATGACGCTTGTCCTCGGGGAAGGTGACCGGCTACGACCAGGTAGTCACGGCCGAACACTGCCAGCGAGGCGGCCAGCGGCACCGGCGCGACAGCGGCGACCAGTGCCGGCGAGGTGACCGGCGCGAGCGCGACCGCGATGAACGCCATCTGGAGGCCGGCCAGCGGCCGGCGGACGCGGCTGGCCGGCAGCGGGTCGACCGGCAGGCCCCGGTATTTGCGAAGCCAGCAGGCGGCCCGGTAGACGTAGCGGGCGGCCGACAGCGACAGATACCAGATCGGGAGTTGCCCCCAGGCGACTGCGACCAGCGGTGCGACCAGAAACCCCATCGTGTCGAACGCCAGGTCCAGTCGGGCACCCAGTTCGGTGCGGCGGTCTAGCCGGGTGGCGACGAACCCATCGATCCAGTCGAGCGCGGCGCCGATGCCGTACCACAGCGCGGGGAGGACGCGCCAGCCGCTGTCGACGGGCGGGATCACGAGCAGAAAGCCGCCGACGGCCGCATACAGCCACCCCCGGGTAAGGGTAAGTCCATTGGCGAGCCCGAGCGTGGCGTAGACGCCGCGGCCACCGTCGGCTCGAAGCGATCCCGTCGGCGGGCTGTTCAGCGCAAGCGACCGGCGCAACAGCCACAGCGCGTAGCCGAGCGGCACCGCCGCCGCGAGCCCCCACATCCCGGCGGCGGCCGCGCCGAACCGCACGGTTGCGGCCGCACACACGCCGACGGCCGCGAGCGTGAACACCACCGCCGTCAGCCACCACTGGCCCCGCAGCGACGGTGGGACCGTCATCGTTCGAACTCCGGGTCGGCGAGGGCGGTCAGCCGGGCGATGGCGTCGGCATCGAGGGCAAGCCGTGCGGCCGCGAGGTTCGCCGTGGCGTGGTCGGGGTCGGTACTCGAGGGGATCGGAACGACACCGTCAGCGACATGCCAGGCGAGCACCACAGCAGCAGGGGTGGTGTCGTACTCGGCGGCGACGGCCGCAACGACGGGGTCGTCCAGTAGGCCGGGCGCCGACAGCGGTGAGTGAGCGACAACGCGGATTCCACGGGCGTGACACCACGCGACGAGATCGGTCCGCGGGCGGTACGGATGCCGCTCTATCTGGACCAGCGCGGGCGGGATCCGTGCGGTATCGACCAGTCGCGCCAGTTGCGGGAGCGTCACGTTACAGACGCCGATGGTCCGCGCCAGTCCCCGGTCGACGAGCTGCTCAAGCCGCGTCCAGGTCTCGGCGAGCGTGTGCGGCGCGGTCGCGGGGGTGCCGTCGGCGTCGGTCGGGAAGGTGAGCCGCTCCTGTTCGGCGACCGGGCGGCGCGACAGCTCCGAGAGGGGTTCAGTGTGGCGCCACGCGCCGGGCCAGTGGAGCGCATAGCAGTCGAACGCGTCGACGCCCAGCTCCGCGAGCGACCCCTCACAGGCGGTCGCGAGGTCGCCAGGGCCGTGATTCGTCCGCCAGGGCTTGCCGAGGAGGAACAGCGCCTCGCGGTCGGGGCCGCCAGGGCCGGCCAACAGGTCGCCGAGTCGCCACTCGTTGCCGTAGAGTTCGGCGGTGTCGAACAGCCGGTAGCCGGCGTCGATGGCCGCGCCGATCGCCGGCTCGACGTAGTCGCCGTCGCGGTAGCGCGAGCAGCCAAAGCCGACCGGTGGCAGCCGGAGGCTTCCGCGGTCGGGCCGTCCGGTCTGCGGGGCACTCGCGGGCGGGGGAACGCGGGTCGGCGTCGGTGGCGTCGTCGGTGGGCGGGCCTCGATCGGGACTGCCGCGCCGGTCTCGGTGGCCTCTTCGATGGCGGCACAGACGGCGACGACGTGGGCGCCGCGGCGTGCCGTCGTGCGGTCGGGGCGGCCGGCGGT
>CAYZJQ010000076.1:0-3073 GCA_964478805.1 uncultured Halobacteriales archaeon | reverse complement strand
GCAAGACCGACGAGCTCGGCCGCCCGGGCGGGATCGAGCGCAAGCGGCTTTTCGGAGAAGACATGCCGGTCAGCGGTGAGACACGCCTCCGTAACCGGGGCGTGTGCGGCGTGGCTCGTCAGGTTCACCACCAGCGGCGCGGTCGTGTCGGCAAGCAGCGCGTCCACGTCGGTGTAGACCGACGGCTCGCCATAGTCGGCGGCGAACGCGGCCGCGCGGTCGCGGTCGCGGTCACACACCGCGGTCAGTCGCAGGCCGGTGTCGGCCAGCCCGCGTGCGTACTCACGAGCGACAGCCCCGGCCCCGACGAACGCACACTCCACACTACTCAGTACCACTACTGAGGGAAATGCCCGTCTCTGTCGGCGGCGTGTGCCGGCATTGAAACCACGGGCGCCCGAAGCCAGGGTATGGCACGGGTGGCGGTGGTCCACAACACGCTCGATCTCCGCGGCGGCGCGGACGCAGTCTGTGTCCACACCTGCGCCGCGCTCGCGACCACCCACGACGTGACGCTGTTTACCGTCTCGAAGGCGACGCCCGCCGAGGTCGCCGCCCAGTTCGATGTCGACCTCGACGTCGCGGTAGCCGCGCCGCCGGGCGCCGACGCCCTAGCGACCGGGTTCGCCGCCGTCGCACCCAGGATCGGCCCGCAGTTGGCGGCTCGCAGCGTCCTCCTGCAGGCGTACGTCCGCCGGCACGCCGACCAGTATGACCTGGCAGTCAGCACCGCCAACGAGCTGGCGCTGCCACTGCCGAGCGTCCAGTATATCCACTTCCCGCAGTTCAATCTGGCGCGGACGCCGGCTGGCGAGGCCGGTCGGTTGAACGGGCTGTGGAGCCGGCTTGCAGCGCCCGATACGGCCACGCTTGCTAACGCGCGGCTGGTCGCGAACTCGGCGTGGACGGCCGATGTCGTCGCCGACATCTACGGGACGCGCCCGCACGTGACGTATCCGCCCGTGGAGACGGTCGACGGCCGGCCGTGGGCCGACCGCGAACAGGGGCTGGTCGTGCTCGGGCGGATCGCTCCGGACAAGCGGACGCTCGATGCGGTCAGGGTCGTCGACGGCCTCCGTGAGCAGGGCTATGCGATCCACTGTCATATCGTCGGGGCGGCACCGGCTGCCTACCGTGACTACGTCGCACGGGTGCGCCAGGCGGCCGCGGCGCGGGCGTACGTCAGCCTCGAGACGGACGTCCCCCGCGAGCGGGTGCGTGCCCTGCTCGGGCGCCATCGCTATGGGCTGAATACCAAGCCCACCGAGCACTTCGGGATGGCTGTCGCTGAGTACGTCGCCGCGGGGATGGTCGCGTTCGCACCGAACGACGGTGGCCAGGTCGACGTGCTCGACGGCGACGACCGGTTGTTGTTCGATGGGCCCGCCGACGCGGTCGAAGTGATTGGCGCGGCCATCGACGCGGACCTCCGGCCACCGCTCCCGCGCGACCGGTTCGGCCGCGCACGGTTTGCCGACGCGATGCGGGCTCACGTCGCCGCCCTCACAGCAGAGTAGCGTACGCGCTCGTCCCGTACACTCAAGCGGCGTGAGCCGTATGTCCAGATATGGCAACGGAGACCGGCACCACAGCGGGGGACTCGGCGCTCGCGACCGATTCGATGACAGCGCTGCACTGGGCTGGCGTGGTGTTGTCGCTGGTGACCGGCGGTATCCACTTTTATTTGGCCGCGCTGTTCATCCCTGCGGGGCCTGGGATCGCCTTTGCCGTCGCGGGGGTTGGCTATCTCGTCGGCATCGGAGCGATCCTGGTCGACTTCCGCCGCCGGCTGTTCTACCTGCTCGGCATCCCGTTCACGCTGGGCCAGATCGTCGCGTGGTACGCTGTGAACGGGCTGAAACTCGCGCCGATTGATGTCACCGACAAAATCGCCCAGGTGCTGCTCATCCTCGTGTTGATCCAGCTCTACCGGCAAGACTGATGAGCGACCGGCTCAGCGACGAGCAGTGGCCCAGTAATTGCGGGGTGAAGATGGCGCACGCCACTAACCGGGGAGTCGGCAGTGGCGATGACACTCCGCCCAGGTTGAACTAGTCTGGCTGCCCGCCGGTTTCCCATCACGAGTGCCACCAGGGGCAGGGCATGGGCTACAGTCGGTCGCGGAGAACGATCTTGAGTCCCACTGGCCGCGTCAACGCCAGCACCCACGGCCGTCCTACAGTCGATCACGGAGGACGGCCCCGAATCCCACGGCGCCGAGACAGAAGGCGACGAGCCCGCCGATTCCGGTACGGGCGAGCGCGCCGTTGAGGCCGGCGGCAAGCAGGAGTGGCTTCGTCCACCCGTCCTCAATCGACACGAACCGGTCGGCAACTGCAAGCGCTGCGAGCGCCGCGCCCACCGCCCAGATGACCGCCGCAAGGATTGCGAACGGGATCGCAAGGATGATGCCGACAATCGTAATCGCGAGTACGATCGTCACGAGCAGAAAAAAGAGCAGACAGACCAGTCCATAGAGAAAGGCGCTGACCGGTGCCGCGCGGACGGCAGCTATCGTCCGCTTGGTGTAGTCGGGCGCGAACGCGACCAGGACGGCGCCGACGACGAGCGTCGTCAGGAAGGCGCTGCCGGCACTGCCGAGAAGCCCGGTGACGATGTCGACCTCGGGGGTGACGTGCAGCAACACGACGGCCGGCGATGTGACCTCCGGGACCATACTGGGGGTGCGCAAGATGAGGCTGAAACCCTATCGGCACATGAACAGTATGATATACTAACTAAACAAGTATATCATTAGGATGTCGGATGGGAGCGCTGCACTTGGGTTGTTCGGCGACCTGATAGACGAGGTTGCCATTGACGCGCCGATCAGCCGCGCGCGACTCGTCACGGCGTTGGCCTGTGTAGATGCCCATGGGCCGCCCGAACGCGCTCCGGATACGGTACGCGACGACATCGCGGTTTACGAGCTGACAATTGCGGATTGGGCAGCCATCGCGAGGGGGTGTGAATTAATACCGACGGCCGAACTCGCCGTGCGTGAGGTCCACCGCCGGTTCGCCACGACCGTTGGTGGTACACCGGTGACAGCCGGTACCGATCCATTCGTTCA
>CAYZJQ010000075.1:0-12668 GCA_964478805.1 uncultured Halobacteriales archaeon | reverse complement strand
CGAGCGACGATGCAGACTTGACGGGTTCGACGCGTTTGCCCTTCAGCCAGCCGACGTTCGCCTCCCGGCGGTCGAGGACGATGAGGCCGAACAGTCCCTTGTCGGCGAGCATGTGTTCGAGCGGCTCGGTGAGAAACGCGGAGTCACAGTGGTACCGGAAGGACTCAACCGGGTCAGGCGGCGACTCCAGGACACGCGTGACCATGTCCGTCTGGCCGCCGCCAGCGTCGATCGCTCCCGAGAACAGCACCATCCCGTTTTCCGGCGGCGTCTTGTAGTACTTCAGGCGGTCTTTCAACGACGTGAGCGCGTCCTGGACAGCCGTGCGGGTCTGCTTCGATTTGATGTTCGACGCCTCGGAGTGCTCTTGGGTGATGTGAGCTGCGACGTCTGAGATCTGGCGGTCTTCAGGGACGTAGATACTGACCAGCTGTGTCCCTGATCCTTCGAACTCCTCGAGTTCCTCAATCACGCGTCGGAACTCGTATTTCTGTTTGTCCGACTGCTCCTGTTCCTGCTGACTCATTATCCCAGCTAAGCCGAAGACGTGTAAGTAACTGTTGACCGTCCGTGCTGCCGTCACATACCGGTACGGAGGCGGGGCCAGGGTCGGCGTATTCCGCTACCTGTTTAACCCGGGGGGTCGCAGGCCAGGACATGGCTGACCCCGACGACGTAGACTCGTCGATACCGATCTCGTGGATCGTGATCTTCCTGTTGCTCGTGCTGGGGCTGGGCGCGGCTACCGTCCTCGCCGTGGGTGGGGACCTCATCGCGGGCGCCGTTCTTCCCTGATGCCCGAAACCGTCGGCTACTTGCAGCCGGCGGTCGCCGCCCCCATATGAAGCTCGCCGAACTCTCGTGGACCGCCGCTCGCGACGCTGATGTCGACTGCGCGCTGTTGCCGGTCGGGAGCACCGAACAACACGGCCCCCACGCGCCGCTTGGGGTCGATTCTCTCTCCGCCGAGACTATCGCCGAGGCAGGCGCCGAAGCCTACGCCGAAACGGGCGGGAACGCCGTCGTTGCGCCGACAATCCCCGTTGGGGTCGCCGAGGAACACCGTGCGTTCGACGGGACGATGTGGGTCGGCGAGGACGCCTTCCGCGCGTATGTGGGCGATGCCGTTCGCTCGCTGTGTGCCACCTTCGACCGCGTCGTTGTGGTCAACGGCCACGGAGGCAACACCGACGCTCTGCGCGAACTCTGCGGGCGGGTCACTCGCGACGGCGACGGCTACGCGGTGGCGTACACCTGGTTCGACGCCGTCGACCCCGATCTCCCGCTCGGTCATGGCGGGCCGGTCGAGACCTCGCTCGTGCTCCACGTCGCCCCCAACCTCGTCGATGAGGACTGCTACGAGGCGGCCCGGGCGGGGAAGGGCGAGCGGTTTGGCGACTTCGTCGCCGGGACGAACATGGCATATGACTTTGACGAGTTCGCCGAGAGCGGGAACGTCGGCGACCCCAGCGCCGCGAGCGCCGAGGCGGGCGAAGAGCTGCTTGAAGAGGCGGCTGCGGGGCTGGTGGAGGTAATTGTCGCCGCCGTCGAGCGGTAGGGTTGAGGTTACTCGTCCTCGCCGGCCGCGTCTGCGAGCGTCGAGCGGAGCCCCGGGAGCGTCGAGGCGAGCTCCGACGCCCCCTCGTGAGCCGACTCGATGTCGCCGAGCAATTCCTCGAGTTCGGCGATGTCGGCCTCGAGATCGTCGGCGTCCTCGAAAGCGTCGGCGCGCTGGCCCATCACGAACTGCTTTTTCGCCTCACGGAGTTCGCTCGCGGCGTCGCCGGTGTCGAGCGTGCCCTTCAGCGAGTTTAATACACCGAGCGTGTTGTCCGCCTCGACGTCCCAGACGTCATCGGCCGCCGGCAGTTCCGCCCGGGCGTCGGCGAGCGCCGACTCGACCGTCTCGCGCATCTCGGAGGCCGCCTCGCCGAACAGCTCCTCGTCGTCGAAACTCGTCTGACTCATACCCCCCCGTTTGGCGGCCGCCGGCATATAAACGAGCCCGAAAGCGGAAGTGGAATCCAGCGGCTCAGGTCGGCCGACTCGCGTCCCCGTACTCGCCAGGAGGTCGCACATCCGTGGCCTCGCGGACCCCCGCGAACAGATCCGGGCCGTCGAGGTCTGCAAGCACGAACAGCGCGTAGTGACGCAGGTAGACGAGGACGGGCACCCGGAAGACGGCCGCGAGCGCAGCAACGACGAGACCGAGGGACACCAACAGCGGCACGAGCACGGCGAGCGTCACGACCGCAGGCGCGCCGCCGACGACGAGTGCAATCCCTGCGACGCCGACCGGGACCACGAGTGCTGCCGCGACGAGCCCGACGGCCGTGGCTATGGCTGTCCCGCCGGCGACCGAGAACACGACCGAGAGGCAGATATACGCCAGCGTCTCCCACGGTGCGGCGCGGAGCCGAGGCCACAGCCGTCGCCAGCCGGCGAGAACGCCACACCGGTCCACGTACATCGTCGGAACGACGAAGACGGTCGTCAGCCCATTGACGAGTAGACCAAGCGGAACGACGACGATCGCGACGGGGACAGCGAACAGCAGCGCGAGCACCCGGAGGCCCGGCCCCTGCAACAGCAGGCCGAGTCCGGCAGCCCCAGCGACCAGCAAGGCGACGCCGGCGAACAGCGCCAGCCGGAAGCAGAACAGCCGGGTGCCCGGCCATCGCCAGACGCCGAACCGGTCGCGTAACGAGACCGTGCGCGTCTCGAGGGCCGCCAGGAGCACGAACTCCATAACGCTCCCAACGTAGAGAACGGCGAGCCCAAGGAGCGCTGCGGCCGCGGCGAGCCCGAGAACGACAAGGCCGACACCGACGAGTTCCGGGCCGACCGAATCGGGCGCGGCAAGTCCGGGGAGCGACCCCAGTCCGCCGACCACGTCGCCGCCGCCCACTTGTGTGCCTCCTGAAACACCGCCGAGCCCGCCGATAAAGAACGCAGCGACGGCGAGTCGGAGCCACTGGGCGCCGTCAACGGGCACGAGCAGTGCCGTCGTTGCGTCGAACGCGTCTTCAAGTCGGTCGAGGGCTGCGAGCGACATGCGCGACCGGTGACTGCCGGCCGACTTATATTTACTCAGCGGGCGCGACGACCTCAACGATCCGCATCCGCGGGTAGCCGTCTGCCATCTGCATCTCGGTGTGGACTTCGATCCCTTCGTACTCGATGACCATTGCCACGTCCATCAGCGAGCCGGTCAGCTCCGTGTACGCCTCGGCGTGATCGATGGCGGCACGGACGCGGTCGGGGTCGATATCGACGGTCACGGCCGCACAGTAGGGCTGGTTCTCGATGGCCTCAGCCATCGCCCGCTCGAGCGAGTCGATCGAGCCGGGCGCGACGGGCGTTCCAGCGAACTGATGATATAACGAGCCAAATTTGATGCCAGCCTCGAAACAGGCGGCCTGGGGAGCGGTCGGGTCCATACGATGGTTCGGGAATGGAGAGATAAAGAACCGGACGTTTCTTGTCCCGGCTGGCCGAGCCAACCGTATGGACGACCCCGTACTGCTGACCGGCGCCGGCGGGCGGGTCGGCGGGGCAATCCTCGACGGGCTCGCGGACGCCTACGACTGGCGGCTCCTCTTTCACAGCCAGCCCGCCAAAGAACCCGACCACCCGTTCCTCGTCGGCGATCTCTCGGATGGCGACCTCATGGCCGAGGCCTGCAACGGGGTCGCCGCTGTCATCCACCTCGCCGGCGACCCGCGCCCGGACGCGCCGTGGAACGCCGTCCTTGAGAACAACATCCATGGCACGAAGATGCTGTACCAGGCCGCTGTGGACGCCGGCGTCGACCGCGTCGTCTTCGCCTCGTCGAACCATGCCGTCGGCCACTTCGAGACTGATCGGAAACCTGAACTGTACCGCAAGAGCGATGACTTCCGGCTCGACGGGACGGAACTCCCCCGCCCCGGCAACTTCTACGGCGTCTCGAAGGTCGCTGGGGAGACGCTCGGCCGTTACTACCATGACGAGTACGGACTTTCGGTGTGTAACGTCCGCATCGGCAACCTCACTAAAGGCCACCCGCCGATCGATTACGAGCGTGGACAGGCGATGTGGCTGAGCCATCGGGACTGCGCGCACCTCCACCAGCGTGCGCTTGAGGCCGACTACGAGTACGAGATCGTCTACGGCATCTCCGACAACGACCGCAAGTACTACTCGATCAAGCGCGCGAAGGAGGTACTCGGCTACGAGCCGCGGGACAACTCCGCACACTTCGACGGCGAGGAACGGGTCGCCGAGGAAGACTGAGGAGGGCTCACCTGGCCGGCGGCGTGCCGCCGCGCCGCTCGTAAACGAACACGCCAACGCTGTCGAGCGCCGCGACCGCACCGAACGCTGTGCCAACGCCGGGCAGCCCGGTGTCGACGAGTGCGGCCGCGGCAAGCCCGAACACTGCTAGTTCGACGCCGAGTCGCGAAAGCCCAGTGAGCCGGCGTGGCGCGTCCGGCGCGACGACGGTCCGCCAGATGGTCAACAGGGCCAGCGGCGCTGCGACGGCGAGCGCGATGCTCGAAAGGAGGCTCCCGCCCGTCCTGACGCCCCAGAACGCGACGGCCGCGAGCCCGCCGAGTTCAAGCAGGAACCGGATGCCGTACAGGAGCCGGCCGAGCGGGCCCACGGCTGGTCACTCCTCGTCGTCGCCGGCGTCTCCCTCGATGCTGTCCTGTTCGTACTCTTCTTCGTACTTTTCGACCGCGGCGTCGAAGCTTTGGCTCGCACGCGCGTACGTTTCACGCAGGTCAGCAATGGGCGTCTCCGTGGCGTCGACCCGAAGGTCGTTGTAGTATGGCTCCAGTTCGCGGTCCTCCGTGGTGGTGACGAGCAGGGCGGCCGACTGGATCGGGAGGTCCTCGCGCTTGTCGCCCCCCTCGGCGTGACCCGCCGCCAACGCGTCGATGAGCCGCTCGGCGAGCGGGCGGTCCTCGTCGCGCGTCTCCTCGTACGTGTCGGCAGTCGCCTCGATGACCGCCTCGCCGGTCAGGAGGTTGCCGGCGACGGTGAAGCTGCCCCGTTCCTCGTGGCCGTACCAGCCCATGCACTCCTCGCCGGAGAACGCGAAGGTTCCCGTGGCGTCGACACCGTGGAGCTGCCGGCTTGGTTTCCCGTCATCGGCGTTGAGTAGCGCTGAGAGTGCGTCCTCGACGGCGAGGCCATCGGCGAGGTACTCGATGCCCTTGCGCCCGAGCTCGACGTTGACAAGCGACTGAGTCGCGACGGCACCGTGCTCGTTGGCGAACGGACACAACGTCCCGACTGCGGCGAGCCGGGTGGTCACAGCGACGCCGAAACGGGTCTGTTTCATACCGGTGTCGTCAGTGTACGGTTCCCGCACACAGATGCTGAACGTCATGCGGGATGGGTTGGTTGGCCCGCGCAAAACGTTCCCGGTTGGGGCGGCCGGGCGGGCGTGTCTGACGCAAGAGTTTTGCCGCCAGCCGCCACGTCTCGCAGGTATGGGACTGATGAGCAAGTTGTTGGGGGGCGGCGGCCGGAACACCGGCGACTATGTTGAACTGGATATCGACGATTTCGACGCGGACCCAGGCAGCGTCGACACGCAGCTCCACATCGCCACTATTGGCGACCAGAACGACGTAATCCCCATCAAGGACGCCGTCTACGACGGAGACATCGTCATCGCGGACATCACGCGCCACACCACGACCGACCGGACGATGGAGCACATCTCCGATGAGCTGAAACAGGTCGCCGATGAAGTAGGCGGTGACATCATCCAGAAGGACGACGACCAACTCATCATCACGCCAGGTGGCGTGAAGATCTCCCGCGAGAAGCTCGAAGGCTGAGCCGGAAACGCGTTGTTTACCCGCCGCGGTCGCGTAACTACGGGTAATGTCTGCTATTGTCGCCGACGACCTCGTCAAAGAGTACGGGGACGTCCGCGCCCTCGACGGCCTCTCCTTCGAGGTCGCAGAAGGGGAGTTCTTCGGTCTCCTCGGCCCCAACGGGGCCGGCAAGACCACGTTCATTAATATCCTCGTCGGACTTGCGCGCTCGACCAGTGGCTCGGCATCGGTGTTCGGCCACGATGTCGAAACCAACTACCAAGCGGCCCGCAACTGCATCGGGCTGGCCCCACAGGAGTTCAACGTCGATCGATTCTTTCCGATCCATGAAGTGCTCGAGCACAAGGCTGGTTACCACGGGATCCCCCCGGATGAGGCTGCCCGGCGCGCGGACGAGGCGCTGCGCACCGTCGGCATCTACGACAAGCGTGAGACTCGCTTCGACTGGCTATCCGGCGGGATGAAGCGGCGGTTTCTGCTCGCGCGGGCGTTAGTCACCGATCCCGACCTGCTCATTCTCGATGAGCCGACCGCCGGCGTTGACGTCGAACTCCGCCGCGACCTGTGGGCGCTCGTCCAGCAGCTCAATGATGAGGGCACCACCGTTCTCCTGACGACGCACTATATCGAGGAGGCCGAGCGGCTCTGTGATCGCGTCGCTATCGTGGATTCCGGCCGGAAGGTAGAGGTTGCCACTCCGGATGACCTTCGGGCACGCGGTGATGACACCCTTGTCGTGACGCTTGCGACCGACACTATTGGCGTACCCGAACTCGACGTGGCGGGCGTCCGCGAGGTGGCCATGGAGGGCCGCACGTTGTCGATCACCGCCGACGACGCCGGAACCGTTGCCCCGGCTGTCATCCGTGCACTCGACGCTGGGGGTCACGACATCGCCGATCTTGAGATCCAGCGTGCCTCGCTTGAGGAGGTGTTCGTCGGGATGACGCGTCACGAGGACCGCGCCGCCGCGGATGCCGCACCGGGAGCCGACCAATGAGCGTCAGCGTCTTCGGGACGGGCTTCCGCTCGCTATTCAAACGCGAGGTGTTGCGCTTCCTCCGGCGGCCGCGCAACACGTTCCTTCCGCCGGCGATCACGAACGTGCTCTACTTCGCCGTCTTCGGCGTCATCTTGGGCGGGCGCATCTCCGAGATCCAGGGGTTCGACTACATCCTCTATATTCTCCCCGGGCTCGTCGTGCTCGGCGCGGTGTCGAACGCCTTTGAGAACTCCTCGTTCTCCATCTTCCATGGCCGCTGGAACGAGTACATTCATGAGACGCTTACCTCACCGCTGTCGTACACGAGCCAGGTGATCGCGTACGTCGGCGCCGCCGCCGTCCGCGGCATCGTCGTCGGGTTCATTATTGTGGGCGTCGGGCTCGTCTTCGTCCCGCTGGCCATCGACCGCGGCACCGTCCCGGTCGCGCAGCCGTTCTACCTTGTTGCCTTCGTGTTGGTCGTGACCACGCTGTTCGCCGCGTTCGGGGTGGCTGGTGGGTTGTGGGCGCGCGACTTCGATTACCTCACCGTGCTCACACAGTTCATCCTGCGGCCGCTGACCTTCTTTGGCGGCGTGTTCTACTCGCTCGACATCCTTCCGCCGCTGTACCGGACGGTCTCGCTGCTCAATCCGATGGTGTACATGGTCAACGGCGTCCGCTTCGGTTTCCTCGGCGTCTCCGACGTCGATCCGAACGCCTCGCTCGTCGTCCTCACCGGACTCACGGTTGCCGTCCTCGCGGCTGACGTGGTGCTGTTCCGTCGCGGCTACGGCATCATCGAGTGACCGGTCGCGCCCGTCACCGAATCTCAGACGCTGGGACTCATCCTGTCGGTTGAAACAAAACACGACCAATCACACGAACGTAAGGTGACTACGATGTCCACAGACAACACCCGGACGCTCGACGCGGAGATATTCGGACGCCAAACCGACTTCGAGTACTCGGAGCAGTGGATCGGCTACGCGCTGGTCGCGATGCGCGTCACGATGGGGTGGGTCCTGCTCCAGGGTGGGCTGACCAAGCTCGTCACTTACCTGGACTCGAACCCGGACAACAACTGGACAGCGGCGGGCTTCCTTGCGAACGCCATCCCGGCAGGGAACCCGTTCACCGAGGTGTTCGCAGCGATGGCCGGCAACCCACTCATTGACATCCTGAACATGTGGGGCCTGACGCTCACGGGATTGGCGCTCATCTTGGGGGCGTTCGTCCGGTGGAGCGCCTTCTGGGGTGCTGTCATGATGCTGTTCTACTGGGCGGCGAGCCTTACGGGCGGGCTGATGGCTGGGCTCCCGGTCGCACACGGCTGGGTCGTCGACGACCACCTCGTGTACGCGGCGTTGCTGTTCGGTCTTGGGGCCGTTGGTGCCGGCCGCGTCCTTGGGCTGGATGCCCGCATCGAGAAGCTCAAGCTAGTGCAGAACAACCGCTGGCTCCGCTACCTGCTCGGGTGAGGCGACCGGGCGGTGAACGACCAACACTTCCGACCCGGTGGGATGGCCGCGTCGGGTTTTTTACGAACGAGTGTCGACCCTCGCGTATGTACCGTGCCATCCTGCCCAACGGCCAACTGGAGGCGAGCGAGTACGAGCGAATCGAGAACGGAGTCGAGCTGTATGACGACGCCGGCGAGCTGCTGGGGTTCGTCCCGTACGCGAATCTTGAGGCGCTGCTGACCGAGCGTGCCTACGCCGGCGAGGAACCCGGCGTGATGTGAAGACGCGGACGTTACTCGACGCCGTCGGGCGTCTCGGCGTCGTCCTCGACGGCGCGCTTCATAGACTCGCGGCGCGACTTCGCGTCCCGCCCCGTTGCCTCGAGTAAGAACTCGTTTTTCGCGGTGTTTGCGTCGCCCGCCCGGTCGACATCACCGGTCTCCATCAACTCTTCGAGGCTCCGCTCGTGGAAGTCGACTGCGAGCTTATCCTTCTTGCTCGAATAGGCGACGGCGCCAACGACCACCTTCTCGAAGACGGGGTTTTCCGGCTCACCGACGACATGCAACTCGGAGCCTTTGTACTCCTCGGTGCCGGTGATGGGGCCGAAGTACTCCTCGATGGTCGCTTCCATATTGGGAACACGCTCCTCAAGGTACTCCCCACGCCGCATCTTGTACTCTTCCATGGCCCGGGATTCGGCGGGCGATGGTTTACCGATTTCGGAGCGTTCGGCGACCGGCCCAGAGGACGGAGACGGCCGATTGTGCTGGCTACAGATACACGGCACCCGGTCGTGACCGACCGGCTGAGCCGCGTGCTGGCTCATAGCTTTGTATGCGAGTCGTCACGGGCGCTACGACCGAGGCAGCACTCACAGCGTTTGAGCCGAAGCCCATGGAACCGGAGTCGACGAGCGAAGAGTGCGGCACGCGGTTCACCGACTCTCCAAATAGCCGCGCTGGCACTCCGGACAGGCGTCGCCCGCCCGCAGTGATGAGCGCTCGGCGGGCGTCGCGAACCCGCAGGATGGACAGACGTAGTCGCCGCGAGCGACGCTTGAGGCAGTCGCCGCGGGTTCTACTTCCGGTCTGTCCGCGTCGGCGTCGACATCGTCCACCACGTTGTCGCCACCCCTCCCGTTTTCGGGCCCGCCCGTCAGCGATGTCGGCTCAAAACTGTCGTCGTCATCTGGCCACTGGCCTGGTGTGCGGGGCTCCTCGCGGCTGTCCTCGAGGATTTCTGCGTCGTCCTTCTCGGGATCGGTCGGGGGCTCGAAGTCATCGGCAGCCGGCGGCTCATTCGGCGCCCCCGACTGTGTCACGTCCGATGCTGGGCCGGGAGCGGAGTCTGGGTCGGTGTCGGACGACATATTGCCCTCGGCGCCGGACGCCGACGATTCGTGATCTGGCGTTGGAGTTGACTCCGTCGCCGACTCTGAAGCTGGATCTGGCTCCGGCTCCGAATCGACGGGCGCGGGCTCGGAGTCGCCGTCCGAGTCAGGGGCTGTCGCGTCAACGCCGACGTCGTCGGGATCGACGATGGCGGTGACCTCTTTATTCTCGGACACGACGCGCCGCTCACCACAGCGACGGCAGGTCTCGACCTCCCGGACGACCGTGACCGCCTCGCTCCCCTGCTCCTCGCGTTCGCGCTCGAGTTCGGCCGCCTCGAACGCGTGCCCGAGGACCGAACACGTAAGTCCCATTACCGCACGTTCCCGCCGTCGCAGGCTTAAGAGTACCGACGGCAGGCGGTACGACGACCGCGAACAATATTTACCCTCGCCTGTCCTACCACGGCCCATGCAGGCAAAGCGGGAGTTCCGCGACCGGGCTGACGAGCAGGTCGCGGTACTCGACGCGCTCGTGGAGCGCCACGAGGAGGGGTTGACCGTCTTGGAACTCCGGTCGAGCGTCGACATCGATATCGACCGGATCGAGGCGGCGCTCGGCGAGCTCCAGTCAGCCGGGCTCATCCACGTCGAAGAACAGAGCGGGGCGACCCGCATCTACCCCGCCGAGAAGGTCGTCCCCACGGCTGAGGACGACGAGGAGCCGTCGCTCGTCGACGCCATCCGCGAGAAACTCCCGTTCTGACCGAACGGCGACGCGGGTTACTTTACTACATCACCTACCAGTATCTATTGACTAATCAGATGAGGCTCCACGGCGTTCGGGCAGTCGGCGTCGGACAACGAGCACACAGAGGCGATCTGTCCGGAGTATGACTACCGGGACGCGGCGGGCCGCTGGGGTGGTGAGGCCGACGGCCGCCGAATCCACGATCGACGTGCGTGTCTGGATTGTGCGACGGTGCGCAGGCGGACGGTCCGTCTGCAGCCGTAGCGCGCGTTCGACAGGGCCCGAGCGCCCGCAAGCGGGACGGACGCGGACCGTTTTTACCGACGGCCCACCTCCAGCCGACAATGACCGTCGTCCCCGAAGTCCACGAGTCGTACGGGGCGCAGTTCCGCGAGTACGACGGCCGGCGCGTCGTCGACCACTACGGCCGCCCGGAGCGGACCCATCGGGCGGTCCGTAACGGCGTCGGGGTACTCGAAGCACGCTACGGCATCGTTGAGGTCACCGGCACGGACCGCGTGGCCTTCGTCGACAACGCCGTCTCCAACGCGGTTCCCGACAAGGACGGCCACGGTGTCTATGCGCTGTTGCTCGACCCGCAGGGCGGCATCGAGACCGACCTCTACGTCTACAACGCCGGCGAGCGCCTGCTCTGTTTCACGCCGCCGACGAAGGCCAGCCCCCTCGCTGACGAGTGGCGCGAGAAGACATTTATCCAGGACGTCACCCTCGCCGACGTCACCGACGAATTGGCCGTGTTCGGTGTCCACGGTCCAACGGCGACGGAAAAGATCGCGAGCGTGCTCCACGGCGGCGTCGGCAGCCCTGACGAGCGGCTTTCTTTCGTCCGCGGGTCGATGGGCGACGCCGGCGTCACCGTCATCCGGAGCGACGATCTGCCCGGTGAGGAAGGGTACGAAGTGGTTTGTGACGCCGCCGGCGCGGCGGAGGTGTTCGATACACTGCTCAACCGCGGGAACAACGCCATCCCGTTTGGCTACCGGACGTGGGAGACGCTCACGCTGGAGGCTGGCACGCCGCTGTTCGAGACCGAACTCGAGGGGACGGTCCCGAACGTCGTCGGCCTCCGCAACGGGCTCGACTTCTCGAAGGGGTGTTACGTCGGCCAGGAAATCGTCTCGAAGATCGAGAACCAGGGGCGTCCCTCCCGGCGGCTGGTCGGACTCACGCCCGAGACCCTGCCCGCGTCGGGCGCGGCCGTCTTCGCCGGCGACAGCCACGTCGGCGAGGTGACTCGTGCTGTCGATGCCCCCTGTCGAGAGCGGCCGCTCGCGCTCGCGTTCGTGCGGTACGACGCCGACCTCGCCACCGCGACGGTGCGTGTCGACGGCGCGGACGTGCGCGCGACACATGAGGCGCTCCCGTTCGTCGATGGATCGGCCCAATCCGCGCGGCTCCCGACGTACCCCGAGTAGCTGCCCGGCACATCGGCGTGGGTGCTACGGCTTTCCCAGGCGGACGTGGCTGAATCAGCAAGGTCGGTCTCCCGGCCGGCCCATCTTGTCTGCGGGCGCGGCAACAACGAGTAATGAGCGAGGCGTTCGAACACTGGCCCCTCGCTGGTTTCAGTTCTGAAGACCATGCTCCAACCACTACCGCTCTGATTGTCGGGGGATTCGCGAGCGGTGCCGTCAGGATTCGCGCCACGTGTGGCCGCACTTGACACAGGTGAACAGCCGCACCTCGTAGGAGCCGCCCGGCTTCGGCATTGTCGCGGAGTTGGCTTTGTCGCTGTCGCATTCGGCTGCCGGACATGGCTCCTGTATCGTCTCTGCGGAGCCCTCGGTCGCGTCGGCCACTGCGGGAGCCCCGTCGTCACGCTGGCCATCCTGAGTCGTCATCGCCACTTCTGCGTGCGCGTCCCGCGGTGTCTCGTGCTCACAGGCGCGACACACCCACGTATCTCCCTCTGTGTGCATCATCGACCCACACTCGGGACAGAATTGCATATACTACAGGAACCCACCGGCGGCAGAAATATGTGTCAATTTACGATCCGCTGTTGCGCTGTGACTCTCTTATCGCTGAATGGGTGTGGCTTCCGCTCGCTCCGTGCCAGCAAACAGTGTCACTGATCGAACTCCTCCACGAGTGCTTTCGAGAGTGCGTGCAAGAAGTGGGTCCGGCGACCCGTTCGCTTACAGTCAAGACGAGTGGCCTCTCGGGACGAGGAATCGTCGCACTTGGCTTTCCTCTTTGTGAAATAGTATTCATCCTCGTTGAGTGCGCCGCCGGGATACAGCACCGATTCTCCACCGAACGAGACGGTGACAAAGTTGCAAAT
>CAYZJQ010000074.1:0-12837 GCA_964478805.1 uncultured Halobacteriales archaeon | reverse complement strand
GAGGCAATGCTCGCGCGCAGTGCCGACGACCTGCCGGCGGCGCTCGCGGACGTCGGTCCCGGCGAGACCGCCTACGCGGAGTACAAGTACGACGGTGCGCGCGTCCAGGTCCACGTCGACGGCGAGGACGTGCGGCTGTTCACTCGCCGACTCGAGGACGTGACCGCCCAGTTCCCCGACGCGGTCGCGGCCGTCCGGACCGGCGTCACCGCGGAGCGGTGCATCCTCGACGGCGAACTCGTCGGCTACGACGCCGAGACCGGCGCGCCCGTCCCGTTCCAGCGGTTCTCGAAGCGGATCAAGCGGAAGTACGACGTCGAGGCGCTGGCCGAAGAGATCCCCGTCACCCTCCACCTCTTCGACTGCCTGCACGACGGCACGCCGTTGCTCGACGCCCCGCTCGACGACCGACTGGAGCGGCTCGATGCCGTCGTCGACCCGGGCGAAGGGATCCAGCGGGCGGCCCACGCACGGCCCGCGGCCGGCGACGAGGCGGCGGCGTTCTACCGGGCAGCGCTCGACGGCGGCCACGAGGGGCTGATGATCAAGAACCCTCGAGCGCCGTACACGCCCGGCCGACGGGTCGACACGATGGCCAAGGTGAAGCCGACTATGGAGCCGCTCGAGTTGGTCGTGACGCGTGCGACCTACAGCGAGGGCCGTCGTTCCGAGCAGCTTGGCCGGCTCTACCTCGCCTGCTACGACCGCGCTGCCGACCGGTTCCGGGAGGTCGGTCGACTCTCGACGGGGTATACCGACGAGGAGCTCGCCGCCCTCACCGACCGGCTGGAGCCGCTCGTTCGCGAGCGCGACGGCCGCGACGTGGACCTCGCCCCCAAAGTCGTCCTCGAGGTTGAGTACGAGGAGATCCAGTCCTCCACGGAGTACGGGTCGGGCTATGCACTCCGGTTCCCCCGCTTTCTGGGCGTGCGAGAGGATCTCGCCCCGACCGACGCCGACAGCCACGAGCGCGTTGAACGACTCTACGAGGGCCAGCGATGAGCGTCCGGTACCGGGACGGCGTCGAGGTCGACCTCGCCGACGGCACGCTCGTCGCTGACGCGGCCCACCCCGACGGAGACGTGAACGTCCTCTCGCACGCTCACGGCGACCACCTGTACGCCGAGTCGCCCGGCGAGATGGTCTGTTCGCCACTTACGGCGGAGCTGGCCGCCGTTCGGCGCGACGCCGGGGTGACCCCGACGACCCACCCCGCCGTCGAACTCCATCCGGCCGGCCACGTCGCCGGCTCGCGGGCCACCGTGGTCGAGACGGGGCGTGAAACGGTGCTGTACACGGGCGACATCTCGACGCGCGACCGCTTCTACCTCAAGGGATTTGAGCCGCCCGCTGCCGACACGCTCGTCGTCGAGACGACCTACGGGAAACCGGCATACGTCCTTCCCCCGCAGGCCACTGTGGAGGCGGAACTCGTCGACTTCCTCGATGACACCGTCGGCCCGGTCGTTCTCTTCGGCTACGCGCTGGGGCGCGCTCAGGAGCTCCAACTGCTCGTCGATCGGTCGGACCGCGACCGGCTGTTCGTCTCCGACGCCATCGCGGCTCTGAACGAACCTATCGCTCGGGCGTTCGACCTGGAGTTCGGGGCCGAACGGTGGGGCCGCGAGTCGGAGCTCGGCGACCGGGACGCGCTCGTGCTCCCGACACAGCTGAACAAACTCGCGTGGGTGGAGTCGCTGGTCGAGGCGGCCGACGCGACGACGATCGGCGTCTCCGGATGGGCCGTCGAGGAGTCGTTCAAGTACCGCGGCGGCTACGACGTCACCTTCCCTCTCTCGGACCACTGTGGCTTTGAGGAACTCGTCGAGGTCGTCGAGGCGGTCGACCCGGAGCGTGTGTACACCCAGCACGGCTTCGCCGAGGCGTTCGCGCGTCACCTGACCGGCCGTGGGTACGACGCGACGGCGCTGAAGCCGAACCAGACGTCGCTGGGGGAGTTCTGATCGGCACGTGACCGCCACGCTTTCGTCCGCCCGCGCCGACCCATGGGCATGAGTTTGGACCCCGAGACGTTCGAGGCGGAGAAGTACACCGACTACTTCCCACAGCTCCAGCAGGCGTATAAGAACGCTTTCTCGCGGATGAGCGAGCGGTATGACTCGACGCTCATCCACGGCATCGACCAGACCGTGCTCAACGAGTCCGAGCCGTTCTACGAGGGCGACGGCGAGTTCCGGGTGGAGCTCCCCGACGACCCCGCAGCGCGCATCGAGGGCGTAGTCGCCGTTGAGGACGAGCGGCTCACGGAGGTGCTCGACCACTACGTCGAGACCATCGAGGCGGAGCTCCGGCGCGTCTTCGACGTGTGACGTCTCCCGCGGCCGAAATCGTGGGGTTCCCCTCGCCTTTCTGTAACCGCGGCGAAACGTCGAAGTAGCTCCCGGCCAGGGCCCAAACCATGGACGCGCCCGCCGAGCGCGGCCGCCGACTGTACGACTGGTGGGGTCGCCACGCGGGGTGGTACGCCGTCGTCGACCGGCTCTCGCGATCGCTGCGCCATCAAGCGGTGGCTGCACTCGATCTCCGCGCCGGCGAGACGGTCCTCGACCTCGGCTGTGGTCCGGGCGGGTCGCTGGCCCGTCTCGCCGCCGGCGTCGCGCCAGGCGGTCGTGTCGTCGCCCTCGACCACAGCGCGGCAATGGTCCACCGCGCGCGCAACCGTGTCCGCCGTCAAGGGCTCGCGGTCGAGGTGGTCCAAGGGGACGCAGCACGGCTCCCGCTCCGTCCCGGGTCGGTTGACGCCGCCTTCGCGTCGCTGTCGCTGAGCGCGATGCCCGCTGCCGCTCGCGCCGTCCGTGCGGTGGCGAACACACTCGTGGCTGACGGCCGGTTTGTCGTCCTCGACGGGGCCGTGCCCGACTGGCCACTCGCCGGGGTCGTCGAGTGGCTCTACGCCCGCATCGCCAACTGGCAGGACCACGACGTACGCGGACTGGTCAAGGAGCGATTCCCCGACGTGACACAGGTCGCGACGTTCGACGCCGGCGCCGGCTTCCTCCTCCTTGCCCACGCGACCAAGTGACGTGGCGGCCACCCGGCGTGTGTGAGGGGCAACTCCTAAGCGTCGTCACACCGTAGCCGCTGGTATGAGCACGGAGTCCGCGGACAATGACGACCTGCGTGACCGCATCTCGAACTTCCTGCGGCGCAACTTCCCGCAGATCCAGATGCACGGCGGCAGCGCAGCCATCCAGAACATCGACCGCGAGGCGGGGTCGGTGACCATCCAACTGGGCGGCGCCTGCTCCGGGTGTGGCATCTCCCCGATGACAATCCAGGCGATCAAGTCCCGCATGACCAAGGAGATCCCCGAGATTTCGACGGTCCACGCCGATACCGGGACGGCGGCCGGCGGCGGCGATGGCATGGGCGGCGGCAACGTCTCGCCATCCTTCCCTGGCGAGACGTCCAGCGACGACGACGAGGGACCACAGGCTCCCTTCTGACCAGTCGGCTCCCCCTGTTCTCGACTCCGTAGCGCCACCCTTACCCTCGAACGCGTCCACCTCCCGGTATGGCAGACCGGATCATGCGCGTGAACGCGTACACAACGCTTGATCTTGTGGACGCCGAGGCCGAGGGCCACGGCTTCGACGAGTCGGCGTTCGCGACCGTCAACGTCACCTCTCCACGCAGCGACCCCGACCACGTCGAGTTCGCCATCGAGTTGGACAACACGTCACTGGAGACGCTCCCGGCCCATGCTGACCGACTCCGGCTCACCGCGGACCAGGCGCGTGAGCTGGCCGCGGCACTCGAGTCCGAGGCCGATGCCGTTGACGCCGCGGGGGAGTGAGTTCGCTACTCGGCGTCGCGGGCCTCACGCCGCCAGCGACGCTGCTGGGCCCGCTCGGTAATGTGGTCGGCGCCGTCGGCGAGCGACTCGCGGATGGCGGCTTCAAGTGCCTGCGCGTCTGCGAGAAGCCCCGACTCGAACGACTCAACGAGTTCATAGCTCCAGCGGCCGTCGACGACGCCGGCCGGCAGTAGCTCATCGCGGATGCCGTCGGCGAAGGCCTCGTGGTCTGACTCCCGGAGCCGGTCGCGGGCGTCCGCGAACTCCTCCATCGCGTGGCCGACCTCGTGATGGAACGCGAGGAGATGGCCGTAGGCGCGCTGGAGGTGCTCGGTGGCGAGTCTGAGATCGTGGAGCGCGGCCCGCTCGACCTCCGACAGCTCCGGCTCGTCGTCCCCTCCGATATCAGCGTTTGCGCTCATAGGCGCATCTCGTCGACCAAAGCACAAGAGTATTTGCCGACCAAAATTGCCGCTTGCTGTTCGCCACGACTGGTCACGCTCCCCCGAGTAACACTCAAGCCATTCCCCGTCGAGTGACACTCGACCATGCAGGGGGACCGGCTCACAACACGATCGAAGCCACGGACGAGGCGAGCGCGATGGTGACAAGGCGTGGCGATGGGGGCCGCGACGACCCGTTCACGGCCCTGGACTTCATTATCGAGATCGACAGCCTCGCGGAGGTGGGGTTCAGTACGTGCCGGCTCGGCGGGTCGACGACGGAGCGGCTGACCTACCGCGAGGGCACCGACATCGGCGGGCCACGAGCGCTTCCAGGGTCGACGCGGTACGAGCCGGTCACGCTCGAGCGGGGGGTCACCTGCTCGGCCGCCCTCGCGGACTGGCGTCGGCTCGTCGAACGCGGGGAGATCGCTGCGGCCCGCCGTCCGGTGACGGTCGTTCTGCTCGACGAGGAGGCCGATTCCGGCCCGCAATGGGAACTCACGGCGGCGTGGCCCATGCGATACGTCGGCCCGCGTTTAGACGCGCTCGACGGCGGTGTAGCGATCGAACGGCTCGTCCTCGCCCACGAGGGGATCGAGCGCGTCGCGGAGTGACGTATCCGTGAGCCGCTCCCCGCCGGCCGTCCACGCGACCGACCGGTTCGCCGTCGAGGTCGAGGACGTCGGGGCGCTCGGCGTCGCCGAGGTTCGTGGGCTCGAGACGACCGTCGGCCGTCGAGAGGTCCCCCTCGCCGACGTCCTGCCTCGATGGCTCGTCGGCGACCGCACGGTGCTGCGGCGCGACACCGTCTCGCCGCCGCTGGTGCTTGTCCGTGCCGCTACCACCGATGATACATTCCAGACGTGGTTCGAGAGGTGGGTCGCTCAGGGGACCAGGACCCGGACCGTGCGCGTGGCTCTGTTGGACGCCGCTGGCCGCGAGCAGGTCGCCTGGGAGTGCCCGGACGCGTACCCCACGCGGTGGGTCGGCCCCCAGCTCCGCACGGACCGTGCGACCGTCGCGACGGAGTCGCTCGAACTCGCCCACGAGGGGGTCACGCGGGCCGACGGCTGACCGGCCTCAAGACACTTACCGGGGACTCACCTGTCGGCCGGTATGTCCGCCCTCCAGGCCCTTCGCGACGCGGGACTCGTCCTCCGGGAGGCGCCGCTGCTCGTTGTCGCCGGTGCTGGTGCCGCGCTCGTGGGGACTTTCCAGACCGCCGCTGACTCCGGACTGCTGTCGCTGCTCGACCTACTCGTTGGCGCGTGGGTCACCGCGGGGCTCGTCGGCGTCGCCTCGACGGTTCTCACCGACCGTCACCACGGCGGGTTCGTGGCGACCGCGAACGCGAAGACGCTCTCGCTCGTCGGCGCACAACTGCTGGCTGGCATCGGGATGTTGTTACTCCTCGCGCTCCCGGCGCTGTTCGCGTGGAGCGCACTTGAGCCACAACTGGTCACGCTCGTTCAGGGCGGGACGCCAGCATTCGGGCTCGATGACCTCCTCACCGGTGCGCTGCTCGTCGCCGTCGGCTTCCTCGCCTCACTCGCCTTCGGACTCGTCGCGCCGGCGGTGGTCCACGGCCACGGCGCGGTCGGCAGTATCGGCGAGAGCCTTTCGCGAATCGTCTCGAACCGACGTGCAGCACTGTGGTTCGGTCTCGTGAACGCTCTCGTGGCGCTCGTCGCCGTCGGTCCGGGCCTGTATACCTTCCTGGCCGGGCTGCTCGCGAACCCGACGGCCGACCCGTCGATCGACGGTACCGCGTTCCTGCTGCTGTGGATCGGCGGTACGTTCTCGACGACGTTCGGCCCGGTCTATGCGACGGCCTTCTACGAACGGGTCGACGGGCGGGCGCCACGGTGACGGCGAAGGATTCTTGCCGTGTGGTGAGGTAACACACTCGGCATGGAGCGCGGCACGGAGTGGGAACGCGAGGCCGTCAGTCGCCGGTGGGCGGCTCTCGAGCGCCAGCGCGTGCAGGCGACACGGCTGCTCGTTACCCTGCTGTTCGTGCTTGCTGGCGTCACTCTCACCCTCCTCGGCGTCGCCCAGCGGGCCTGTCTCGGCGACGGGGGTCGAGTTCCGATGTGTACGACTCTCACCTCCGGACCGCCGCTTCTCCTTGCCGGGGGCGTCGCCGTCGCTGCGGGTTGCTGGGTCGCCTGGACCGGGCTCCGGAGCTGACTCAGACGTCGACCGTCGCACCCAGGGTGGGTGCGCGCGCGTCGTAGCCGTCCGCACAGAGTGTCTCAGCGAACGCTCCACACCGGTCACCGTGGTTGACGAGCACGGTCGCGTCCTCGTAGGCCGCGAGAAACGAGCGGAGGCCCTCGCGGTCGGCGTGTGCCGAGAAGTCGAAGAACTCGCGGCGGGCCGCCGCCGCCACCCGATTTCCGTTGAGGTCGGCACTGCCCGTCTCCAGCAGCTCCCGACCGGGCGTCCCCTCGACTTGGTAACCCGAGAAGGCGACGAGGTTCGTCGGCGACCCGGCTACTTCGGGCACGTAGGTCATCGCGGGACCGCCGGTGAGCATCCCGCTCGTGGTTACAATGACGGTGTTCTCGGCGGCGATGCGCCGCCGCTGCCCGTCGCGGCCCGTCACCGCCCGAGCGTTCGTTCGGGCACCCCGCAGAGCGTCGACGTCGCGGACGTACGTAGGGTGGTCGACGAGCAGGTCGAGCACTTCGACGCCCATCCCGTCGACGTACGGCGAGAGTTCGTGGGCGTCACAGACGAGCAGCACCTCCTGCGTACGCCCGATAGCGAACGCCGGAACGACGACCGTCCCGCCCCGGACCGTGGTCTCGCGGACGGCCTCGGCGAACCGCCGCTCGACCCGCTCGCGGGGGTCATGGGAGACGTCGGAGTAGGTGGACTCACACAGAACGACGTCGGCCGCCGGACGGGCAGTCGAGGACGAGACGAGCCGTTGGGGACCGGTATGGAAGTCCCCCGTGTACAACAGCCGGGTGTCCCCGTCGTTGATCAGAACGTGTGCACTGCCGGGAATATGGCCCGCCTCAAAGAAGGTCACGTCGTAGCCAGCCGCCTCGAACGGCTCGCCATATCCGTGGGTGACAGAACACTCCCCGAGTCGTGCGACCTCGTTCTCGCTGAAGGGACACCGCGGTGTGCCTCCGTGCAATTTGAGTGTGTCCCGCCCGAGCAGTCGGGCGAACGCGGCTGTCGGTGGCGTCCAGTGAACGTCCGGCGGGTTGGGGCCCGACAGCAGCGCGGGAACGCCGCCAACATGGTCGAGATGGCCGTGACTGACGACGACGGCCTCGGGGTCGCAGTCCAGCGGCCACGACGGTGGATCCGTCGGTTTCGCGCCGTAGTCGAGCAGGAGGGTTCCGTCAACGAGGATGGCGCTCCGCCCGACCTCGCGGGCGCCGCCGAGGAACTTGACGTTCATACCCGCTCTCCGAGCGCCGCCGGTGAACCGCTGTCGGTGTCGCCGAGCGCGTGTCGGTCCGACCCACTCATCACGCCTCAGGGAGCCGTCCGCCGTCGATGGCGATGTTCTCGCCGGAAAGATAGCTTGCGGCTTCGCTGGCGAAGAAGAGAACCGGCGCGGTCACGTCCGCGAAGCTCGCGGGCCGCCCGCGCGGATAGCTGCTCACATCCGAGACCGTGTTCTCGACGGCGAACGGCGAGACGGCGTTGACCGTTATACCATCGTCGGCGGTATCATATGCCAACATTCGGGTGAACATGAGCACGCCAGTCTTCGCGACGAAGTACGGGAAGTTCGACGGCGGGGCGTGAATCCGATCGCAGTCGGCGAAGCCGAAGTTGACGATCCGGCCCCACCCCTGGTCACGCATCGCCGGGAGCGCGTGCTTCGAGCACAGGTACGTACCGTAGAGGTTCGTCTCGATAACGCGCTGCCAGTCGTCGTGCGAGAGGTCGGTCCAGTGTCGATCGTCGAAGTCCCCGACACAGTTGACAAGAAGGTCGACGCTCCCAACGGCGGCCTCGACGTCATTGAACGCCGATGCGACCGATGCCGGGTTGGTCACGTCCGCGCAGACGGTCGTCGCGTTGACGCCGCGGTCACGGGCCTCTTCGGCTGTCGCCTCTGCCGCCGCGTCGCTGGTCCGATACTGGACGGCGACGTCGGCCCCGGAGTCGGCGAGCGCGAGCAGTACCTCGCGACCGACACGGCGAGCGCTCCCGGTGACGAGGGCGGTGCGTCCGGACAGGTCCGGCTTGACATCCATATCACCAGTTCGATCGGGAACGTCATGAAGCCGGGCGTCCGCCTGCGGCTACGCTGGGGGCGCTCTGTCCGGAACAATCGGCCTTCCGCTGGCGTCAGGGGCCGTGGTCCTCGGCGGCCTCGCTCCAGCGGCGCACCTGAAAGCGGGCGTAGTCGCCGTGGCTCACCTCAAGGGCGCCGAGCCACCAGTTCCACCGGTCGGCGGGCCCGCCGTCGGGGGCGTCGGCGAGTTCTTTGACGACCGTCTCGACGCTGAGCGTATACCCCTCGTCGCGAGCAAAAACGCCTGCATCGGCCACGTCGCGCGCCTGCCGGGCGACTGCGCGCCGTTCGGCCTTGCTGCCGCCGAACCGCGCAAGCCGTTCGACAAGCGCCTCCGTATCCATACGCTGGTTTCGATCCGGTACCACTTCACTGTACGTCCGAACTGGATGCCCGCGAGAGCAGCGCCACCGCGACGGCCCCGAAGACGAGATCCAGCGCAAGCAGCACGGCGACGCCAGGAACGACGGTGTCATAAAGGCCACCGAAGCCGGTCACCTCGATGACGGTCATCACGTCCGCGTCCAGCATCACCGCGCGGGCGGTGTCGACGCCGTACGTGACCGGGTTGTACCGCGCGAACGTCTGGATCCATCCGGGCAGTACCTCAAGCGGAAGAAACGCGCTCGAGAGGAACAGCAGGGGAAACTGGAGCAGGTTCGCACCGATGATGGTCGACTCCTGGTCTTTCGTGACGACCGCCAGCGCGTTCGAGAAGGAGACGAACCACAGCGAGAAGAGGATGCCGACGCCGACGATGGCGAGCGCCCCGGCCAGGCCAGTCGCGATTTCGGCCCCGAGCGCGACCCCGAGCCCGAGGATGATCGTGATTTGGACCGCGATGCGGAACACTTCGGCTGCGGTCTTCCCGACGAACACTGCGGTACGGTTCATCGGGCTGGCGAGCACCTTCTCGAACATGCCATTCTCGATATCGTTGACTAGGCCGACTCCAGAGGTGATCGCCGCCGCGAGCGCGACCTGCACTGCGATGGCCGGGACTAGGTACGTCTCGTAGCTAATGCCAGCGCCCCCGCGGTTGATCGCTCCTCCGGCTACCTCCCC
Organism: uncultured Halobacteriales archaeon; assembly: GCA_964478805.1. Lineage (GTDB taxonomy): Archaea > Halobacteriota > Halobacteria > Halobacteriales > Haloarculaceae > Halosegnis. The sequence goes on along the minus strand of CAYZJQ010000074.1, from coordinate 3,239 downwards.
GAACACCTGCGTGAACAGCACGAGGAAGATGATTGGCTGGACCAGCGAGACGACGAGGACGAAGGGGTTGCGGACGGCCTTGAGGTTCCACCGCTTGAAGTTCACCCACGCGTCGCCGACAAAGGAGTTCGACGAGCGAGCTACCTCGCCGGTTCCGACCGTCGTCGCCGTTTCGGTCTCGGAGCTCATGCGGCCACCTCCGTCTCCTCCGGCCGCTCGAGTTCCTCGCCGGTGATGGCGAGGAACACGTCGTCAAGCGTCGGCGCACGGACGTTGAACCCGGTCACAGCGACCCCGGCATCGCGTAGCGCGACGAGTAAGTCCGTCCCTCGTGAGCGGGCGTTGCGGCTTGTCACTGCGATTCCCTCGGCGGTCGATTCGACGGTGGCGTCGCCGAACAGGTCGCTGCTGCGCGCCACCTTGACTGCCTGTTCCGTCGCGCCCGAGTCGGCGAGTTCAACCTCCAAGATCTCGCCGCCAACGCGCCGCTTCAATTCGGCGGGCGACCCCTCTGCGACGATCTCGCCGTCAAGGATGACCGCGATCCGGTCGCACAGCTGGTCGGCCTCCTCGAGATACTGCGTCGTCAGGAAGAGGGTAGTCCCCCGCTCGTTGATATCCCGGAAGTAGTCCCACAACCGGTTGCGCGCTTTGGGGTCCAGTCCGGTCGTCGGCTCGTCGAGGAAGACCAACGGCGGACGATGGACTAGAGCGGTTGCGGCGTCGAGCCGCTTTTTCATCCCGCCGGAGAACTCCTCGGCCTCTTTATCGGCTACGTCCGCGAGGTCGGCGAGTTCGAGGAGTTCGTCGATGCGTGCCGCCCGCTCCGAGCGGGCCACTCCGTAGGCCTCACAGGCGAAACTGATGTTCTCGCGGGCCGTGAGCTCCGGGTCGACGCTGGTCTCTTGAGCCATATAGCCAATGGACTCACGCACCTTCCGCGCCTCCGCCTTCACGTCGAAGCCATTGACGCGCACCTTGCCCCCAGTCGGCGACAACAGCGTCGCCAACGTCTTGATCGTCGTCGTTTTGCCGGCGCCGTTCGGGCCGAGAAAGCCGAAGAACTCCCCCGCCGGGACGTGCATATCGACCCCACGGACGGCCTCGGTTCCGTCGGCGTAGGTCACCTCTAGTCCGCGGGCGTCGATGGCCGCAGACTCATGGTTCGAACTCATTCAAGCATCAATACGTTTCCTGAAGTCATATACTCCAGTGTCCAGAGCTTCGTAGTGGCTACTGAATCCATAGTCACAGCTCGTGCTCGATGGCCCAGTGGTGAAGATGCGCGAAAACGGGGAAGAGGTCCTCTGCGCGCTCCGTGGCGGTGTACTCGACGCGTGGCGGGATTTCGTCGTACGACTCGCGGTCGAGCAGGCCGGCGGCCGTCAGCTCCTTGAGCCGCTCGGTGAGGGTGTTCGGTGAGACCCCAAGTTGCTCCTCGAGCTCGGAGAAACGGAGCGGCCCGTCGGCGAACGCAAACGCCGAGAGCACCGCCATCGCATGCGCCTTCCCCAACAGATCGAGCAGGTCCGCGACCGTCGTCTCCACCCGCTCACGTTCGGCCGGTGAGAACGACTTACGCAGCTGTTCGGCCTCCTTGCGTGTCCGCCCCGCATTCAGTTCCTCAAGTCCGGCGTCGTCCATACCCACCGTAGGTTCTCCACAGCTAAATAGTCACTAGCTCGACTTGCCCCGAGTCCGTCGAAGACGAGGAGATGGAGGTTGTTACTTCGAAACTTCGAAGTGGACAGTATAAGACTTCAGACGGCGAAGTAGGAGTATGCACATCACCGTGTTTGGGGCGTCGGGACGGACCGGCATTCCCTTTGTTCGACAGGCGCTTGCGGCAGGCCACGCGGTCACCGCGTTCGTGCGTGATCCGGCGAAGCTCCCCATCGAGGAGCAGAAGGGGCTGACCGTCGTGACTGGCGACGCGTACACTGGCGAGGGGGTAGTCAAGGCTGTGAGAGGAGCCGATACTGTCGTGAGCGTGCTCGGCCAGTCGTCGGGGGGTCCCGACGACTTGCTTGAGATCGCTGGGGAGCATATGCTTGCAGCGATGTCCGAGCACGAAGTTCCCCGCTTCGTCACCCTGGTCGGGGCCGGCGTTCGCGAGGAAGGCGAGTCCGTATCCTTCTCGGGTCGGGTCATGGGCGCAGCGCTGAAACTACTCGCCGGTGAAGTGCTTGCGGACGCGGCGGCCCACGTTGAGCGCGTGAAGGCGAGTGACACCGACTGGACCGTGGTCCGCGCGCCGCGGCTGACCGATGACGACGCAACCGGCTACCGTCACGGCGACATCGCGCTGGGGTTCGAGGCGGTCGCACGGGCGGACGTCGCGGCGTTCATCCTCGAGTGTCTGGAAGACGACCTCTACGTCGGCGCGATGCCGAAGGTGGGGCCTGAATGATTCTGGCTATCGGTGCTACCGGGACACAGGGTGGCCACGTTGTGGACGCGCTGCTGGCCGATGGCCAGCAGGTCGCGGCGCTGACACGCACCCCGACCGCGCCGGCCGCACGAGCGCTCACCGACCGCGGCGTTGAGCTCAAACAAGGGGACATCGCGGACGTGGATGCGCTCACCGCGGCGTTCGAGGGCGCCGACGGAGTGTTCTACCCATCCGTCGGCGGGGACGAGCGCGCCTTCGGCCGGAACGTCGCCGCCGCGGCGGCCCGTGCCGGTGTCAGCTTCCTCGTCGTCTCAACTGGCGGGAACTGCGGCGAGCGCCCCGGCATCCCGCACGTCGACGCGAAGGCCGATGTCGAGGACGCGGTTCGCGCGTCGGATGTCCCGGCCTTCATCATACGCCCGCACACGTTCGTCACGAACTTTCAGATGCAGGGCCCTGCGCTACGCGAGGGCACGTTCCCGTATCCACTCCCCGAGGGCCGCGAACTTGCTGTCGTCGACCCCATCGACATCGGCCGGCTCGCCGCCCAGGCATTCGCCGACCCTTCCCGCTATGCGGGGGAACCCGTCGAACTCGCCGCCGGGAGCTACGATATCGAGGCTCTCGCGGCGGCGTTCGCGGACGCGCTTGGCCACCCAGTTCATCCTGCACCGATGACCGCAACCGAAATGGCGGACCGGATGGACGCACCCCCTGAGTTCGTCCGGTTCATCGACTGGATGACAAGCCACCAGCCGCCAGAACTTGCGCCGCTCGCTCGCCTGGACTTTGAACCGACGCCGCTGCCCGCGGCCGCTGCCCGGGTCGTCAAGCTATGACCGTCCTC